>NZ_JALNUR010000029.1 GCF_026540895.1 Sphingomonas sp. GM_Shp_1 | reverse complement strand
GCGCAGGATCGGCTGCGGCTCGCGAACGGGCGCGGCTTCGGCTTCCGGTTCGTCCTCGACGACCGGCGCGGCACGCACGGGTTCGGGTTCCGGCGCGGGAGGTGGCGGCGGCGGTGCGGCCACGACCGGCTCGGCGGCAGGGGCAGCGGCGGGCTCGTTGGCCTTCACCGGCGACGGACGGGCCTGAAGCCCCAGCCGGTGCGCCTTGCCGATCACGGCGTTGCGGCTGACCCCGCCCAGTGCTTCGGCGATCTGGCTGGCGGTCTGTCCCGCTTCCCACATCGTCCTGAGCGTATCGATCCGCTCATCGGTCCACGACATTCGAAACCTTTCCTTACTTCATCATCGCACCGGCCAGTCATCGTACCGGGTTGCGGGCGGCCACGGCAACGGTTACGCGCTATGGCGATGAGCAGCCAGCCCCCAATCGGAGAAATTCCCTCGGCGGTGCGTGCCGCCCCCGGTGAGCCCGTAATCCGGAACATCAACTGGGGCGGCCTCAGAACCCTCTATATCAAGGAGGTGCGCCGGTTCTTCAAGGTGCAGCTCCAGACGATCTGGGCGCCGTCGGTCACCACGCTCCTTTATCTGATCATTTTCACCACCGCTTTGGGTGGCCGCCACGCCGTGCCGGTGGCGGGGATGCAAGTGCCGTTCGCCGATTTCATCGCACCTGGCCTGATCGTGATGGGCATGATGAACAATGCCTTCGCCAATGCCAGCTTCTCGCTGCTGGTCGGCAAGATCCAGGGTACGATCGTCGATTACCTCATGCCGCCATTGTCGACCGCCGAGTTGCTGGCGGCATTGGTCGGGGGCGCGGTGACGCGCGCCGTGCTGGTCGGGCTGACCGTCTGGGCCGCTATGGCGATCTGGCCGGGGGTGCATGTCACGCCGCACGCCTTCTTCGCGGTCGTCTGGTTCGGTCTGCTGGGATCGGTGTTCCTGGCGCTGCTGGGGGTGTTGACCTCGATCTGGGCGGAGAAGTTCGACCATGCCGCCGCCGTCACCAATTTCGTGGTCGTGCCGCTGTCGCTGCTGTCGGGCACCTTCTACTCGGTCGACGGCCTGGCCCCCGCCTTCCGCGCGATCAGCCACGCCAACCCGTTCTTCTATGTCATCTCGGGCTTCCGCTATGGCTTTCTGGGGCTGGCCGACTCGCCGGTGACGCTGGGCGGCGTGATCGTGCTGGGCATCGACGTTGTGATGGCGGTGCTCTGCTACATCCTGCTGCGCAAGGGCTGGAAGCTGAAGAATTAAACCGCAGCGGCTTAACCCGATTTTCACCTGCCCAAGTCCATAACCGAGTCTCTGCAGTAGCGGAGACTCCCTCGTCCGGGTTTCAGCATGCCCGGTTCAGGTCCTTTTCGGGACCGCGATCCAGCGCCGCCCATCGGGCCGGCCGGTCGCGGTCCCGCCCTTTCCCCGACACCGTCACCGTACGTCGGGTTGCAACACCGCGACAATCGGCGTAGCGGTCCCACCCATCATGACATCTTCTGCTCCCATGGCGGTCGTGCTCGTTTCGGGCGGGCTGGACTCGATGATTTCCGCTGCTTCGGCCAAGGCCGCAGGCTATCGCATCCTGGCTCTGTCGGTGGACTATAACCAGCGACACAAGATCGAGCTTGCCGCCGCCGCGCGAGTCGCCGAGTCGCTGGGGGCCGAGCGGCATATCGTCCTGCCGCTCGATCTGTCCGCATTCGGCGGATCGGCGCTGACCGCCGATATCGACGTGCCCAAGGACGGGGTGCAGCCGGGCATCCCGGTCACCTATGTCCCCGCCCGCAACACCATCTTCCTCAGCCTGGCGCTCGGCTGGGCCGAGGCGGCGGGTGCGCGCGACCTGTTCATCGGGGTCAATGCGCTCGACTATTCGGGTTATCCCGATTGCCGCCCCGAATTCATCGCCGCCTTCGAGGGGCTGGCCGAGATCGCGACCAAGGCGGGCGTCGAGGGCCAGCCTTTCAAGATTCACGCCCCGCTCCAGCACATGACCAAGGCGGACATCGTGCGCGAGGGCACGCGGCTGGGCGTCGATATGGGGCTGAGCTGGTCCTGCTACGACCCGACGCCCGAGGGGCTGCATTGCGGTGAGTGCGATAGCTGCCGCCTGCGCTCCAAGGGGTTCGAGGAGGCCGGGATTCCCGATCCCACCGCTTACGCGGTCAAGCCGCGGGACTGAGCGCATGAGCTATGCCGTCAAGGAGATGTTCCTGACGCTCCAGGGCGAAGGCGTTCAGGCCGGGCGGCGCGCGGTGTTCGTACGCTTCGCCGGGTGCAACCTCTGGTCGGGCCGCGAGCAGGACCGTGCGAGCGCGATCTGCCGCTTTTGCGACACCGATTTCGTCGGAGTCGATGGCCTGGGCGGCGGGCGATTCGCCGATGCGGCGGCGCTGGTCGCGGCGGTCGAGGGCTTTTGGGGCGTCGAGCGGGCGGAGCGTTTCGTCGTGCTGACCGGGGGCGAACCGATGCTCCAGGTCGACGACGCGCTGGTCGATGCGCTCCACGCGGCGGGCTTCTTCATCGCGATCGAGAGCAACGGGACGCTGCCCGCGCATCCGCGACTCGACTGGGTGTGCATCAGCCCCAAGGCGGGGTCGGAGGTCGTCCAGCGTTCGGGGCAGGAACTGAAGCTGGTGTGGCCGCAGGCGGGAATCGATCCGGCGGAAGTCGAAGGCTGGGATTTCGCGAACCACCTGCTCCAGCCGCTCGATGATCCGCGCGCGGATGACAATCGCGAGGCATGTATCGCGATGGTGATGGAGCGCCCGCGCTGGCGGTTGACGCTCCAGACGCACAAGATGCTGGGATTGCGGTAAGCCCTTCGTCATCCCGGCGAAGGCTGGGATCTCTGGCCGCTCTGTCCGATCGATCGTGAAAGGCCCCAGCCTGCGCTGGGGCGACGCATGTGCGGTGGGACGTGCGCTCAGCGTGAACGGGCTTGGAAGGAGTCCTGCCCTCCGTTCAGCCTGAGCGAAGTCGAAGGCCAAGCCCACCGCCAATCAAAGGCGGAACGTGCACTTCGACTTCGCTCAGTGCGAACGGAGGTGGGGCTGGGGCCTCAATGAACGAAGCGCGCCACCACATCGCGATAGCTGCGCGAAACCTTCACCTGCGCGCCCGACTCGAGCAGCAGGAAGCATTCGCCATTGGTGTGCGGCTTCACCTGCTTGACCAGGTCCAGGTTGACGATGGTCGACCGGTGCACTCGCTGGAACCGGCGCGGGTCGAGCCGCTTTTCCAGATCCTTCATCGTCTCGCGCAGGACCAGTGAGTTGTCGCCGGTGTTGATGACCATGTAATCGCCCGCCGCCTCGATCATCTCGATCGTGTCGACATCGACCCGGAAAATCTGTCCGCGATCCTTGATGTTGATCAGCTTCTCGAAGCGGCTGGAGGCCACCTCGCCGCCCTCGTTCAGGTCGGCGACCGCCTCGGGGGCGTGTTCGGCGAGCACTTCCTTCAGCTTCTCAACCTCGCCCGCACCGCGCTTCTCGTTCAGCCGCTGGCGGACGCGGTCGAGCGTATCGGCCAGCCGCGCCTCCTCGACCGGCTTCATCAGATAATCGACCGCCTGCGCCTCGAACGCGCGCAGGGCGTGGTCGGAATAGGCGGTGACGAAGACGAACAGCGGCGGCTCGACCTCCATCAGGCCCTGGATCACCGAGAAACCGTCGAAACCGGGCATCTGGATGTCGAGGAAGACGAGGTCGGGCTTGTGCGTCTTGATCGCGCGGATCGCCTCGCGCCCGTTCGAGCAGCGCTCGATGATCTCGACGTCTTCGTGCGCCTGGAGACGGATCTCCAGTCCCTGGATCGCCAGGGGCTCGTCGTCGACGAGGATGGTGCGGATGGTCATGCGGCCTCTCTGTTCACATTCTCAAGCTGGAAGGGGATCTCGATCTCGACCGAGAACCCTCCAGCCGGCGCGGAGCGGGATTCGAAACGATGGTCCGGGCCATAAGCCTGGGCCAGCCTTTCGCGGATATTGGACAGTCCAACGCCGGTCGAAACGCTTGAGGAATGACGGATTTCGTGCAAGCCGGGGCCGGTATCGGATACGGCGATCCGCACCCGTTGCCCGACCAGTCGCACATCGACACGGATTTCCGCGCCTTCCTCCTGCGGGGTGACGGCGTATTTGATGGCATTCTCGACCAGGGGCTGGAGCAGCAGCGACGGCAGGCGTGCGCGTTCGGCCCGGGGGTCGATCTCGAAACTCGGGCGCAGGCGATCCTCAAAGCGCATCTTCTCAATTTCGAGATAGAGTTTCAGCGTTTCAACCTCTTGCGCCACGGTCACATGCGCCGTGGGCTCGTTCGCCAGCGTGTAGCGGAGGAAGGCTGACAGCCGGCTTAACATCGCATTGGCCCGCTCGGTCTGTTTCAGCAGCACCAGGGTCGAGATGGAATTGAGCGTGTTGAACAGGAAATGCGGGTTCAACTGATAGCGCAGCATCGCCAGCTGCGCGGTCGACGCCTGCAACTCCAGCGCGCGCATCTCGTCAATCTGGCTTTCGACGATCAGATAATAGTTGATCGCGAAATAAAGCGCCGACCATCCCGCCAACACGTTGAAGGTGATGAACAAATTGCCGATCAGCAGGCTGACCGTCACCCCCGGCTGGGTCGTGGTGATGAACGAGAAGGAAAAGGCGTTGAGCGCGGCATAGAGGAACGTCGCCGCCGCCAGCGTCGCCAGCGTCAGGAACACGCCCATGATGCGCGGCAGGCGGCGATAATAGCCATAGAGGGTCGAGAGCAGCAGGGTGATGCAATAGCCCAGGATCGCCTCGATGATCACCGGGATGATCTTCTCCAGCGAAAAGCCGTTGGAGATGCCGACGACCGAACGCTGGACCAGATAGCCGGACCAGCCGACCGCCTGGAGAATCCAGAAGGCGCGTGCCTTGTTCTCGAAAAACGGCCGCACCGAAAGCTGATCGGATGCGGAAGGTGAAGCGACGAACGACGCGACGGGCGAATGGGTGGCCATGGCCGGGCGACATCTACACGGCTGGGCCCGGAAGGGCAAAAAAAGGGGCCGCCCTTCCCGAAGGAGGGGCGGCCCCGAATGCCCGGTGACCGGACGCGGCAGCTTTAGAAGCTGAAGCGCGCGCCGATGCGGATCTGGTAGAGCGATTCCTGCGACGAGATCGTGTCGGTCGGCGTCGAGTTCGGCGCCAGGTAACGATACTGGGCGCAAGCCTGGCTCGAGGTGGTGGCGACCGCCGAACCCGCCGCGGTGCCGGTCGCGACCGGGGCGGTCAGGCACTGCACCCGCACCGCTGCCTGCGTGTAGGGGAAGCTGTACTGACGCAGCTGGCCCCAGTTCTTGTTCAGCAGGTTCGCGAAATTCTCGATATCCATGAAGACCTGGATGCGCGAGGCGCCCAGACCCGTCGGGATTTCCTGCGCCAAGTGCAGATCGATCTTCGTGAACCACTTCGAGTTGAACGCGTTGCGCGGCGCGATCTGGCCACGATACTTGTCCAGGCCGGTCGACTTGATCAGCGCGTCGAGCGTCTGTGCCGTCTGGGCGCTGTCATACGATACGCGGGCATCGTCGAGACCGGTGGGTACGTACAGCAGATAACGGCTGGACGAACCGATCGTCCCGAAGACCGGGCTGCGCTGGTTCGAGGCGTCCTGCATCGTCCAGCTGTACGGGCGGCCGATACGGGTTTCGCCGAAGAGGGCGAAGGTGGTCTTATAGTCGCCGAAGAAGGCGCGCTCGAAGGTCAGGTTGTACTTGATGTTGTACTTCACCTGCTCGTTCGAGATGCCGTACGCCGCACCGTTGGGATCGAGGAACGCGCCGTTGCCATAGTTGGAGCTGGCGGTCGACGAGGTGGCCGGAGCCTGGTCCTTGATGTCCTGATAGGTGAAGCTGGCGCCCAGGTTCAGGCCCAGGTCGAACGTCTTATCCACACGGGCGACCGCGATATAGCTGCGGCCACGGGTCGTGTTGGTCAGGATCAGGTCGGAGTTCGTGTCGCCGAACGAGGTCAGCGATGCGTAACGTACGCGGCCATCCGGGGTCCGCAGCGCGGTGGGCACGACGCGCGCATCGGTGAAGAACACCTGGTTGCGCACCTTCGAGTAGAAGAAGTCCGCACCGAAGTTGAAGCCCGGCAGCGCGTCCGGCGCATAGTCGAACGACAGGGTCGAACGCCACTGCGACGGCAGCTTGAACTTCGGGTCCAGCGCGTTGGTCGGGGCAGTCGACGAGATCGTGCCCGCATTGAGATAGTTGTTCACCGCGCCGGGGATTGCGGTACCCGAAACGCCGGTCAGCGCCGCTGCGCCGACGCCCGCAGGCAGGTTGGTGCCGGTATAGCTGCCGTCATTGTTCTGGCGGATGTCGATCGTGTTCGACAGGAAGCCCGTGTTCGAGAAGCTGTTCGAGACATAGACGTCCGGCGAACCGCCCGAGAAGATGCCGACGCCGCCACGGATCGACAGGTCCTTGGTCGGACGCAGGTCGAAGCCGATACGCGGCTGGGCGATGCCCCGGCCGCTGATATAGGCGGTGTTGGCATAGCCGAGGCGGTTGAAGAACGCCTGGTTGAACGCCGGACGGCTGTGACCGCCATACATGTCGTAGCGGATGCCGTAATCGAGGCTGAACCAGTCGGTGATCCGCCAATTGTCCTGAATGCCGAAGGCGTAGGACTGATAACGGAAGCGGGCCGCCGCATCGATCGGGTTCAGGCTGGGCACCGCGTTGCCGTAGCGCAGGCGCTGGGCGTTGCCCGCCTGGAAGTCGGCGATCGAGTCGAAATAATAGTTACCCGCCGTGCTCTGCACGAACAGGTTCTCGATCTTGGTGTCCTGGAAATCGGCGAAGATACGCAGATCATGATTTTCGCGGTTCAGACGACCCTGGATCAAGCCGCCATAGGTGCGGCTGGTCAGCGCGTTCGACTGACGCGAAATGTCCGGACCCAGATAGATCGAGGCATAGCCCGGCGCGCACGTGGTCGAAGCATTGGCGCCTGCGGAGCCGGGGTTGGAGCGATCCGACGTCGGAGCTGCGCAAACCTGGAACTGGGCGAAGCCGCGACCCAGCACCGGGTCCTGACCGCGCTTGTAATCCTTATAGAAGGCGCGGAATTCGGTCGAGAACTCGTCCGACCAGTCGCTGTTCAACTGGAACACGCCGGTGTGCAGGCGGTTGCTGCTGATATAGCCGTTCGACTCCAGACCGAGGCTGGGCGCCGTGACCGAGGCGTTCTGGTTAAGCCGGATCGAATCCTTGGTGTACAGATAGGTCAACGACGCGCGCTGCGTGTCGGAGAGATTGGCGTCGAGGCGCGCGGTCAGGCGGTCGTCGCTATCCTGCGAATTGTTGAGGATGCCGCCCGCATTGTAATTGTAGCGCGACTGGGCGATCGACGTGATCTGATTGACGGTCGCGTTGGTCAGAAGGCCACCGGCGTCGCCGACGTTCGGGATGACCGTACCGGCGTTGTTCTCCGCAGTGCCCTCGACGATCGGGGTACCCGCACGAATACGTTCACCGGCGACCATGAAGAACAGCTTGTCCTTGATGATCGGACCCGACAGCTCGGCCCCGAAATTCTCGATCTTGAACGGGGGCAGGGTAACCCGGCCGGTGGGCACGCCCGGTCCCGCCTTGGTCTCCTTGCCGGTCAGCTTGTCCGATGAATAGGAATAGAAGCCGGTGCCGTGGAATTCGTTGGTGCCCGACTTCAGGATGGCGTTGATCGCGCCGCCCTGGAAATTGCCTTCGCGCACGTCATAGGGCGCGACCTTGGTCTGGAACTGGCCGATGGCGTCCAGCGGCACGGGGCTGCGGCGCGTCGGCAGGCCGTCGGGGTTCAGGCCGAAATTGTCGGTGATCGGCACACCGTCGACCGAGAAGCGGTTGAAACGCGCATTCTGACCCGCGAACGACACCGCGCGGCCCGAGCCCGACGCATAGTCGAGGCGGGCGAAGGGATCGCGACGCATCAGGTCGCGGATGTCGCGATTGACGCTGGCGACCTTGGCGATATCGGCGGCGGTCAGCACGGTGACCGGACCCAGGCTCTTGGAGCCCGCGCCCGCGATCGACGAGGCGGTCACGACGATCTCGCCGCCGCCCTGACCCTCGGCGGTCAGCTCGACGGGCAGCTCATAGGGAAGGCTGGTCACGGTGAAGACGTCCGTGACGCGGGTTTCCTGATAGCCGGGGGCCGACACGGTGACGGTGAACGGGCCACCGACGCGAAGACCGGTCGAGGAGAAGGAGCCGTCCGCGCTGGAGACCGTGGAGGTCGTGGTGCCCGACGGAACGTTGACGATCGTGACCGTCGCACCGGCGACCGGCGCGCCGTTGGCCGTGACGTTGCCGCGAATCGACGAGGTCGTTTCCTGTGCGGACGCTGCCGCCGGAATGGCGAGCGCAACGACTGCCGCGCCCAGGAAAAGCGAATTACGCATAGATCTAAAGTCCCCTTTTCGCGCGCGAAGCGGCGCGGTCCGGCCGGTTTCCGGCTCGGTTAGGCGTGCCCCTGCGCTCCGAACATTGCCATTATGTTACAATCTTCGCGCTTGCGACAGAGGGGGAGTCACTCGGTGCGCGGGCGTTGCAGTTTGGCAACGCTATTGGCGGCAATCACGGTATAGCGCGCTCAAATCACTCGCTAATCCTGCCATGTCGGTCGGCTGCCGGACTCGTCGCGGGGGGCGGGTGCCGCGAGGAAGGGCGGGGACATCGAGAGACCGGGTGACGCGGGCGTCATGCCCGCGACACCCGTTTCGCGGCGGAGGATCAGCTCTCCGCGACCAGCGCGTTCCACGCGGCTTCGTCGATCACCCGCACACCCAGATCCTGTGCCTTTTTCAGTTTCGACCCCGCGCCCGGCCCGGCGATGACCAGGTCGGTCTTCGCCGATACCGAACCCGAGACGCGCGCGCCCAGCGCCTCCGCCTGGGCCTTGGCCTCGTCGCGGGACAGGGTTTCGAGCGTGCCGGTGAAGACTAGGGTCTTGCCGCTCACCTCCGATTCGCGGGTCTGGTGCACCACGTCCTGCGGCGTGACTTCGCGCAGAAGGTCGTCGACCACCTCGCGGTTATGCTCCTCGGCGAAGAAGTCGAGCAGCGCGTCGGCGACCTCGGGGCCGATCTGCGGCGTGTCGATGGCGGCGACGATGGCGCGCTGGCGCCGCAGTTCGAACTTGCGGTCGGGTTCACCCAGCGCGGGGACCGTTTCGGCGCGCACGGTCAACGCGGCGTCGATCATCGCGCGGAAGCCCGCCATCGAGACGAAGCGGCGTGCCAGATCGCGCGCGGTGATCTCGCCGACATGGCGGATGCCGAGCGCGAAGAGGAAGCGGTCGAGCGAAATCTCCCGCCGTGCGTCGATCGCCGCCAGCAGCTTGTCGACCACCAGCTCCGACATGCGCTCCCGCTGGATCAGCGCGTCGCGGTGGCGGTGCAGCCGGAAGATATCGGCGGGCGAGGCGATCAGGCCATCGCGGAAGAACTCCTCGATCCGCACCAGGCCCAGCCCCGTGATGTCGAAGGCATGGCGCGAGACGAAATGGATCAGCCGCTCGACCCGCTGCGCCGGGCAGATCAGGCCGCCGGTACAGCGGATGACGACCTCGCCCTCCTCGCGGGTGGCGAGGCTGCCGCATTCGGGGCAGTGATCGGGGAAGACGAAGGGCTCGCGGGGCGTCTCGCGGGTCAGGTTCTCGACGATCTGCGGGATCACGTCCCCTGCGCGTTGGAGGACCACACGGTCGCCGGGGCGGACACCCAGCCGCTCGATCTCGTCGGCATTGTGCAGCGTCGCATTGGTCACGACGACGCCGCCGACCGTCACCGGCTCCAGCCGCGCGACGGGGGTCAGCGCGCCGGTGCGACCGACCTGGATATCGATCTTCTCCAGCGTGGTCTGCGCCCGCTCGGCGGGGAATTTGTGTGCGATCGCCCAGCGCGGGGTCCGCCCGACGATGCCCAGTCGCGCCTGCCAGTCGAGCCGGTCGACCTTGTAGACGACGCCGTCGATATCGAAGGGCAGGTCGGCGCGCTGCGCCTCGATCGTGCGATAGATGTCCAGCGCGGCGGCGGCATCGGGCACGCGGGCGAAGGCGTCGGCGATGGGAAAGCCCCAGCGGCGCCATGTCTCGACCATGTCGAACTGGGTTTCGGCAGGCACCTCGCTCGCCTCGCCCCAGCCATGCGCCAGGAAGCGCAAGGGGCGGCCCGCCGTGATCGCGGGGTTCTTCTGGCGGAGCGACCCGGCGGCGGCGTTGCGCGGATTGGCGAACTGGCGCGCCTCCTTGTTCGTCTCCGCCGCTTCCTGCGCCAGCCGGGCGTTGAGCGCGGCGAAGTCGACCTTGCTCATATAAACCTCGCCGCGCACCTCGAAGACGGCGGGGGCGGGATGGGGCAGGGTCTTGGGCACGTCGGCGATGGTGCGGACATTCTCCGTCACGTCCTCGCCGATCGTGCCGTCTCCCCGGGTCAGCGCCTGGACTAGATGGCCATCGACATAGCGGAGCGAGCAGGACAGGCCGTCGATCTTGGGCTCGGCGGTCAGGGTGACCGGCGCGTCCTCGGGCAGCTTCAGGTAACGGCGGACGCGACCGACGAACTCCTCCACCTCTTCGTCCGAAAAGGCATTGTCCAGGCTGGTCATCGGCCGGGCATGGGCGACCTTGGCCAGATGCGCGGCGGGGGCGGCGCCGACCTGGGTGCTGGGCGAGTCGGTGCGGATCAGATGCGGGAAGGCGGCCTCGATCGCCCGGTTGCGGCGGACCAGCGCGTCATAATCGGCGTCCGAAATCTCGGGCGCATCCTCGCTGTGATAGAGGCGGTTGTGATGGGCGATCTCGCGGGCGAGCGTGTTGAGCTCTGCGGCGGCTTCGAGATCGGTTTGCGGCAAGGGGGTCTGGGGCGTCACGCCGACCGTGCTAGTCCACCCTCCGCTCGGGGATCAAGATGGTGCACGGATAACTGGATCAAGCCGCAAAGGCCGCAGCCATGCCGATCGCTCAGGGCACGGGGTCGGCGTGAGGATCGGAAAACGCCTCCGGTCCCACCGGGCCGTCAAGACCGTGCTCGATGAGCCATGATCGGGCCTGTTCGATATGGATGGCGACCATCGCCAGATCGAGCTTGTCCGTCAGGGCAAGACAGGACTGAAGTCCGGCGACGAGTTGCGTCATATCGTTTGTATTGTCTTGCAACACGGTCGAGGTGAATTTTGCAAGCATGCGGCGCATCCGAAGTTCAGGCTATGGGATACATAATGTCCTGGAAGCGTATCAGGTCCGTATCTGATATAAAATTGATTTCTATCAATGTCACCGGGACTCCAACAGACGGTCCGCCTGGGCGCGCGCCTCGTCGGTAATGGTCGCGCCGGACAGCATCCGGGCGATCTCTTCGCGCCGCTCCGCCTCGCATAGCGCGCGAACGCCGGTGCGGGTGACGGTGCCGTCATGGCTCTTGGCGATCAGCAGATGCGCCGCGCCCCGTGCCGCCACCTGGGGACTGTGGGTGACGACCAGCAACTGGGTGCGCCCCGCCAGCCGGTGCAGCCGGTCGCCGATCGCCGAGGCCACCGCGCCGCCGACGCCGCGATCGATCTCGTCGAAGATCATGGTGGTCGCGCCGCCCTCCTCGGCCAGCGCGACCTTCAGCGCCAGGATGAAGCGCGACAATTCGCCGCCGCTGGCGATCTTCATCAGGGGGGCGAAGGGCGCGCCGGGGTTGGTCGAGATTTCGAACTCCACCCGGTCCTTGCCCGCCGCCGACCAGCCCGAGGGCTCGACCGGCGCGACGGTGGTGCGGAACCGCGCGGCGTCGAGCTTGAGCGGGGCAAGTTCGCTCTTCACCGACTGGTCGAGGCGTTCGGCGGCGGCGGCGCGCGCCTTCGACACCTGCGCGGCGGCCTTGTCATAGGCCGCGCGCGCGGTCGCGACCGCCGCCTCCAGCCGCCCGATGCCTTCCTCGCCCGCGTCCAGCCGTTCCAGACGCCCGCGAAGCTGCTCGGTCAGTTCGGCCAGATCGTCGGGCTGCACCCGGTGCTTGCGCGCCATGCCGCGCAATTCGAACAGCCGCGCCTCATCCTCTTCCAGCGCGCGGGGGTCATAGGCCAGTTCGCGCTGCGCCTCGACCAGTCGCTCTTCGGCCAGCGACGCCTCGATCACCGCGCGGTCGATCGCCGCCAGCGCATCGGCCAGCGCGGGGTGATCCTCGCCGATCCGCTCCAGCACGCGCGCAGCCTGGCGCAGCCCCGCCAGCGCGCCGTCCGACCCTTGCAGATGCTCCTCGATCGCGCCGAGTTCGCCCGCGATCTTCTCCGAGCGTTGCATGGTGCGGCGGCGGTCGGCCAGCGCTTCTTCCTCGCCGGGCTCGGGGGCCAGCTTGGTCAGCTCGGCCACCGCATGTTCCAGCCATTCGCGGTCACGCGCCGCCGTCTCGATCTCCTCGCGCGCGCTGGTCAGCGCCGACTCCGCCTCGCGAAGGCGCGTCCAGGCGGCGGCCACCGCCTGGGTATCGATCCGCCCGAAACTGTCGAGCATCGTCCGGTGCCCGCGCGGGTTCAGCAGACCGCGATCGTCATGCTGGCCATGGATCTCGACCAGAAAGGGCGCGATCTCGCGGAGCAAGGCGGCGGAGGCGGGCTGGTTGTTGACGAAGCCCCGGCTGCCGCCATCGGCCTTGACCTGTCGCCGGACGATCAGGGGTTCGCCGGGTTCGATCTCGATGCCCGCTTCGTCCAGTATTGCGGACAGGCGGCTGTCGGGGGCAGGGGGCTCGAAGCTGGCGGTGACGATCGCCTGGCCCGCGCCGTGCCGCACCAGCCCGCTGTCGCCGCGTCCGCCCAGCGCCAGGCCCAGCGCATCGAGCAGGATCGATTTGCCCGCACCGGTCTCCCCGGTCAGAACGCCCAGGCCTTGGCCGAAATCGAGGTCGAGCGCCTCGATCAGCACGACATCACGAATGGACAGCGCGGTCAGCATGGCGGGCGATATAGAGCGAAACGCCGCGCGATGTTATCCCCCACGCGCGAAAATGATCCCGATTTGTTCGGGTGGGGGTGTCCATATCTGCCGACGCTCCCCTTTTCCTCTCCGCTCTATGAGGGGCCAGGGAAAGAAGGGCATATCTGAATGTCGATCCGGCCCAAGACCAATCGACATTCAGGCCGCACAATCCTTACTCCTCCCCTGGAAGGGGAGGGGGACCATGCGAAGCATGGTGGAGGGGTGTAACCAGCCGTGAGTTTGGTTGATCTCTCCAACGGGGACACCCCTCCGTCAGGCCTTCGGCCTGCCACCTCCCCTTCCAGGGGAGGAATAGAGTGAATGTCGATCGGCCCTAGGCTCAGCCGGTCGGCGAGCTGTTGTTGCCGGTCGGGGTGGGACGGCCCGGTGCCGCCGCGCTGGGGGTGGCGGTGCCGGTGCCCGGCAGGCCGATATTGACCGAACCCGGCGTGCCGGTCGGCACCACGGGCTGACCCGGCTGGATCGCGGGGATCGGTTGGACCGGATATTCGCGCATCAGCTTGTACGCACGATTATACCAGTCGCTGCCTGGATAATTGGCGCCCAGCACGGCGGCGGCGCGCTCGGCCTCGGGACGGACGCCTAGCGCCAGATAGGCTTCGGTCAGCCGCAACAGCGCCTCGGGCGTGTGGCTGGTCGTCTGATATTTGTCGATGACGGTGCGGAAGCGCATCGACGCGGCCAGCCACTGGTGGCGATCCTCGTAGAAGCGGCCGATCTCCATCTCCTTGCCCGCCAGGTGATCGTTGACCAGATCCACCTTCAGCCGCGCATCGGCGGCATAGCGCGAATTGGGATAGCGGCGCATCAGCTCGCCCAGCGCGTCCAGCGCCTGGCGGGTGATCTTCTGGTCGCGGGTCACGTCCTGGATCTGCTCGTAATAGCCGAGCGCGATCAGATAATAGGCATAGGGCGCGTCGCGATTGCCGGGGTGGACCGAGATGAAACGCTGCGCCGACTGGATCGACTGGGTATAGTCGCGACCGAGATAATAGCTGAACGCGCTCATCAACTGCGCGCGGCGGGCCCAGATCGAATAGGGGTGCTGACGCTCCACCTCGTCGAACAGCAGCGCCGCCTCCTTGTAGCGGTGCTGGTCCAGCCGGTTCTTGGCGGCCGTGTACAGCGTGCCGACGTCGCGGGCGACATAAGGCAGGTCGGTGCGGGTACGGTTGCGGGCGCAACCCGCGATCGGAAGGGCCATGGCGGCGATGAGCGCCAGCGACAGCGCACGGGAACGGGGGTTACGCATCGCGCATGTCCTTAGCGCAGCATGAGGGCGGGGAACAGTCCCCTCCGCGCATCGGTGATCGTCAGGAATCCGGGGGCGTAACGGCTTGCCATGCGTGGGCCGGTCGCGGCATGGCAGAGGGGATGACGGCGGGGCGGAACAGCCCGGTCCACCGGCGGTTTCACCGTCGCCCGCTTGGAAGGAAAGACAGACCATGCCCGCCACGCTGCTCCACACCCACCGCGTCGAAAAGCCCTGGGGCCGCCACACGCTCTATCCGGGGTTCGAGGACGCCCCCGCCGATGGCGCGCCGATCGGCGAGGTCTGGTTCCAGGAACCCGGCGACACCTCGCCCGACCTGCTCATCAAATATCTGTTCACCAGCGAGAAGCTGTCGGTACAGGTCCATCCCGACGATGAACAGGCCCAGGCCCGTGGCCTGCCGCGCGGCAAGGACGAATGCTGGACGATCCTGACCGCCGAGCCCGATTCGACCATCGCGCTGGGCCCCAAGGCGCCGATGACCAAGGAGCAGCTCCGCGCCGATGCGCTGGACGGCTCGGTCGAGGCGGATCTCGACTGGGTGCCCGTGAAGGAAGGTGATTTCTATTACGCGCCGTCGGGCACCATCCATGCGATCGGCGCCGGGCTGACCGTGATCGAGGTGCAGCAGAACAGCGAGACGACCTATCGCCTCTATGACTATGGCAGCGACCGCGAATTGCATCTGGAGGACGGCGTCGATGTCGCGCACCTGACCCCGTATCAGCCGATCGTCTCGCCGGGACCGGCGGGCGAGGGGCGCGACATCCTGGTCGAAGGGCCCAAATTCGTGCTGGAGCGCTGGGCGGCGGGCGATCACGCGGTCGCCCTCCCCGAGGGGCGGACGGCGTGGCTGATCCCGATCACCGGATCGGGTGAGGTCGCGGGCGTCGCGTTCCAGGCGGGCCAGTGCCTGACGGTGACGGGGACGGAGACCGTCACCCTGTCGGCGGACGGCGACGCGCTGTTCGCCTATGCGGGTACCCAGCGGCTGTAAGAGCATATTCCTCCCCTGGAAGGGGAGGAATCAAACAGGCGCTTCAGAACAGCCCCGGCACATCCCGCTGCGCGGCCGAGGGGCGCAGGGGCTGGACCAGCTTGCGCGGGCCGTCACCCGCCGACTGGCCCGAGGCGCCGGCGCTGATCGGCGTACAACTCTTGCCCTGGAGGAAATCGAGCGCGGCGCGGGTCGAGGCTTCCTGCGGATCGCCCATCCGGCGGGTCAGGTCGTCGCCCGCGCGGCAGCTATTGGGTACAGTGCCCGCCAGCCCGTTATAATAGTCGCCCTGCCGATTGGCGTTCTGGATGGCGAAGGCGATCACGCGCAGGCGGTCGTCGCACTGGGCGTTGTCGCGTGCGATCTGGCCCACCGGCTTGCCATAGGTGTTGGCGCCGATCAGCGCCATGTTGCGGCCCAGATAGGGCAGAGCGCGGTTGATCACGCCTTCGCTCGCGGAGGCCGTACCGCCGGTGCCGATGAACGCGACCCGCGACGGGATGATCGATTCCGGCTGGGGCGCGAAGAAGGTCGTCTCATTCTCCGCGGACTTGCTGGGGCGGAAGGTGACGTAGCTCAGCACCTCCGAGGTTTGGCGCCCGCCGCCGAGCAGATTGTTGAACAGGTCGGCGATCGATACCGCCCCTCCGCCATTATAGCGGAAGTCGACGACGACCTGGGTGATGCCTTGCTGCTTGAAGGTCGCGAAGGCCGCGCGAAGCTGCGGGTCTGCGGTGCTGATGAAGGTGCGCAGGTTGATATAGCCGTAACG
Source organism: Sphingomonas sp. GM_Shp_1 (assembly GCF_026540895.1). Taxonomy (GTDB): domain Bacteria; phylum Pseudomonadota; class Alphaproteobacteria; order Sphingomonadales; family Sphingomonadaceae; genus Sphingomonas. The sequence continues at coordinate 22,383 of NZ_JALNUR010000029.1, read as the reverse complement.
CTGGCCATTATCGGTGATGATCTGCGTCCCGTAATTGGGCGATACGGGTTGCAGCGTATAGGTCGCCTTGGTGAGCGGGACGGTGCGCACCGCGCCCGATGGATCGGCGACCGTGAAATAGCGGGTCGTCCCCGCCGTGTCGGGGCCGAGCGCGTCGGAGATGCCGTTATTGGGATCGGCGCTGACGATGGCCTGGATCGACCGGATATCGGAGGCGGTGGTGCCGATCCCCCGGATTTCGGTGCCACGATCGATCCCCGCCGCCAGGGCCACGCCGCTTTCGAACGACTCGGCGATCAGCAGCTTGCTCTGCGTCGCATCGGTGGTCAGGCGAAAGCCGAAGCCCGCATCCGCACCCGAGTTGTAATAGGCATCCTCCTCCCTGATGGAGGTGATGTAGGTGAAATACCGATCCTTGCGCTGCGCCCGCGCGGTCGCGGTCAGCGCGTCGATATAGTCGCTGACCGTCGCATAGGGCGACGGGTCGAGCGAGGCGGGCAGCGTCTCGGGAAAGAGATACCATTCGTTCATCTGGGCCGAAACCCAGTTCTTGCGGTTGCGCAGCGAACAGGCCGATTCCGCAGTGCCGCTCGGCGAATTGGCGCCGCCGCCGCTCGCCATCGATCCCGTGGCCGTGTCGCCTCCGTCACCGCATCCCGCCAGCGTCGCCACCAGCGCCAGTGCCGCACCCCAACGTCCGAATCGCCCCATCGCGTCCTCACCCCCCGAAGCCGTCCATCGGATAGCCCAACGGCCCAAATCTGTCAGGACGCATCTGTCGGGGACATGAATGAATCCCGTCATTGCCGTTAGTTTCGCGAGGCTTATGGTTAAAGCTCATCGATCCGGACAAATGTTGCAGACATCCGGGCACGATGCTTCCAGAACCAGTGTCGATCGACCTGCATTTTGCCGGTCGGCAGAGGCTAAGAGCATCCATGCTGAACGTGCTGACCCTGTCGAGCCTGTTTCCCGACTCGACCCGGCCCAATTTCGGCATCTTCGTCCAGCGGCAGACCGCGGCGCTGGCGATGCGACCCGGCGTCGGGGTGCGCGTGGTGGCGCCGATCGGCCTGCCCGTCTGGCCGCTCGCGCGATCGGATCGTTTCCGCGCCCAGGCGGCCATGCCGTTGCGGGAGGTATGGCGCGGCCTGGACGTCAGCCGTCCACGCTTCACCACCCTGCCGGGAACGGGGGGGCGATTTCATGTCCCCGCTTTGATCCGTGCGCTGGTCCCGGTGCTGGACCGGCTGCGCGACGAACGGGCCTTTGACGTGATCGACGCGTCCTTCTTCTTCCCCGACGGCCCTGCGGCGGTGGCGCTGGGGCGGCGCTACGGCGTGCCGGTGTCGATCAAGGCGCGGGGCGCGGACATCCACCATTGGGGCCATATGCCCGCGACCCGCCATCAGGTCGCGCGGGCGGCGGTGGCGGCGGACGGCCTGCTGGCGGTCAGCGACGCGATGGCGGACGACATTGCCGCACTGGGCGTCCCGCGCGGGCGTGTCCGGGTTCATCACACCGGCGTGGATCAGGCGCGCTTCCAGCCGATCGACCGGGGCGAGGCCAAGGCTGGGCTGGGCGTTTCCGGCCCGCTTATTCTGTCCCTGGGCGCGCTGATCCCGCGCAAGGGCCATGGCGTGGTGATCGACGCGGTCGCGCGGCTGCCCGGCGTCACCCTGATGATCGTGGGGGAGGGGGCCGATCGCACCGCCTTGCAGGCCCGGGCCGAGCGGTTGGGGGTGGCGGATCGGGTACGCCTGATCGGCGCGATCCCGCATGACGAGTTGCCCGGACTGTTGGGCGCGGCGGACGTGATGGCGCTCGCATCGGCATCCGAAGGGCTGGCCAATGCCTGGGTCGAATCGCTCGCCTGCGGTACGCCGATCGTCATCACGCCGGCGGGCGGGGCGGGCGACGTGGTGACCAGCCGCACCGCCGGACGGATCACCCAGGCCGAGCCGGAAGCCTTCGCGGTGGCGATCCGCGACGTGCTGGACCAAGCCCCCGATCCATGGGCGGTGCGGGCGACGGTGCGGGACTTCACCTGGCCGACCAATGCGGCCGCGCTACACTCGCATCTGGCGGAACTGGTGTCGCGCAACGGTGTCGGCATGCGGTGTTAGGGCTAATCGATATTCATGCTGCTCCTTGTTCCCTCTCCCCTGGACAGGGGAGAGGGTTAGCGGAGCTTGCCAGCCTGCTGGCTAGCGCAGCTTGGGTGAGGGGTTGAGCGAGCCGAAGGCTCGCGCGCTCTTCGAGCGCAGCACCCCTCACCCAGCTTCGACTAAGCCTTTGCTTCGCAAAGCCCAAGTCTGCGCAATCCTCTCCCCTCTATGAGGGGCGAGGGAAAAGAACGGCATATCTGAATGTCGATCGGGCCTAAAGACTTGTTCGCGCAGAGGCGCCGAGGACGCAGAGATGTCTCGCACGGGGCCATGCCCCACCTCACCAACAGCCGATAGTCGCAGGTTGAAGGCGCGGCAGGCGAAACCTCTCCGCGTCCTCCGCGCCTCCGCGCGAACAAAAATTTCCGGTCTTCGCGATCGCGCTTCGTCAGACGATGAGCCCCGCCCGCGCCGAAGCGTCAGGCGTCGAGCGGGTAGAGCGCCGCGCAGATCTTGCGGCCTTCGCTGCGCAGCACGCCCCAGGCGCGGGCGGCGGCACGGCTGTCCATCACTTCGACGCCCAGCCCACGGGCTTCCAAGGCGGCGACGAAGGCGGCGGGGGCGCGGCGCAGGGTCGTGCCGGTGCCGAGCAACAGGAATTCCGGCGCTTCTTCAACCAGTTCGGCGACCGACTCCGCCGTCAGCGCCTCGAAGGGCGGCGGGCTCCACGGCTCATGCCAGTCGGGCGAGAGCAACAGCGCGGGATAGGCGATCTCGCCGACCCGAAAGCCCGTGGCGGCGAAGCCACGGACGATCGGGCCGGGCGCGGTCGGATCGCGCGTGATGCGGATCGAATCGCTCATGGCTCGCGCGGGGTGATCCGCTCGGCATCGGCGACCTTGCGCTTGTCGGTGGTGCCCGGCTTCTCGCGATTGGGCTCGGCGCGCAGGCCCAAGGTGATGAGCAGCGAGGACGAGACGTAGATCGACGAATAGGTGCCGACCACGATGCCCAGGATCATCGCCGCGGTGAAGCCGCGCAGCACATGGCCGCCCAGCAGCAGCAGCGCGATCAGCGCCAGCAGGATCGTGACCGAGGTCATCACCGTGCGCGGCAGCGTCTCGTTCACCGACAGGTTGATGATCTCGCGCATCTCCATCTTGCGATAGCGGCGCATATTCTCGCGGATGCGGTCGTCGATGACGATCTTGTCGTTGATCGAATAGCCGATGATGGTCAGGAACGCCGCGATGATCGTCAGGTCCAGCTCGAACTGCGTCACCGCGAAGAAGCCCAGCGTGACCAGCAGATCGTGGACGATGGCGACGATGGTCGACACGCCGAACTGCCATTCGAAGCGGAAGATGGCGAACAGGCCGATGCCCAGGATCGCCAGCACCACCGCCAGCACGCCGTGCTTGATCAGCTCGCCGGATACCTTGCCCGACACCGTGTCGTAACGGGTGAAGGTCGCGCCGGGGAACTGCTGGCCCAGCGCGGTCTCGACCTTGCGGACGACGGCGTTGGTCGCGCCTTCGTCGTTGGACTTCGGCACCGGCAGGCGGATGCTGATGGTGCGGCCGTCGCCGACCGTCTGGATATTGGCTTCGCCCACGCCCAGGCCGTCGACGACCGAACGAACCCGGTCGGCCGAGGGCGGGGCGGGGAATTTCTCCTCGATCATCAGGCCGCCGACAAAGTCGACGCCCAGATTGAGGCCCTTCACGAACGTCACGCCGACCGCCAGCAGGGTGAGCGCGAGCGTCAGCCCGAACGCCCAGCCGCGCAGGCGGACGAAGTCGATGTTCGTGTTGTCGGGGACGAGTTTCAGGAGGCGCATGATCTGTTCTCCTGCCTCAAATATTGATGGTCTTGGGCTTTTCGCGGCGCAACCACAGCGCCACGAGCATCCGCGTGAAGGTAACGGCGGTGAACACGCTGGTCACGATGCCGATCAGCAGCACGACCGCGAAGCCCTTCACCGGGCCCGAGCCGAGCACGAGCATGATCACGCCCGAGATGGCATGCGTCACGTTCGCCTCGAAGATGGTGCGGCTGGCCTCCTTATACCCCAGCTCGACCGCCTGGACGACGTTTCGCCCACGCCGTCGCTCTTCGCGAATTCGCTCGTTGATCAGCACGTTGGCGTCGACCGCGGTGCCGATGGTCAGGATGAAGCCCGCGATACCCGGCAGGGTCAAAGTCGCGTTCAGCATCGCCATGACGGCCAGGATGACCAGCACGTTGATGACGACCGCGATGTTCGCATAGATGCCGAACCGGCCATAGGTGACGGTCATGAAGATGATGACCGCGACCGCCGCGATCGCCGAGGCCAGGATGCCCGCACGGATCGAGTCGGCGCCCAGATCGGGGCCCACGGTGCGTTCCTCGACCACCTTCAGGTCGATCGGCAGCTTGCCCGACCGGAGCGAGATTGCCAGCTGGTTGGCGGTGTCGACGGTGAAGTTGCCGCTGATCGACGCGCGACCGCCCAGGATCGGCTCGTTGATGTTCGGGGCCGACAGCACCTGGCCGTCGAGGATGATCGCGAACGGCTTGCCGGTATTTTCCTGCGTGATCCGCGCGAACTTGCGGCCGCCCTGCGCGTCGAAGGTGATCGCCACCTGCGGCGCGTTGGTCTGCTGGTCGAAGGTCTGTTGCGCATCGATCAACTGGTCGCCCGAGATGATGACCGGCCGCTTGACCGCGATCACCGGCGCACCCAGCGGATTGCCCGGATAGGGCAGGACCTGGCTGCCGGCGGGCGCATTGCCCTTGACCACCTCGACCGGGTTGGCGGTGGTGTCGACCAGCTTGAATTCCAGCTTGGCCGTCTTGCCGATCAGGTCCTTGAGCTGTTGCGGGTCCTGAAGACCGGGCACCTGCACCACGATGCGGTTGCTGCCCTGCTGAAGGATGGTCGGTTCCTTGGTGCCGAGCGCGTCGATACGGCGACGCACGACCTCGGTCGCGGTCTTCATCGCGGTGTCGACCGCCTGGGTCAGGCCCGCCTGGGTCGGCTTCAGGACGAAGCGCGAGGTATCGACGACCTGGATGTCCCATTCGCGCTGGCCGGTCATGCCCGCCCCGCCGCCGGTGATCGTCAGCAGCCGCTCGCGCGCCGCATCGACCTGGGACGGATCGCGCAGCATGAAGCTGAGCTGGCCGCCCCGGACCGAGATGTCGCCGATGTCGATGCGCGGATTGCCGCGCCGCATCTCGGCCGCGACCTGGTCGCGCATCGTCTCCAGCCGCGTATTGGCGAGGTCGGCGGTGTCCGCCTCCAGCAGCAGGTAGCTGCCGCCCGCCAGGTCGAGGCCCTTGTTGACGCGCGGATGGGGGATCGCCCCCCATTTGTCGGTCATGCTCTCGGGCAAAAAGCTCGGGACCGCCAGCAGGCACAGGGCCGCCAGCAGCGCGACGATGGAAGCGACCTTCCAGCGGGGGAAATCCAGCATCGTGGGGTCAGTCGTTCGCGGGCTTGGCGGTCGGATCGACCACGTCGGTCAGCGTCGCCTTGACCACGCGGACGCGGACATTGGGGGCGATCTCGACCTCGACCAGGGCGTCTTCGACGCGGGTCACCTTGCCGACGATGCCGCCCGCCGTGGTGACCTGATCGCCCTTCTTGACCCCCTCGACCGCCGCCTGCAGCGTCTTCATGCGACGCTGTTGCGGGCGGATCATCAGGAAGTAGAAGACCACGAAGACGAGGAGCAGCGGCGCGAGGCTGAGGAACGAGGCGGCGCCGCTCGATGCGGCGGCCCCGGTGGTTGCCTGGGCGGTGAAGGGAATGAACATTCGGACCCGTCTATGCTGAATGGGCACGGGCACCGGCCGACCGATGACGATCGACAAGCCCCCATGTCGGATAGCCTGCCCGCTACCATCGCAGGCGGACAGGCGCAATGGAGACGCGGATGTGGGGTGCCGGCCATCGCAACATCAAGGCTTGCATCCCACGGAAAACCCGCCTAGAGGCCGCCGCTCGGTCGGGGCGTAGCGCAGCCTGGTAGCGCATCACACTGGGGGTGTGGGGGTCGCAGGTTCGAATCCTGTCGCCCCGACCAATCTTCTTCCAACATGGGCGGATGACGGCGGAGCGGGCGAAAGCCCGCTTTTTTCGTTGTGCTTGATCCTCCCCAAGCGAGCTTGGGGAGGAATGGGGTTTACCGCCCCGTCATCCCCGCCGCCGCGATCTGCGACAGCAAATTCGCCCGCACCGCATCCGATACCGGAGGCAATGGCCGGGCAGCCTTACCATGGCGTAGGCGTTCGCGGTCCTTTTCGTCCGGCTCTACCCGCCGAACCCGCACCGCCGCCTTGCCCACCGCGCGCAGGCCGAGTTGTTCCGCCGCGCCGCGTGACAGGTCGATGATCCGCGACGATCCCGCGAACGGCCCGCGATCATTGACCCGGACGATGATCCGCCGCCCGGTATCCAGCGCCGTCACCTCGACATAGCTGGGCAAGGGCAGGGTGGTATGCGCCGCCGTCGCCCAGCCGGGGCGGAAGCGTTCGCCATTGGCGGTGCGCTTGCCCGATTCGTTGCCATACCAGCTGGCATAGCCCAGCATGTCGTATGTCGCGTCCTCGGCGGGGACATAGGTGACCCCGCGCACCGTATAGGGCTTGCCGATCCGCACCGGATAGTCGCTGACCGGTCGGTAGTTGCCGCCCGAACAGGCCGCGAGCATGGCCGCCGCCGCCGGGGTGCATCGACGCATCGCTTTCCAAACCATGGCCCCCGATTAGGCTGCGTGGCGCGCGCGATAAAGCGGTTTGCGCCTCGATTGGCCGCATAGTATCCGTCGGGGCGCGGCGGCTTTCAGCCGATCCGCACAATCGCACCGGTGCCCTTCGGGGCTTGAAACGGGAATGTGGTGCAAAACCACGGCTGTCCCTGCAACTGTAAGCGGTGAGCGAGCGACACGGGTCCCCCATCAGGGACCGCCACTGGAGAGATCCGGGAAGGCCGTGTCGCGGATGCTTCGACCCGCGAGCCAGGAGACCTGCCGGTGCGAGTCGCTCTTGCCGCGATCCAGGGGATGGTCATCGGCGGGATATATTGTATCATGCGAGCGACGCCATCAGGCCGATCCGAATCGGAACTTCGCCCGGCGTGCGCCCGCCTCTGGCCGAAGTCCCGACCGTCAGCGGAGGACCGGCCCTTGTCGCAACGGCGCCGGGGGAGGGCCTTTTGCCCCATGTCCGAATTTCCTTCGCATGGACGACCTTTGAAACACCGCGTGGCCTTGCTGATGGGCGCGCTGGTCGTCGTCAACATCGCCGTCTGGGCTTGGGCGCTGACGGTGTTCGCGGGCAACAGCCTGATGCTGGGCACCGCGCTGCTCGCCTATAGCCTGGGGCTGCGCCATGCGGTCGATGCCGACCACATCGCCGCCATCGACAATGTCACCCGCAAGTTGATGCAGGATGGCCAGCGGCCCATCGCGGTCGGCCTGTGGTTCGCCATCGGCCATTCCGCCATCGTCCTGATCGCGGCGACCACGGTGGCGCTCGCCGCCAGCACGCTCGCCGATTTCGAGGCCTTCGGGCAGAGCGGCGGGACCATCGCCACCATCGTCTCGGCCAGTTTCCTGTTCGCCATCGCGGTCATGAACCTGATCATCCTGCGCGACGTGTGGACCCGTTTCCGCCGCGTCGCACGCGGGGAGCCGATGGTCGAGGCGGATGCCGACATGCTGTTTTCGGGGCAGGGGCCGCTGTCGCGGCTGTTCCGCCCGCTGTTCCGGCTGATCCGGCGGAGCTGGCACATGGCGCCGCTGGGCTTCCTGTTCGGGTTGGGTTTCGACACCGCGACCGAGGTGGCGATCCTGGGCCTGTCGGGCTCACATGCCGCCGATGGCGTGTCGCTGGCGACGATCCTGGTGTTTCCGGTGCTGTTCGCGGTCGGCATGGCGCTGATCGACACCGCCGACGGGCTGGTGATGCTGGGCGCCTATGAGTGGGCGTTCGTCCATCCGCTGCGCAAGCTCTACTATAATATGACGATCACCCTGGTCTCCGCGCTGGTCGCGCTGGTGATCGGGGGCATCCAGGCGACCGCGCTGCTCGCCGAGCGGTTCGGCTGGACGGCGGGGCCGTTCCGTTATGCGGGCGCGCTGTCCGAGCATTTCAACATATTGGGCTTCGCCATTGTCGGGTTGTTCGTCCTCTGCTGGGGGGCGAGCTTCCTCCTCTATCGCTGGCGCGGGTTCGCCGCGATGGAGGCGCGAATTGCCAAGCCCGGCACGGCGGGATAAATGCCGCATATCGGGGGTGAAAGCTCCTGAAGATCGCGCCGGTGCCCCTTGGGGCTTTGAAACGGGAATGGGGTGCAAATCCCCGGCTGTCCCTGCAACTGTAAGCGGTGAGCGAGCGATGCTGGTGTCCATCGGAGACACGGCCACTGGAGCGATCCGGGAAGGCGCATCCCCTTCGCTTCGACCCGCGAGCCAGGAGACCTGCCGGCGTCATGGTCGCTCTTGCCCGGACCCAGGGGGTGGTCGGGGCACGGTTCTCCGTCGGGGAGCGACGAAGCCATGCGGCCGGGGCCGCATCGGTCGCCGGACAGCGGGGCGGACGCATTCGACAGCGCCCGTTCGCCACCGCTCCGGTGATCGGCCCCGCGTCCGCGCTTGCTCGTCCGGCGCGTCGGAGAAACATCATGCGTGACCTTTCCAAGGTCCCCGTCACCATCGTCACCGGCTTTCTGGGCGCAGGGAAAACCACGCTCATCAGCCACCTGATCCGCAACGCGGGCGGCCGTCGCCTGGCGGTGGTCGTCAACGAGTTCGGCACGCTCGGCGTCGACGGCGACATCCTCCAGTCCTGCGCCATTCCCGATTGCCCGGCGGAGAATATCGTCGAGCTGGCCAATGGCTGCATCTGCTGCACCGTGGCGGACGACTTCATTCCCACGGTCGAAAAGCTGCTCGCGATGGAGCCGCGCCCCGATCATATCCTGATCGAAACCTCGGGTCTGGCACTGCCCAAGCCGCTCTTGAAGGCGTTCGACTGGCCCGCCATCCGCTCGCGCATCACGGTGGACGGCGTGGTGGCGCTCGCCGATGCGGAGGCCGTCGCGGCGAGCCGCTTCGCCCCCGATCTGGACGCGGTCGAGGCACAGCGCGCCGCCGATCCCAGCCTCGACCATGAAACGCCGCTGTCGGAAGTGTTCGAGGACCAACTGGCCTGTGCCGACCTGGTCCTGCTGACCAAGGTCGACCTCGCCGGGCCGGAGGGCGTCGCCAGGGCGCGCGCAATCATCGCCGCCGAAGCGCCGCGCCCGCTGCCCATGGTCGAGGCGGTGGACGGCATCGTCTCTGCCGAGATCGTGCTGGGGCTGGAGGCCGCCGCCGAGGACGACATCGCCGCGCGGCCCTCGCACCATGACGGCGCGGACGATCACGAGCATGACGATTTCGACAGCATCTCGGTGATGCTGGGCGAGGTGGAAAGCCCCGAGGCGCTGACCGCGCGCATCGTGACACTGGCCGAGCAGCAGGACATATTGCGTGTGAAGGGCTATGCCGCCGTTGCGGGCAAGCCGATGCGCCTGCTGGTCCAGGCGGTCGGTCGCCGGGTGCGGACGAATTACGACCGTCCCTGGAGGCCGGGCGAGCCGCGCGGCACGCAGTTGGTCGTCATCGCTGAGCATGACCGGATCGACCGTTCGGCGATCGAGGCCGTGCTGAAGGGCTGATACGTTGCATCTCGTCTTTCGCGAGAGCCATGGGCTGGAGGAACAGGCGGTTCCTCAGGATCTGGGGCAGCGCCCCGGTGATGTGGTCGTCCTGTCCTTCTCCGACAGCGACCTGAGCGCCTTTGCGGCGGGCTGGCGGGCGGGGGGATTCGCCTGGTCGTTGCGGCTCGCCAATCTGGCGGCGCTGGTCCATCCGCTGTCGGTCGACACCTATGTCGAGCAGACTTTGGTTCACGCGAAGGCGATCCTGATCCGGTTGATCGGCGGGGCGGCGTACTGGGATTACGGCCTTCGCGAGGTGGAGCGACTGGCGCGCGAGCGGGGGATCGCGCTTGTCGTGCTGGCGGCGGATGGGCGCGAAGACCGGCGGTTGATGGCGGCGTCCACCGTGGATGAGGCGGTGGTGCGGCGGTTGGGGGCGCTGTGCGATGCGGGGGGGGCTCAGGCGGCGGGTGTGGTTTTGGGGGAGCTTGCCGAGGCGGTGTCGCTTGGGGCCTTGCCCTCCCCAACCCCTCCCGCCTGCGGGAGGGGCTATCGTGATGCGGCGGTCGGCAAGTTGGAAAGCAACTGTCCTGCCATTGACACGAACGCTTCGATAGAAGGTGCGCAAGCTGCCACCACAAACACGCCCCTCCCGCAGGCGGGAGGGGATGGGGGAGGGCCGTCTCCGCAAGCGATTCCGCCTTTGATAGCCCCTGTCGGCGGTTGGTTGCCTGAGTGCATCGCTTGCCCGGCCGCCAGTGTACTGGCCGGAAGTCGCCCCCGCATCCTGATCACCTTCTACCGCGCCTATCTCGCCGCCGCCGACCTCGAACCCATCGCGGCCCTCCACACCGCCCTGACCGAGCGCGGCTTCGACCCCGTCGCCCTGTTCGTCCCCTCGCTGAAGGCCGAGGGCGCGGGCCCGTGGGTCGCCCGCTGGGTGAGGGCCCTCACCCCCGCCGTGATCATCAACGCCACCGCCTTTTCCGCGCGCGGCGAGGACGACACCACCCCGCTCGACGGTGCGGGTGTGCCGGTCTTCCAGGTCGCGCTCGCCACCAGCGACCGGCAGGGTTGGGAGGGCTCGGCGCGCGGCCTGTCGCCCGCCGACCTCGCCATGCATGTCGTCCTGCCCGAGATCGACGGGCGGCTGTTCGCGGGCGTGGTCAGCTTCAAACAACCGGGGGAACGTGACCCCGATTTCGACATCGCCCTGCGCCTCCACCGCGCGGAGCCCGCCCGCATCGCGGCGGTGGCGGACAAGGTGGCGGGCTGGACGAGGCTCGCCGCGACTCCGGCGGCGGAGCGGCGGCTGGCGATCCTTCTCTCCACCTATCCCGGCAAGGACTGGCAGGCGGCCCATGCGGTGGGGCTGGACGGTTTCGCCTCGACGGAGGCCATTCTCAGCGACTTGCGCGAGGCCGGTTATGATGTGGAGGCGCGCGCGGACCTTCCCGCCGCATTGCTCGCCAACCGGATCGTCTGGCCGATCGCCGCCTATCGCGAAGCGCTTGGCCAACTGCCCGAAGCCTTGCGTGCCGATCTGCTTGAAAGCTGGGGCGCGGTCGAGGATGATCCGCTGGTCGAGGGCGACGCCTTCCACTTCCCTGCCGTCACGCTCGGCAAGGCCATCGTCGCGCTCCAGCCCGAGCGCGGGCGGCGGGAAGCGCGCGCGGACGATTATCACGACCTTTCGCGCTGCCCGCGTCACGGCTATGTCGCCTTCTACCTCTGGCTCCGCGCGCAAGGCATCGACGCGCTGGTCCATGTCGGTGCGCATGGCACATTGGAGTGGCTGCCCGGCAAGGCGGTCGCGCTGTCCGACGCCTGCTGGCCCGAGGCGCTGACGCGCGACTGGCCGGTCCTCTATCCCTTCATCGTCAACGATCCGGGCGAGGCGGCCCAGGCGAAAAGGCGGCTGGGCGCCGTCACCATCGGCCATGTCCCCCCGGCCCTGGTCCAGGCGGAGAGCGGCGCAGGGCTGGGGCGGCTGGAGGCGTTGCTCGACGAATATGCCAATGCCGATGGCCTCGACCCCGCGCGCCGCGACCGGCTCCGCGCCAGCATCGCGGAGGAAGCGGAGAGCGTCGGCCTTGGCGAAACGCTGGGGCTGGCGGGGGCGGAGGATCCGTTGGCCCGGATCGACGCCTTCGTCTGCGACGTGAAGGACAGCCAGTTCGGCGAGGGGCTCCACATTTTCGGCCGCGGCGAACAGGGCGCGGCGGAGCGGGCCGGGCTGCTCGCCGGGCTGGACGGCAAGCGCGTCGCGGCGGGGCCTTCGGGATCGCCATATCGGGGCCGGGCCGATGTGCTGCCCACCGGCCGCAACCTCTACGCCATCGACCCGCGCGCCGTGCCGAGCCGGGCGGCGCACCGACAGGGGGTCACGCTCGCCGAGGAACTGATCCGCCGCCACATGCAGGAGGAGGGCGATTACCTGCGCACCCTGATCGTCGATCTCTGGGGCTCCGCGACGATGCGCACGGCGGGCGAGGAGTTCGCCATGGCGCTGCACCTGATCGGGGTCGAGCCGGTCTGGGATCACCGTTCCGAACGGGTGACAGGGTTCGAGGTGATGCCGCTGATGCGCTTCGACCGGCCGCGCGTCGATGTGACGCTGCGGGTGTCGGGGCTGTTCCGCGACGCCTTTCCGCATCTGGTCGCCTTGTTCGGGCAGGCAGTGCGGGCGCTCGGCCAGCGCGACGAAGCGGCCGAGTGGAATCCCTATGTCGGCCAGGCGACCCCGCGCGTCTATGGCCCCGCGCCGGGCCGCTACGGTATCGGGCTGGACCCGAATGCGGGCTATGACGAAGCCGCGCGGATCGAGGCGGGGCAGAGCTGGCTCGCCGCCTCGGCGACCGCGCTGGACGATGGCGATCGGCGCGATGCCGAGGGGATCGCGGCGCGGGTGGCGGGGGCGCAGGCGTTCGTCCACCTTCACGACCTGCCCGAAAGCGACCTGCTGCTCGCCGCCGATTATGCCGCGCATCAGGCGGGGTTCGCGGCGGCGCGCGCGGCCTTGGGGGAGGGGGCGGCATCGCTCTATCATCTCGACACGCGCGATCCGGCCAACCCGAAGGCGCGGATGCTGGCCGAGGAGATCGCCCGCACCGTCCATGCCCGCGCCGCAAACCCGCGCTGGGTGGAGGGAATGATGGCGCATGGCTTTCGCGGCGCGGCCGAGATCGCCGCGACGCTCGACCATCTCGGCAGCTTCGCGCATCTGGCGGACGCGGTGCCCGCCGCGCTGATCGACCTCTATTGGGACGCGACGCTGGCGCAGGACGCGGTGCGCGACTTCATGGCGCAGGCGAACCCGGCGGCGCTCGCGGCAATGGAGGCGCGGTTTGCGGCGCTCTACCAGGCGGGGTTGTGGCGGACGCGGCGCAATTCGGTGCTGGCGATGCTGGACGGCGCGACATGAGCGGGTTCGTCGTCAAGGGCTGGTGCCCCGATGCGTGGCGGCCGATGATGGCGGGTGACGGGTTGCTCGTGCGTGTCCGCCCGCCGCTGGGGCGGCTTACGGGCCCGCAGGTCGAGGGTCTGTGTCGGGCCGCGATCCGGCACGGTAATGGCCAGATCGACCTGACCTCGCGCGCGAATTTGCAAATCCGGGGTGTCGGCGAGGAAGGCTGGTCCACGCTGCTCGCCGAATTGCAGGCGCTGGGGCTGGTCGATCCCGATCCGGTGCGAGAGGGGCGGAGCGCGATCCTCATCCAGCCCGAATGGCGGGATGGGGACGACAGCCATGCCATCGCGACAGAACTCCGCGCGCGGCTGGCCGAATTGCCCGACCTGCCGGGCAAGGTCGGCTTCGTGGTCGATGCGGGGCCCGCACCGATGCTGAGCGAGGCGCCCGGCGATTTTCGGATCGAGCGGGGGCTAGGTGGCGAATTGCTGCTTCGCGCCGATGGGCGAGCCACCGGCGTCGCTGTCCAACGCGCGGACGCCGTCACGATGCTGATCCGGCTGGCGCATTGGTTCGTCGCCAGTGGCGGCAGTACAGCCGGGCGCATGGCCCGCCATAGGGCCCCGCTTCCGGCATGGGCGTCCGGCGATGCGGTCCCCGCGCCGTCCGCCACGCCGCTGCGACCCGGCGCGCATTCATGGGGAGCGGTCTATGGCCTTCCCTTTGGCCGCATCGACGCGCAGGCCTTGGCGGGCCGAAGCGCACCCATTCGCCTGACCCCGTGGCGTATGCTCCTCGTCGAGGGTGTCGCCCCGATACCCGCCAAGGGCATGATCCTCGAAGACACCCCCATCCTCCATGTCGACGCCTGTGTCGGCGCGCCCGCCTGTCCCCAGGCGAGCGTCGCCACCCGCGATCTTGCCGCCCGTCTTGCGCCTTTGGTCGAGGGTCGCCTGCACATATCGGGTTGCGCGAAGGGCTGTGCACGGGCACGGGCGGCGGACTGGGTGCTGACCGGGCGGGAGGGGGCTTTCGATCTGGCCAGGGACGCCCGCGCCGGGGCCGCGCCCCTTCACACCGGATTGACGCCCGAGCGGGCGGTCGCGCTTCTCGGAGCCTGTTAATGCCGTATAGTTACGAAACCGATGGCGCGGCGATCTATCGCCAGTCCTTCGCCATCATCCGTGCCGAGGCGGAACTGGCGCGATTCGACAAGGAGGAAGAGCCGGTCGCGGTCCGCATGATCCATGCCGCCGGGCTGGTCGAACTCGCGCCTTCGATCCACTTCTCGGCCGGTTTCGCGGTGGCGGGGCGGCAGGCGCTGGCGGCGGGCGCGGCGATCCTGTGCGATGCGCATATGGTCAGCGAAGGCGTCACGCGCGCGCGGCTGCCCGCCGACAATCCGGTGATCTGCACTTTGCGCGACCCGTCGGTGCCCGAACTGGCCAGGCAGATGGGCACGACCCGCTCCGCCGCCGCGCTGGAGCTGTGGCGGCCGCATCTGGCGGGCGCGCTGGTGGCGATCGGCAATGCGCCGACCGCGCTCTTCCATCTGCTGACCATGCTGGAAGATCCCGCCTGCCCGCGCCCGGCGGCGATCATCGGCTGTCCGGTCGGCTTTGTCGGCGCGATGGAGTCGAAGGATGCGCTGTGGGAGGCGCAACCCGTGCCATGCGCCATCGTGAAGGGGCGCCCCGGCGGCAGCGCGATCACGGTGGCCGCGATCAACGCGCTGGCGAGCCGCGCCGAATGACGGGGACCGTTCACGGCGTCGGGCTGGGGCCGGGCGCGGCGGACCTGATGAGCGTCCGCGCCGACCGGCTGGTGCGCGGGGCGCGGCATGTCGCCTATTTCCGAAAGGCCGGGCGGCGCGGCCATGCGCGCACCATCGTCGAGGGGATGCTGCGCGACGATGTGGTCGAATATCCGATGGACTATCCGGTCACGACCGAGATCGCCTTCACCGATCCGCGCTATAACGAATACCTGTCGGCCTTTTATGCGACATGCACCGCGCATATCCTGTCGCTGGTGCGGGGTGGCGAGGATGTGGTGGTGCTGTGCGAGGGCGATCCGTTCTTCTACGGATCGTTCATGCACCTGCACAGCCGGTTGCGGACCCACGCCCCCGTCGCGGTGGTGCCGGGCATCACCGGCATGTCGGGCGCCTGGACCGCCAGCGGCGCGCCGATCACCTGGGGCGACGATGTCCTGACCGTCGCGATGGCGACCCTGCCCGAAGCGGAGCTGACCCGCCGCATCGCAGAGACCGATGCGCTGGTCGTCATGAAGATCGGCCGCCATCTGCCCAAGCTGCGCCGCGCCATCGCGGCGGCGGGGCGGACGGAGCAGGCGTGGCTGGTCGAACATGCCGCCCAGGCCGGGGAGCGGGTGCGCCGCCTCTCCGAAGTAGAGGATGCGCCCGCCCCCTATTTCTCCATCGCGCTGATCCACGGGGAAGGGCGGCGGCCATGAGTGGCTGGCTGATCGTCGCGGGGCTGGGGCCGGGGGCGGACGCGATGGTCACGCCCGAGGTGTCGGCGGCGCTGGCCGAGGCGACCGATGTCGTCGGCTACATTCCTTACGTCGCGCGGGTGCCTGAGCGGCCGGGTCTGACCCGTCATGCCAGCGACAACCGGGTCGAGCGCGACCGGGCGCTGCACGCGCTGGAGATGGCGGAGGCGGGCGGGCGCGTGGTCGTCGTTTCCTCGGGCGATCCGGGGGTGTTCGCGATGGCGGCGGCGATCTTCGAGCGGGTGGAGGAAGACCCCGCGCGCTGGCACGATCTCGACATCCGCGTCCTGCCCGGCATCACCGCGATGCTGGCGGCGAGCGCACGGGCAGGCGCACCGCTGGGCCATGATTTCTGCGCGATCAACCTGTCGGACAACCTCAAGCCGCGGGCGCTGATCGAGCGGCGGCTGGCGCTGGCGGCGGAGGCGGATTTCGCCATCGCGCTCTACAATCCCCGGTCGAAGGCGCGGCCCGATGCGCTGGACGCGGCCTTCGCGCTGTTGCGGGAAGTTTGCGGCGACGCGCGCCCGGTGCTGTTCGCCCGCGCCGTCTCCACACCCGAGGAGCATCTGCGCATCGTGCCGCTTCGGCAAGCGCGTGGCGAGATGGCCGATATGCGCACCGTTGTGATCATCGGGTCCAGCCGTACGCGGATCGTGCCCCATGCTGGCCAGCCGATCCTCTACACCCCCCGGACGACGCCGTGATCCAGCCAGTCGAGTACAGCCGCGACGCTGTCCGCCTGCGGGCGGAGTGGAATGAAGGGCCGGTCGATCATCACGACCGGCAGCCCGAGTTCGCGCGCGGCGTCCAGCTTGGCCCGCGCGCCGGCGCCACCCGCATTCTTGGCCACGATCACCGCAATCCGCTGTTCGCGCAGCAGCGCCAATTCCCCCGCCAGCGTGAAGGGGCCGCGATCCACCACCAGATGGTGGTGTGGCAAAGCGGGCGGCTGGGCGGCGTCGACGAAGCGCAGCAGGTAGAAATGCTGCGCAGCATAAGCGAAGTCGCCGATGGTCTGGCGGCCGAGCGCCAGGAAGACGCGCTTGGGTTCGGCGCCGAGTACGGCGACCGCCTCCATCGTATCGGCAACATGAATCCAGCGGTCGCCGGGACCCTGCTCCCAGGCGGGGCGCGTCAGCGCGAGGAGCGGCACACCGGCCAGTTCCGCCGCGGCGATGGCGTTGGCGCTGATCCGCGCGGCGAAGGGATGGGTGGCGTCGACCAGATGGGTCACACCTTCGCGGGTCAGGTAATCCGCCAGTCCCTCGACACCGCCAAACCCGCCCACCCGCATCGGAATGGCCTGGGCGCGCGGATGGTCGGTGCGGCCCGCATAGCTCAGCACCGCGCGCTCGCCGCGTGCCGCCAGCGCGGTGGCCAGCGCGCTCGCCTCGGTCGTGCCGCCGAGCAGAAGGATATGGCGCATGGCTGACTCCGAACCCTGGCTGACGATCGTCGGGATCGGCGAGTATGGCTGGGACGGCCTGATCGCCCCCGCCCGCGCCGCGATCCAGGCCGCCGATAGCGTGATGGGCGCGCCCCGTCACCTGTCGCTGCTGGCCGGGCAGGGTAGGGGCGAGCACATCGTCTGGCCTGTGCCCTTTGCCGATGGCGTGCCGATGCTGCTGGAGCGGCGGGGGCAGCGGGTGGTGATGCTCGCCTCGGGCGATCCCTTCTGGTTCGGGGCGGGCTCGGTCGTGACCCGTCATCTGGAGCTGGGCGAGTGGGTCGCATACCCCGCGCCCTCCACCCTGTCGCTGGCGGCGGCGCGGCTGGGCTGGCCGGTCGAGACCATCCAGAGCGTCGGGCTTCACGCCCGTCCCGTCGAAACCCTGCGCCCGCATCTGGCACCGGGGCGGCGGGTGCTGGCGCTGATGCGCGACGGGGCGTCGGTGACCGGGCTGGCGGCGTGGCTGGCCGAGCAGGGGTTCGGCGACAGCGCCCTCACGGTGCTGGAGGCGCTGGGCGGCCCGCGCGAGCGGGTGCGGTCGTGCCCGGCGGCGGCGCTCGACTGGACCGACATCGCGCATCCCGTGGCGGTCGCCATCGAACCTGCGGGAGGGGGCCGCGTCCTCCCCCGTGTGAGCGGTCTGGACGATGACTGGTTCGATCATGACGGACAGATCACCAAGCGCCCCGTCCGCGCGCTGGCGCTGTCGGCGCTGGCCCCGCGACCCGGAGAGTTGCTGTGGGACATCGGCACGGGATCGGGATCGGTCGCGATCGAATGGCTGCTGAGCGACACCACGACCCGCGCGGTCGGGTTCGAGCGTGACCCGGACCGCCTCGCCCGCGCCGCCGCCAATGCCGCTCGGCTGGGCATGGAGCGACTGGAACTGGTCGAGGGCGATGCCGTCACGAGCCTCGTCGACCGGCCGCAGCCGGATGCGGTGTTCGTCGGCGGTGGCCTGTCGCCGCAACTGGTGGACGCGCTGCGCACCCTGCCGCATTGTCGGCTCGTCGCGCACGGTGTAACGCTGGAGACCGAGGCGCTGCTGGCCCAGTGCCATTCGCGCTTTGGCGGAGAATTGCTGCGCATCGAACTGGCGCGCGCGCGGCCGCTGGGCACCAAGCGCGGGTGGAAGGCGAGCTACCCCATCGTGCAATGGCGGGTCGCATGGTGATCGCCGGTTTCGGATGCCGGGCGGGGGCGACACCTGAGTCCTTCCGCGACGCGCTGGCCGCGACGGGCGTCCGGCCCGATGGCCTCGCCGTGCCGGAGGATCGGGCCGCGCTGATCGCCGGTTTCGCGCGAGGGGAGGGGCTGTCCGTTCTGCCCGTTCCGCCCGCCCAACTGAACGGCATCGCCACGCCGACCCAATCCGACCCCAGCCTGACCCATCGCGGCGTCGGCAGTGTCGCCGAAGCCGTCGCGCTCGCCGCCGCCGGGCCGGGCGCGCGGATCGTCGTTACGCGCCAGATTTCCTCCGACTGCATGGCGACCTGCGCCATCGCCCAGGGACTTAGATTATGACCGTCCATTTCATCGGCGCCGGACCCGGCGCCCCCGACCTGCTGACCCTGCGCGGGCGCGACCTGATCGCGGCCTGCCCGGTCTGCCTCTATGCCGGATCGCTGGTGCCGGAAGCGGTGCTCGCCCATTGCCCGCCGGGTGCCAGGATCGTGAACACCGCGCCGATGACGCTCGACGAGATCATGGCCGAAATTTCGGACGCCCACGCCAGGGGACAGGACGTCGCCCGGCTCCATTCGGGCGACCTGTCGGTCTGGTCGGCGATGGGCGAGCAGGTGCGGCGCCTGCGCGAACTCGGCATTCCCGTCTCGGTGACGCCGGGCGTGCCGTCCTTCGCGGCGGCGGCGGCGGTGTTGGAGAGCGAACTGACCCTGCCCGGCATCGCTCAGTCGGTGGTCCTGACCCGCACCCCCGGCCGCGCCAGCGCCATGCCGGAGGGAGAGTCGCTTTCCGCCTTTGCCGCGACCGGCGCGACGCTGGCCATCCATCTGTCGATCCACAATCTGGCCAAGGTCGTCGCCGACCTGACCCCGCATTACGGGGCGGACTGCCCGGTCGCGATCGTCTGGCGCGCGAGCTGGCCCGAGCAGCGGATCGTCCGCGCGACGCTGTCCACCATCAAGGACGCCGCCGCCGACGGCCCGGAGCGGACCGCGCTGATCCTGGTCGGCCGCGTCCTCTCCCAAAGCGATTTTGCCGAGAGCCGATTATATGCGGAAGGCTATGACCGCCGTTATCGTCCCGGGAACAGCGTCGAATGACTCCGGGCTTGATGATCGCCGCGCCCGCCTCGGGCACCGGCAAGACGACGGTGATGCTGGGCCTGTTGCGCGCGTTCCGCGATGCGGGTCTGCGCGTACAGCCGTTCAAGAGCGGCCCGGACTATATCGACCCCGCCTTTCACCGCGCGGCCTGTGGGCGCGCCTCGTTCAACCTCGATGGCTGGGCGATGCCGGCGATGCTGCTCGACACGCTGGGCCGGCGCGGGGCGGATGCGGACCTCGTGCTGGCGGAAGGCTCGATGGGGCTGTTCGATGGCGTCGCCAAACCCGGCGCGACCGGCATGGGGAGCAGCGCGGAGACGGCCAGGCGCATGGGCTGGCCGGTCATCCTGGTCATCGACGTGTCGGGCCAGGCCCAGTCGGCGGCGGCGACCGCACTCGGCTTCGCGCGCTATGACCCGGATCTGCGCGTAGCGGGCGTGATCCTCAACCGCGTGGCGAGCCCGCGTCACGAGCGGCTGGCGAAACTCGGCTTCGAGGAGATCGGCCTGCCGGTCTTCGGCGCGCTGCCCCGGCGCGGCGATCTGGTTCTGCCCGAGCGGCATCTGGGGCTGGTGCAGGCGGTCGAGCATCCCGAACTCGACCGGCTGATCGGCGACTATGCCGCGTTCCTGGCGGCGCATGTCGATCTGGAGGCGGTGCGCGCGGCGGCCTATGCCGGGCCCTTGGCGGCGTCGTCCGGCACCCTACCGCCACCGCCCGCGCAGCGGATCGCGCTGGCGCAGGATGCGGCCTTTTCCTTCGTCTATCCGCATATGCTGGAGGGCTGGCGCGCCGGGGGGGCGGAGATATTGCCCTTCTCGCCGCTCGCCGACGAGGCACCGGATGCATCGGCCGATCTGGTCTGGTTGCCCGGCGGCTATCCCGAACTCCATGCCGGGCGGTTGGCGGCGGCGGAGCGGTTCCGTGCGGGGCTCGCTGCCCATGCCGCCACGAAGCCGGTCCATGGCGAGTGCGGCGGCTATATGGCGCTGGGCGAGGCGCTGGTCGATGCGGAGGGGGTGAGCCACCGCATGGCGGGGCTGCTTGGCCTTGTCACCAGCTATGCCAAGCGCAAAATGCATCTGGGCTATCGCCGCGCGACGTTGCTTGGCGACGTGGCGGGGATGCCCGAGGGGGCGGTTCTGGGCGGGCATGAGTTTCATTACTCGACCGTCCTCGAACAGCCGGATGCGCCGCTTGCCCATGTCGTGGATGCGCAAGGCGACGCCGTGCCCGAAACCGGATCGCGGCGCGGGCATGTCACCGGCACCTTCTTCCATCTGGTGGCGCGCTGGTGGTGAAGGGGTTTGTGTCCCTTGTCGGCGCGGGGCCGGGTGACCCCGAGCTGCTGACGCTGAAGGCGGTGCGCTGTCTGGGCGAGGCGGATGTCGTGCTGTTCGACGACCTTGCCGCCGGGCCGATGCTGAGCCATGCCCGCGCCGATGCCGAGTTGATCGCGGTCGGCAAGCGTGCTGGGCGGGCTTCGCCGAAGCAGGGCGAGATCGACCGGCTGCTGGTCGATCATGCGCTCAGCGGAAAGCGGGTGGTGCGGCTGAAGTCCGGCGATCCCGGCATTTTCGGGCGGCTGGAGGAAGAGATTCTCGCGCTCAAGGCGGCGGGCATCCCCTTCGAGATCGTCCCCGGCGTCAGCGCGGCGAGCGCGGCGGCGGCGGTGGCGGGGCTGCCGCTGACCCGGCGGGCGGAGGCGCGGCGGGTGCAGTTCGTGACCGGCCATGACGTGACCGGCGCGCTGCCCGCCGACCGCAACATGGCCGCGCTGGCCGATGCGGGCGCGACCACCGTGGTGTTCATGCCCAAGCGGACCTTCCCCGCGCTGGCCGAGGCGTTGGTCGCGCACGGCCTGTCGCCCGAGACCCCCGCGCTGATGGCTGAGCATGTCGGCTGCCCCGACCAGCGGCTGACCCGTTCGACCGTGGGTGACCTCGCGGCACGGCTGGCGGAGGGCGTGTCGGACAAGGCGGCGCTGATCCTTTATGGCCCGCTGATGGAGGATATGTGATCCATCTCGACCTGATCGGCATCGGCACGGGCAACCCCGACCACCTGACCCGCGCCGCCGAGGCCGCGATGCGCGCCGCCGATCTGATCCTGCTGCCGCGTAAAGAAGACAAGGCCGAGTTGATCGACCTGCGCCGTGACATCTGCGCACAGGTGCTGGCGGGAGCGGCGACGCGGGTGGTGGAGTTCGACCTGCCGATACGCGCGGCCGAAGGCGATTATCTCGACACGGTCGAGCGCTGGCATGACGCGATCGCCGAATGCTGGGCGGCGGAGATCGCGCGGGCGCTGCCGGTTGGAGGAAGGGTGGCGCTGCTCGTCTGGGGCGATCCGTCGCTCTACGACAGTACGATCCGCATCGCCCGGCGGCTGATTGCGGTCGAGCGGGTGACGGTGGTGCCGGGGATCACCAGCCTGCAACTGCTCTGCGCGGCCCATGCCATTCCGTTCAACGCGGTGGGTGCGCCGGTGATGGTGACGACCGGACGACGGTTGCGCGAGGGCGGCTGGCCCGAGGGTGCGGACAGCGTCGCGGTGATGCTCGACGGAGGCTGTGCCTTCACGACGCTGGACCAGCCGGATGCGGCGATCTGGTGGGGGGCGTATCTGGGGATGGCACAGCAGGCAATCGAGGTCGGGCGGCTGGGGGATGTCGCCGAGCGTATCGTCGCGCGCCGGGCCGAGCTTCGGCGGGTCCATGGGTGGATCATGGATGTGTATCTGCTGCGGCGCGGTGGGGATTTGGTGGGGGAGGGGGTTTGATGGAGCCAATTACCTCGCATCTGGCCGCTCCCCTCCCGCAGGCGAGTTGTGGGTTGGTCATGCCCTCGGCATGGCCTGAACGATGCGGGGCATCGTTCGCCCACAACTGGGATGGGGGAGGGTTAGGCCACGAACTG
>NZ_JALNUR010000028.1 GCF_026540895.1 Sphingomonas sp. GM_Shp_1 | reverse complement strand
GAAACCACCGCCCAGGGCGACGGCCAGCGCGATGCGCGCCTGGACCGCATCGGCGGCGAGATTGGCGTCGGCCTGGTCGGCCTCCAACTGGCGGATGTCGGGGTCGATCAGGCCGAGTTGCGATTGCAGCCCGCTCGACACCCGGATCGCATTGAGACGGCGGGTCTCGGACAGGCCGCGCACGACCTCGCGCTGGCGGGCACGCTCGGTCGCCAGCGTCGTGCTGCGCGTCACCGCATCGGCGGCCTCGCGTACCGCGCTGACGATGCGGTCATTATAGTCGGCGGTCGCCAGATCGAGTGCGGCGGTCGCCCCGGCCAGTCCGGCACGGAGCCGCCCGCTGTCGAAGATCGGCAGATGGATGGCCGGGCCGGCGCCCGCCGTTCCCGCATCGGCGGTAAACAGATTGCCCAGGCCGACCGCCTGGAAGCCCGCCAGCGCCATCAGGTTGATATTGGGCAGGAACGCCTTGCGCGCGACCTCCTGTCCGGCGCTGGCCGCGTCTATCCGGGCAAGCGACGCGGCGATATCGGGCCGCCGCGACAAAAGATCGGCGGGCACCGTCGCGGGCATGGGCAGCGCGGTATCGAAGGTGATCCGCGTCGGCGCGATCGTCGCCGGATAGTCCAGCCCGCGCCCGGCCAGCGCCGCCAGCGCGTTGCGTGAGAGCGCCGCCTGCGCCTCCGCCCGCGCCAGGGCGACCCGCGCCTGGGCGAGCAATGTCTGGCCGCTCGACGCATCGAGCTGGCTGGCGAGTTGGTGGCGGATGCGCGACTGGATGAGCGCGAGCGAGCGGGTGCGGGTATCGATCGTCTGGCGAGCGATCGCCGCCTGCCGCTCGGCCCGGGCCAGTTCGACATAGGTCTGCGCGACCGATCCGGCCAGCGCGAGGCGTGCCGCCGTCACGTCCAGCGCCGCCGCGCGGGTGGAGGCGCGCGCCGCCGCGATCGCCGCCGCCTGTCGCCCGAACAGGTCGATCGTCCAATTCAGATTGGCCTGTGCCTGACCCAGCCACTGGGTCGTGCCCGCAAAGGGCGGCGGGATCGTGTAGCGGCCCGAAATCCGGCTATATTGCTCCTGCGCGTCGAGCGAGACCGAGGGGCCGTTATCGGCACGGCGGGTGGCGAGAACCGACTCCGCCTGCCGCAGCCGCGCGAGCGCGACGTCGAGCGAGGGATTGCCCGACAGGGCGTCGCCGACGATCCGGTCGAGTTGCGGATCGCCCAGCCCCCGCCACCAATCGGCGGCGACCAGCGGCGCCTGCGCGGTCCCCAGGCCAAGCCTTTCCGGCGGGGTTTGCGTCACGGCGGGATGCGCCTGGGGCACCGAGCAGCCCGCGAGCAGCAACCCGGTCAGAAATGCGAACCGCTTCATGCCACCGTCTCCAGCTTGTTGCGCAGGCGGACCAGATATCCGACGAAGCGCGCGACATCCTCGCCCGACCAGTCGGCGAGCCATTCGTCCCAATGGGCGAGCACCTTGGCCTTGCACCGATCGGTGACGATCCGCCCCCGATCGGTCAGCGACAGCCGCACCACGCGACGATCCGTCGTGCTGCGCGAGCGTTCGATCAGGCCGCGCTCCTCCAGCGTGTCGAGGATCCGGGTCGTTGCCCCGGTGTCGTGGCACAGGTGGCGCGACAGCTCGGCCGCGGTGCCACCCACGCCGTGATGCAGCGCCATCATCGCGCTCCACTGGACATGGGTGACCTCCTCATCGGCGAAGATCGGTTCCATGCCGATACGGGCAAGCTGGAACACCCGCTTGGTCAGATAGCCCACCGAGCATTCGGGGTCGTAGGAGTCGGGCATATTCGAGGTCATTTCGCTGCCATGGCAATGATTGCCTAGGCAGTCAATATCGCCCTTTTATCATGATGAAAATGTCATCGTTTCCCAAATGTTTGGCGAATTATGCGATTGATTATCATTAGTCTTCTTACTAGGGGCAGGGCGAATATGCCCGGACGGGTATCCTGTTTCCTCGGAGGAATTATGAAGCGCAGGCTGATCGCGGCCCTGTCGGTGGGCGTCGCATCGCTGGTCTGGGGTAGACCGGCCCTTGCCGCCGAGACGGCGCCCGCCGCCGATCCCCAGCGCGCCGACGACGTGATCGTCACGGGTGCCCGCGCGGCCCTGGCGGGGGATCAGGAAAGCGCGTCGCCGACCGGGCTGGCGCTGTCGCTGCGCGAGACGCCGCAATCGGTGACGGTGATCGACCGCCAGCGGATCGACGACTTCGCACTGACCAATGTCCAGGACCTGCTGACCCAGACGGTCGGCATCAATGTCGAGCGGACCGAGACCGACCGGACCGAGTTCAACTCGCGCGGGTTCGACATCACCAATTTCCAGGTCGACGGCATCGGCCTGCCGATGTTCTACAACATCCAGACGGGCGATCTCGACACGATCCTGTTCGACCGGGTCGAGGCGGTGCGTGGTGCGAACGCCATCATGACCGGTGTCGGCAATCCGTCCGCGACGATCAACTTCCTGCGCAAGCGCCCGACCAAGAGCTTCCAGGCCAATGGCTCGGCCTATCTCGGCTCGTTCGGCATGTGGCGGCTGGAGGGCGACGTCTCCGGTCCGCTGACCGGCGACGGGTCGCTTCGGATGCGCACGGTCGGCGCGCATGAGGAGCGGGACAGCTATCTGGACTATAATCACGTCAATCGCGACGTGGTGGCCGGGCTGCTGGCCTGGGACGTAACGCCCGCGCTGACGGCGACGGTCGGCTATTCGCGGCAGGACAATCGCTCGCGCGGGGTGCTCTGGGGGGCGTTGCCGCTGACCTATAGCGACGGGACGCGGATCGATTATGCGCGTTCGGCCTCGACCTCGGCGGACTGGACCTATTGGAATGTCCTCGACCAGACCGCGTTCGGCGAACTGGCGTGGAAGCCGTTCGGCGACTGGGCGGTGCGCGGCGTCGTCACCTATCGGCATTGGGAAGAAAGCGCGCGGCTGCTCTATGCCTTCGGTCTGCCCGACCGAACGACCGGACTGGGCATGCAGGGGCAGACCGGGCGCTACGATTCGAACTACGACCAGTTGCTGTTCGACGGTTACGCTTCGGGCGGTGTCTCGCTGTTCGGGCGCGATCATCAATTGGCGTTCGGTGTCTCGACCGGCCGTTCCGATGGCGAGCAATATGCGGGGAACGGGCAGGCCTTCATCGACTATGGTGATATCCGCAACCTGCCCAATTTCCGCGCGCCGCAGGTGGGATATGACCCGATGATCCAGCAGGCGGATACGCAGGATCGGCTGACCCGCGCTTACGGTGCGATGCACTTGAACCTGACCGATCGGCTGAAGGGCGTGGTCGGCGCGACCGCGATCTGGCTACGCAGTTCGGGCGATTCCTACGGCGTCGACCAGACCCGGCGGAACAGCCGCGTCACGCCCTATCTGGGCGCGCTGTACGACCTGACCGATCACGTCACCGCCTATGCCAGCTATACCGGCATCTTCAATCCGCAGAGCCAGGTCGACATCACCAACACCCGCCTGGACCCCGCGCGCGGATCGAGCATCGAGGCCGGGTTGAAGGGCGAGTGGCTGGGCGGTCGGCTCTATGGCTCGGCGGCGCTGTTCCGAGCGGAGCAGAAGGGGTTGGCGCTTTACGCAGGCGCGTTCGACGGCACCAACGGGCCGGTCGGCGTCAATTATTATGTCGGGCAGGACAGCGTCTCGAAGGGGTTCGAGGTCGAGGTGGCGGGTCGGATGACCGATCGCTGGTTGTTGTCGGGCGGCTTCACCCATCTTCAGGTCGAGGACGGCGACGGCGCCCGCACGCGTCCCTTCATTCCGCGCGATACGTTCAAGCTCGCCGCGACCTATAGCATCGCGCAATGGAACGACCTGAAGCTGGGCGGCCAGTTCCGCTATCAGAGCCGGATCAGCAACGACAGCGGCGCGGTGACGGCGGCGGGGCAGGCGATCCCGGTGGTGCAGGACGCCTATGCCACGCTGGACCTGCTGGGCAGCATCCGGGTGATCGACCATGTCCGCGCCAGCGTGAACCTGCGCAACGTCACCAATGCCAAATATCTGGGGACGCTGAAATACGGCCAGGCCTTCTACGCCGCGCCGCGCAGCATCCTGGCGACCCTGCGCTTCGATTATTGAGGCCGGCCACTCTGCCCCTCCCCGGAAGGGGAGGGGCTTGGCTCAACGATCGCTCAACGCGTTTCCTTCGTCGCCTCGATCGCGGCATTGGCGGCGAGGATATAGGCCGAGGTGGTCGCGACCGTATATTCGTTCTCGAACCACAGGAACGGCCAGTCGGTCTTCAGCTCCGGGAAGTCCGGCTTTACGATCAGCACGCCGGGCACGAGCCCGCCGGGGATGAAGCCGTAATCCGCGCGGTTGTGGCCATAGCCGATCAGCTTCGACGCGGCGCCGACCGTCGAGACCAGCGACAGATTGTTGGCCGGGTGCCGCCCCAGCACATAGTCGATGGCGTTCAGCGTATAGTCGGTGCCGATGATCTCCGGGAACGCCTTGTGCATCAGGAAGGCGGTCGATCCGAACTCGACCACCTGATGCGATCCGGCCCAGCTTCCCTCGGCGATCGGCACGCCGAAGGGGTTCTTGGCGGCCTCCGCGTCCATCTTCGCCTTGGCCTGGCGGACCAGCGGTACGAGGGCGGCGCGATATTTGGCGTCCATGAAGGGAATGGCGCGGACGGCAGGGGCCCCGACCCAGGCGAAGTTCTTAGCGATCACCGGCATCAGCTTGCGCAGGCGATCGGCATAGACGCGGTCGCCCTTGCCGGTGATCAGCATTTCGACCGTCGCACCGACATTGGCGCCGTCCGCCGACCAGGGCGTGCCGGAGTCGTCGCGTCCGTCGCCCGACTTGATCGGCCCCTTCTGGAACCGGCCCCACAGCACCTTGGCCGCGTCCCAGGCCTCCGCCGCCATGGTCGGGTCGCTGTCGGCCAGCGCGCGGGAAGCCGCTGCGAGAGCGCCCGCAACCGCGAGGTTGTTGGCGGGCAGGTCGGTGGTGAAGGCCCAGCGATCGTCCTGAGCCCCCGACGACCCGCCGCTCCGCTCCGACACGCCCAGCGAGGCGTCATAGGTCAGATTGTCGGTCTGCGATCCGGCGTCGCCCAGATGGGCATATTGGCGCTGGACCGGATCGATGATGCCGACGATCGCGTGGCCGAACACCTTGTACTGGGCGAGCAGTTGCAGGACCCCGTGGCGGATCTGCTGGATCGCATCCTGCTTGCCGTCGGGCTTGCGGATTTCGACCGCGCGGGCGGCTTCGTCCACCGTCGTCTCGTCCCAGTCGAGGCCGTAGAGTTCGCGACCCCAGACCAGATCGCGGACCACGGCGGCGTTCTGCGGCGTCTGGATGTCGTAATCGCCCGCATCTTGGAAGCCGCCGACGTTCAGCCCGGGAATATGCTCGCCGGGCTTGAAGGGGGAGTCGAGGTTCGGCCCCATCCGGTATCCGTCGAAATGGACATGGTTGGGCGGGGCTTGGCGTGCATCGTCGAGATGGCTGGGTGCGGACCAGACGCGGTACTGCTCGCGAATGCCGACATGATCCATCTGCTCGGCGATGAAGGTGTCGAGCGAGGTTTGCCAGATCCGGTCATAGGCATCGGCGGCGATGCGGAAGGGGTTTGTCACCTTGCCGCCATAGGCGATGGCGTAGATGCCGGGATCGCGCACTTGCGAGAAGTCGAAGGCGGCATAGTCATAGCGCAGCCACCGGCCACGCGGGGTGACCGCCGCGCGAAAGACGGACTGGCGGGTACCGTCGGCGGCGAGCTTGACCAGCTCCGCCTCGCCCGGGGCCGTGCCATGGGGATCGGTTTCGATCAGCGCGATCTTCAACCGGCCCGGCGTATAGCCCGCCTGGTTGAACGAGACGACCGGCGCGCGGACCCAGTCCTTCACGACATTGGGGCGGACGTGCCAGACGACCGCATTTTCCTTCGCACCCGGCGCGATCAGCGAGCGGACGACGAACCAGCCATTCTGTGCCCGGCTGCGCGCGTCATACAGCTCCAGAGCGCCCGCCTCCGAGGTGATGGTGACGCGGGTCAGCGGGTCTTCGGGCGACAGGGTAATCGACTTGCCACCCGAGGCCAGCGGCATGGGATCGCCCGATCCGTTCTTCGCCATCGGCCCGGTCGCATGGCGCGGGAACAGGCCGGGGGCGGTGTCCATCAGATAGGTCTTGCCGAAATAGCTGGTCGGCAGGAAATCCAGATTGAACCCCGCCTTGCCCGCCAGCGCGGCGGGCAGCGGCTGGTCCAAGTCGACCGCGATGCGGAAACCGTCGCCCTCCGCCGTCACCTTGACGCGGTAGGCGAGGCCCTGGTCCTTATAGGTGGAGCGGACGATCACCTGATTGGCCTCGCCACCGCGCGTCCGGCTGACAAAGGCGGGGACGGGGTCCCATTGCTCGGGCGTGGGGTTCAGGCGCACCGCGCCGTCGGTGGCGATCCGCTCGCCATGCAGGACGATCTGGATGCCCGCATTCTTCTCGTCGAAGAAGATCGGGCTGAACTGGCTCTGGTCGACCATGACGGTCAGCCCTTGCGTTTCCAGCGTTTCGGCGGGCGTGACGGTCAGCGATTGGGCATGGGCGGCGCTGGCCCCCGCCATCAGACTGGCCGATGTCAACAAGGCGAACCCAAAGCGTTTCAGCATAACCCCTCCTATAGTAGCGCTATCATTTTCTTATGGAGGAAAGGCCGTCACACCGGGTCGATGCTGGGCTCGTCCTGCCACGCCAACGGGACGGTGTCCGCCTCCGCTTGTCGGCAATCTGTGCCAATGGCGCGGATTAAACAACGATAAAATGATGTGTTTGCTTTGGGTTATGATGCGGCGGTGATCGGCGCGTCCTCCCCGGAGTCGATGGGAATGTAACGCTCACATAGCTGGTGGGGATGGGCACGGGGGCCAAGGCATGAAAAAGGGCGCGGACCGCCCTGGCCGTCCGCGCCCTTTCGGATTGGAAACGCCGTAGGTCAGTTGGCCGATTTATACCGGGGCTGGACCCGGCCCGCTTCGTCGGCGGCCTGGCGGATCAATTGGATATTGCGCTTGATCGACGCCGCCAGGGTGGTGCGGATCGCCTCGTCAGCATCCGAGCCCGCCGGAACCTCGCGCAGCAATTGCAACCATTCGCCCATGGCCTCGTCATGCTGGCCTTTGAAATCCTTCTCCATCGCGAAATAGAAGCGCGCCCGCGCGTCACGCGGATCGAGCGCCAGCGCCTTGCGGAACGCCTCGGCGGCTTCGGTCGGCAGGCCGACGCCATTGGACTTGGTGGTCTGCATCAGCGTTTCGCCCAGCGCCGACCAGGCGGTCGACTGGTTGGGATTGATCGCCAGCGATGCGCGATAGGCGGTGGCGGCCTCGTCGAAGCGGCGCTTGGCGAGCAGCGCGTCGCCCAGTTCCTTTTGCGCGGCGGCATCGGTCGGCGCCTTCTTCGCGGCGGCCTGCGCCACGGTGGGATCGGCGGCGGGGGTGGGGCGCTCGACGAAGACCGGCGTGGCGGCGGGCTTTTCGGCAGGGCGCCGCAGCAGCGCTGAGGCGATGAAGGCCAGGATGACCAGGACGAGCAGAATGCCCGCTATGACGAGGAGCTTGCGGCGTTTCATGTGTCGTTCCTGCCAGATTCCAGTTCGCGATCCCTATCGCGCGATTCGCATTGACATAGCGTAAAGGCCGCCGCCGTGCGCCGAATGCCTGTCTTATCTTGGAACAAAATCCAGTAAACTAATGAATATGCAGCATATTGTCGGAATTTTTACCGGGTGCGATTATGATCCTCGCAACGATATAAGTTGGTAGCAGAGCAGCATATGACATGCTCCATTCTGAATTCCGAAGGGTTGATGATGCCGAAGGTAAAGATGTTCCTGTTGACGGCCGTTGGGGCGTTCGCATGTGCGACGTCGGCTCAGGCCGCGCCGGGAACGGTCACCTCCGTCGCCAATGACGACTATAGCAAGCAGGCGACCCCGCCCGCGGGATCGACGGTGGTCGATTTCAATAACGGACTGCCCAACGGCTTCTCGTTGCAGGGCGGCCAGATCGCAACGGAGTCGACCTGGGGCGGGTCCAACTGGGCCTATCTGTCGCCTGCCGGGGACAATACCAAGTTCCTGGTGACGATGCCGAACGCCACGACGACGCTGAATGCCGACAAGAATTTCGGCTATGGCGGCATCGCGCTGAACTGGGGTTCGATCGACAACGAGAACCGGTTGGATATCCTGGACACCGTGGGTCAGGTGATCCGCACGCTGACCGGGACGGACGTATCCGGCGGGCTGTTTTCGAGCAACAACCGGTACGTCACCTACACGCTCGATCCCTCCACGGGTCAGCGGATCGGCGGCCTTCGTTTCTCGTCGCCCAATTCGCAGGGTTTCGCCTTCGAAGTGGACGACATCTCGTTCTTCGGAGCGACGCCCACTTCGGTGCCCGAACCGGCGTCGATCGCCTTGTTCGGCGCGGGTCTGGCGGGGCTTGTCGGGGTGGCCCGGCGGCGTCGGCGGCAGGCGGCCTGAGTTTTCGAGTACCCCGTTCCGATATGATCCGTATCGGAACGGCATCAACGGTGATCGGGTGGCGGAACGACAGCCTCTCACCCTCCACCGGCACGAACCGGATCGGTTTTTGACGGCATAACAGGGAGAACGACGATGGCAGGTTTCGCAAAGATGATCACGGTGGCGGGCGTCGTGGCCGGTGCGCTGGTCGCGACGGCGGCGGGCGCGGACACGCTGACCTCGGTAGCGGGCGACCAGACCCCGCGCGCGGGCTCGGTGACGGTCGACTTCAACGGCAACAGCCTGCCCAACGGCTTCTCCCTGACGGGTGGCCAGCTGGTCACCGGCTCGGCCAATGGCTGGAGCCAGCCGCTGGGCGACACGACCCAGTATCTGATGGTCAATGGCGGCCAGGAAGCCACGCTGAAGACCGGCAAGCAGGGCTTTGACGGCGTCAGCCTCTATTGGGGTTCGGCCGACACGTACAACACGCTGTCGGTGCTCGACCTGGCGGGCAATGTCCTGAAGACCATCACCGGCCTCGACTTCGCGGCTCCGGGCGCGAATGCGCCGGGCAGCTATTATAACGACCCCAAGTACAACCAGTATGTCACCTACACGCTGGACAGCCTGACGGGTCAGAAGATCGGCGGCCTCAAGTTCGCTTCGGGCAACACCGCGTTCGAGCTGGACAATGTGTCGTTCTTCAACACCGCCCCGACCTCGGTTCCCGAGCCCGCCACGCTGACCCTGTTCGGCGCCGGCATCGGCGGCCTGATCGCGGCCTCGCGCCGTCGTCGCAAGAAGGCGGCCTGATCGGACTGTTCTTCGCCGGTCGTTTCGGGCCGGCGGATGGGAAAGGGCGGCTTCGGTCGCCCTTTTTCATGGGCGGCGTTCCCGGAGCGTGGGGGGCTTTCGGCCTGTGCCACGTTAGGCAGAGGGGGGGTAAGGCCTTTGCCGACGATCGCTTCGGCGCAATATGCAAGCGAGGTACTCGTCAAACGGGCCTGGATTCACGAGGGCACCCTAATCCCTCTCCCCTGGACAGGGGAGAGGGTTAGCGGAGCCTGCCAGCTATGCTGGCTAGCGCAGCTTGGGTGAGGGGTTGAGCGAGCCGAAGGCTCGCGCGCTCTTTGAGCGCACACCCCTCACCCAACTCCGACTAGGCCTTTTCTCACGCAAAGACCTAGTCTGCGCAACCCTTTCCCCCCAAGAGAGGGGCGAGGGCGCATGCTTGAGG
Source organism: Sphingomonas sp. GM_Shp_1 (assembly GCF_026540895.1). Lineage (GTDB taxonomy): Bacteria > Pseudomonadota > Alphaproteobacteria > Sphingomonadales > Sphingomonadaceae > Sphingomonas. The sequence continues at coordinate 29,532 of NZ_JALNUR010000028.1, read as the reverse complement.
AGCCATTCTTCGCAACATCGCGGCTTCGCGTGAAAACCCTCAATCCCTTACGCCGAGACGGTCTTCATCGTCTCCATCTCGTCCATCAACCGCGCCTTGCGGCCATAGACATATTCGAACAACGGGCTGGCCATCATCGTCGTGACGATCGCCATCAGCACCAGCATCGAGAAGAGCGTCGGGCCGATAATGCCCTTTTGCAGCCCGATATTGATGATGATGAGCTCCATCAGGCCCCGCGAGTTCATCAGCGCGCCGATGCCCATCGCGGTCCTGTTGTCCTCGCCGCACATGCGCGCCGCCAGATAGCAGGCGCCGAACTTCGCCGCGATCGATGCGGCCAGGATGCCGAGCGCGATCACCAGCAGCGAGGCCGAATTGACCATGTCCATCCGCGTGTTCAGCCCCGAATAGGTGAAGAACATCGGCAGCAGCAGGACGACCGCCAGCGGCTCGACCTTCTTCTTCAACTCGGCGACGAACAGGCCGCGCGGCATGAACACGCCCAGGATGAAGCCGCCGAAAATGCCATGCACGCCGATCGCGTCCATGATGAAGGCAGAGGTGCAGAAGGCCATCAGCGTGATCGCGAGCACGTTCATGCTCATCTCGCCCCGCGCCTCCACCGCGCGGCCCAGCGGCGCCAGGATGCGGCGGCCGAACAGGACGAGGAAGCCGACATAGAGGAACGCGCCGCCGATCGCCAGGATCGCGATCCCGCTGCCCCCGCCGAAGGTCGCCAGCACCACCGCCAGCACGCACCAGGACGCGGCATCGTCGAACGCGCCCGCCGCCAGCGACAGGGTCCCGAGCGGGCTATTGGCCAGCCCTCGCTCGTTGATGATGCGCGCGAGCATCGGAAAGGCGGTCAACGCGATGCACGCCCCCAGGAACAATGTCGCATTGGCCTGGCTGATCCCCGGCGCGAACAGTCCCGGCACGGTCAGCAGCATCGGGGTGATCGCCACCGCGATCAGGAAGGGCGCGATGACCCCCGACGCGGACACGGCCAAGGCGGAGCGCGCCTTGGACGCGAAATGGTCGAGCCGCAGGGTCAGGCCGACCAGGAACATGTAAAGCGCCACCCCCAGTTGTGCGCCCGCATAAAGCACGTTGCGTGTCTCCTTGGGGAACAGCGCACCCTGAAGGTCGGGGAAGAACATCCCGAGCAGCGATGGGCCCAGGATCACGCCCGCGATCATCTCGCCCACCACCGGCGGCTGCGCCAGGAAACGCTGTCCGAACCAGCCGACGATACGGCAGGCGAACAGGATCACCGCCAATTGCAGGAAGAAATGGATGCTATAATCGCCCGGCGCATAGCTGGCCGCGGCTCCGGCGGTGGCGGGCCCATGCGGCGACAGGATGCCGCTCGCGCTATGCCAGAAACTGTCGATGGCGTCGTTCATCTGATGCTGATCCCCCCACCACGCTCTTATGGACGAGCGTGACCATCGGATAGCGGGGCAATCGCGCCGATCCTGCAACCGGATTTCGGCGGCTCCCGCACGATTTCCCGGCACGCGTGGCAAATCGTGTTCAGCATGCTACAGGGTAGGTACGTACCTACATAATTCACAGCCTTCTCACCCGGCCGGAGGTGCCATGAAGACGCTCACCAGTCGCGAGTTCAACCAGGATGTCAGCCGCGCCAAGCGGCTCGCGCGAATCGAGCCGGTGTTCATCACCGACCGGGGCAAGCCGACCCATGTGCTGCTCGGGATCGGCGCGTTCCGGCAACTCGCCGGACAGAGCGAGTCGATCGTCGATCTGCTCGCGGATGATCAGGCGTCGCTCGCCGAAGGGGCTGCGTCGCCGCGCGACTGGGACCGGGCGCGCTGATGTATCTGCTCGATGCCATGGTGGTGGCCGAGTTGCGCGGCGCACGCGGCGGCACGGCGGATGCCGGATTGATCGAGTGGGCAGGCGGGGTGCCACGTCACGAACTGTTCCTGTCGGCGATCTCCCTGCTCGACCTACAGGACGAAGGGCCGCCCTCGCGCAAAGGGGCGGCGGCTGGGGGCGACTGGATCGCCGACCGCGTCCTGCCCGCGTTCGAGGGGCGGATCCTGCCGGTCGATGCCGATGTGGTGCGACGCTCCGCCGGGCTCGGCTATGCGACGACGCGCGATGCGCTGTTGGTGGCGACGGCGCTCGTCCATGGCCTGACCCTCGTCACGCGGCATGTCTCGGCCTATAAGGCGGGACGGCCCAAGCTGTTCTGTCCGTGGGGTTTCGTCGCCGACGACACGGGCGAGGACTGGCGGCAGGCGACGCGGGGCGGGTCGCCCTGGTTCCGCAACCTGTTCGTGAGGATGTGATCGTGATGAACGGGCAAGCGGGCGGAGAGGGTGGCCGGTCGATCCTGATCGTGGGCGGTGGGACGGCGGGCTGGCTGACCGCCGCCTATCTGGCCCGTTATCTGGGCGGACGGCCGGGCGTGACCATCACTTTGCTCGAAGCGCCGGAGATCGGCACGATCGGCGTCGGCGAGGGGGCGTTCCCGACGATGCGGCAAACGTTACGCTTTCTGGGGATCGACGAAGCGCATTTCATCCGCGCGGCGGGTGCGACCTTCAAGCAGGGCATCAGGTTCGACGACTGGCGTCACGCCCCGTCATCCGAAGGGCGGCATCGTTATTGGCATCCGTTCGAGCCGCCCTTTCAGGCGGACGGCATCGACCTGGTCGCGCATTGGCTGGCGCAGGATTCCGCCACGCGCCCGCCCTTTGCCGAGGCGGTGACGATCCAGCACCGCGTCGCCGCCGCCGGGCGCGGGCCTAAACAGGCGGGTGAGGGGGCCTTCGACGGGCCGCTGAGCTATGCCTATCATTTCGACGCGCACCGGCTGGTCGAGTTGCTGGCGGAGCATGGCGTCACCCTGGGTGTCCGTCATCTGCATGGGCGGTTGATCGGGGCGGTGCGCGACGAGGGCGGTGCGATCGACCATGTGCTGACCGACCGGCACGGCGCGTTGACGGCGGACCTCTATGTCGATTGCACCGGTCAGCGGGCCGAGTTGATCGGCGGTGTGCTGGGCGAGGAACTGGTGTCGGTTCGGGATCAGCTGTTCACCAACCGCGCGCTCGCCTGTCGTCTGCCCTATGATGAGGGGGCGGCGGACGGCCTGCCCACCATGACCGTCGCCACCGCGCATCCGGCGGGGTGGACCTGGGACATTGGGCTGGCGCAGGGGCGGGGGATCGGCACGGTCTATTCCGACGCGCATATGGACGACGATCGCGCGCTGCGGACGCTGGCCGCCTATCTGGGGCGCGAGCCGGAGGCGGTCGAGCCACGTCTGCTGACCTTCGAGCCCGGCTATCGGCGGCGGCCCTGGATCGGCAATTGCGTCGCGATCGGGCTGGCCGGTGGGTTTCTGGAGCCGCTGGAGTCGACCGGCATCGTCCTGATCGAAGCGGCGGTGGCGATGCTGGCCGAACTCTTCCCGCATCACGGCCCCATCGCCGCACCCGCCGCCAGGTTCAACGCGCTGATGACGGCGCGCTATCAGACGATCACCGATTTCCTGAAGCTCCATTACTGTCTCAGCCGGCGGGACGAGCCCTTCTGGCGGGACAATGGCGATGCGGCATCGATCTCCGACCGGCTGCGCGATCTGCTGGAGCAGTGGCGCTACAGGCCGCCGGGGCGGTTCGACTTCACGCTGGATGTCGAGAGCTTCGCCTATTTCAACTATCAATACATCCTCTACGGCATGGGTTTCGCCGATGAGGACGGCCGGTCGTCGTCGCCCGTGTCGGGTGAGGCGGAGCGGTTGTTCCGCAAACTCCAGTTCTTCGGGGAGCGGGCGGTTGCAGACCTGCCGAGCCACGGGGATTTGGTGGCGGCGATGCGGGCTTAGGACACCCTCACCCTTCCCACCCACCTGCGGTGAGCGGGAAGGTGAGGGTAGCTTCGCCGGGGTTACGCCACGACGGGCAGGCGATCCAGATGCTTTTCCAGCGTCAGCGGATAGTCGCGGATGCGCACGCCCGTCGCGTTATAGACCGCATTGGCGATCGCCGCGCCGACCCCGCACAGGCCGAGTTCGCCGACGCCCTTGGCCTTCATCGGATTGGCCTTGTCATCGGCTTCCTCCAGGAAGATCACCTCCTGATGCGGAATGTCGGCATGGACCGGCACTTCATAGCCCGCCAGGTCGTGGTTCACGAAGAAGCCGAACCGTTTGTCGACCGCCAGTTCCTCCATCAGCGCCGATCCCACGCCCATGGTCATCGCGCCGATGACCTGGCTGCGCGCCGCCTTGGGGTTCAAGATACGCCCCGCCGCGCAGACCGCCAGCATCCGGCGAAGGCGGGTCACGCCGGTATAGGCGTCCACCCCGACCTCGACGAAATGCGCGCCGAAGGTGGATAGCTGCCAGCTCTTGTCGAGATCGCCGAACTCGATCCGGTCCTCCGCCGATAGGGGGCCGGACGCCGCCGCGTCCTTGAGCGACACGGAGCGATTGCCCCCCGTGACCTTGCCGTCCGCGAAGGTCAGGTCGGCGGAGTTGAACCCCAACCGCTGCGCCACAGCCTCACGCAACTTGACGCACGCCGCATAGACGCCCGCCGTCGCATTGGCCGCGCCCCACTGGCCGCCCGAACCCGCCGAGACGGGAAAGTCGCTGTCGCCAAGCCGGACCTCGACCGCGCTCATCGGAAGGCCCATCATTTCGGCGGCGGTCTGGGCGACGATGGTATAGCTGCCGGTGCCGATATCGGTCATGTCGGTTTCGACCACGACCCGACCGTCCTTGCCCAGCGTGACGCGGGCGGCGGACTTCATGTTCATATGGTTGCGAAAGGCGGAGGCGACGCCCATGCCGACCAGCCAGCGTCCGTCGCGCACTTGTGCCGGCTTGGCATTGCGCCGCGACCAGCCGAAGCGCTGCGCGCCTTCCTCCAGGCAACGGACGAGCTGACGCTGTGAAAAGCGACGGTCGGGCTTTTCGGGATCGACCTGCGTGTCGTTCTTGACGCGGAAGGCGACCGGGTCGAGCCCCAGCTTCTCGGCCATCTCGTCCATCGCGATTTCCAGCGCCATCATGCCCGGCGCCTCGCCGGGCGCGCGCATCGCATTGCCCTCCGGCAGGTTCATTACCGCCAGCCGCATCGAGGTCAGCCGGTTAGGCCCGGCATAGAGCAGCTTGGTCTGGTTGACCGCCGTCTCCGGCCCGCCGCCGGGCTGATCGCCCGAGCCGCTTTCGTGCGCGATGGCCTGGATCGTGCCGTCCTTGGCCGCGCCGATGCGGATGCGCTGGGTCGTGGCGGGCCGGTGGGTGGAGTTGTTCGCCATCAAGGGGCGCTGCATCGCGACCTTCACCGGCCGTCCGACCGCCCGCGCGCCGAGCGCCGCCATGACCGCATCGGCCCGCAGGAACAGCTTACCCCCGAACCCGCCGCCGACATAGGGCGAGATCAGTCGAACCTTCTCCTTGGGCAGCCCCAGCGTCTTTGCCAGATCGCCGCGCCCCCAGGCGATCATCTGGTTCGAGGTCCACACCGTCACCTGATCCCCGTACCATGACGCGATCGAGGCGAAGGGCTCCATCATCGCATGGCTGTGGTCGGGGGTGGTGTAGGTCGCATCGAGCGTCACCGGCGCGGCTGCGAAGGCGGTCTCGAATTTGCCGGTGCGGTCGGCGGCGGGGGCCTTGCTGCCCTCGTCGCTGTCGCCGCCGGTCAGGGGAGCGGTCTTCAGCGCTTCGGCCAGGTCATATTGGCCCTTGACACGCTCATAGTCGATGCGGACCAGCCCGGCGGCGGCGCGCGCCTGCTCGAAGGTCTCGGCGACGACGATGGCGACCGCCTGATGATAATGGTCGATCTCCGGCCCGCCGAGCAGCTTGACTGTGTTGAAATTGCCCTTGCCCAGCTTGCCCGCCTCTTGGGCGGTGACGATGCCCAGCACGCCCGGCGCGCCGCGTGCATCGTCGAGGTTCATCGAACGGATGCGCCCTTTGGCGATCGCCGCGCCGATGATCCAGCCATAGGCGGCGTTGGGCGCCTCGGCATGATGTTCATAGGCATAGGGCGCGGTGCCGCTGGTCTTTCGCGGGCCGTCGATCCGGTCCTGCGCGCGCCCGACCACGGTCATGCGGTCGATGGGGTTGGTGCCTGCCGGCTCTGTGAACTTCATGCGGTCCTCGCCTGGCTGATGACGGCCGCCAGCGTCCGTTCGACGAGCGGCACCTTATAGGCATTGTCCTGGGTCGGGCGGGCATCGGCGAGCAGCGTCGCCGTGACCGCCTTGGCCCCCTGCGGCATCGCGGCCTCGGCCGCCTCGACCCGCCAGGGCTTCTGCGCGACGCCGCCCAGCGCGACGCGGCCCGTGCCGTCCTTCTGCACCACCGCCGCCACCGAGACGAGCGCGAAGGCATAGGAGGCGCGGTCGCGCACCTTCTCATAGATATGCGTGCCGCCGATCGGACGGGGCAGGGTGACGGCGGTGATCAACTCGCCCGGTTGCAGCGTCGTCTCGATATGCGGGGTATTCCCCGGCAAGCGGTGGAAGTCCGCGATCGGGATGGCGCGGGTCTGGCCTTCGGGGTTCACCGTCTCGACCACCGCGTCCAGCACCCGCATCGCGACGTTCATGTCGCTGGGGTTGGTGGCGATGCAGTCGTTGCTCGACCCGACGACCGCCAACTGGCGCGAATAGCCGCCGATCGCGCTGCACCCGGTGCCGGGCTTGCGCTTGTTGCAGGCCATGTTGGTGTCGTAGAAGTAGGGGCAGCGGGTGCGCTGGAGCAGATTGCCCGCCGTCGTCGCCTTGTTGCGCAACTGGCCGCTCGCGCCCGCGACGATCGCGCGCGACAGGACGCCGTAATCGCGCCGCACCCGCTCATCGGCGGCGAGCGCGGTATTGGTGGCGAAGGCCCCGATGCGCAGACCACCTTCCTTGGTCTTCTCGATCCGGTCGAGCCCCAGGTCCTGAACGTCGATCAGATGGGTCGGCGTCTCCACCTCGATCTTCATCAGGTCGAGCAGGTTGGTTCCGCCCGCGAGGAACTTGGCACCGGGCCGGGCGGCGGCGCGGGCGGCGGCGACGGGGTCCTTGGCCCGCTCATAGGTGAAAGCCTTCATGCCTTGCCTCCCGCGACTTCGGCCATGGCCTCGGCGATGTTGGAATAGGCCCCGCAGCGGCAGATATTGCCGCTCATCCGCTCGCGCAGTTCCATGTTGGTGGCCTGGGGCCGGGCGGTCAGGTCGGCCTGGACATGGCTGGGCACGCCGCGCTTGATCTCGTCCAGCACCGCCACCGCCGAGCAGATTTGCCCCGGCGTGCAATAGCCGCATTGATAGCCGTCGTGCCGCACGAAGGCGGCCTGCATCGGGTGGAGCTTTTCGGGCGTGCCCAGCCCCTCGATGGTGGTGATGCTGTCGCCCTCATGCTGAAGCGCCAGCGAGAGGCAGCTGTTGATCCGCTGCCCGTTGACGATGACCGTGCACGCGCCGCACTGGCCATGGTCGCAGCCCTTCTTGGTGCCGGTCAGGTGCAGATGTTCGCGCAACGTGTCGAGCAGCGTGGTGCGCGGATCGAGCGACAGGGTGCGCGGCTTGCCGTTGACCTTCATGGTGACGCTCATCGCGGCGGGATCGGGCGGCATGGTCGTCTTCTTCTCCTGAGCCTCGACAGGCGCGGAGGCGGCCATCGCGGTCGCTGCGCTCCCCACGATCACGCCGCGCCGCGACATGGAAACCCGTCCGTTATCCGCCAATGTCCCGACTCCTCTCAACCCCGTTTCGGATGGTCCATCACATTGCGCTGCAATCCGCTACCCCGATATCGGGGACGGGTGGCTACGAAACGGGCGGAAATCCTAGTGGACAACGCGCGTAAGCCATTTTGGTGTCGCGAAAAAATATCATGGGATAAGGGTTATGGGAAACGGCGCGCTAACCCCTTTAACCTCCGACAAAAATGGCGCGACGCGAGCGGCGCGACGTGGTACCCGTAGCCATCGCCGGTTTGAAATTTCGCAAGCGCTGGCGGCTGAGAGACCTCGTGCTCCCGCTTGTCGCGTCGGAGCCTTGTGATGACCAGCCTGTCCCGCCCCACCGATCGCGACGTCCGCGCCGTCCGGCAAGGGCGAACCGCATGATCGCGCGCCTCGTCACCCGCTGGCTGCGACGCTGGTACTGGCGCCGGGCGGGGCGTCATTGAGCCGCCTTGCCATCCCGTCCGAGGCGGAACGGGACCGCGCGCACAGCGCCCTGATGAACGGCATCCGCGTGGTGGAGGAGCGTATCGCCCCGCTCTGGACCACGCGTTTCTCGGACATGACCGAGGGGGGGCGGATCGTGCGGGCGCGCGTCACCGCCAACGGCTTTCGCGAACTCGACGTGCTGCTCGCCCACTGGGTCGGCCTGGTCGCGATGCGCCCGGTGCGGATGGCCGAGATCGGCGACTGGCGCGAGGCGGATCGCGACGATCCCACGATCTTCACCACCAAGGACATATTGCGCCTTGCCGCCGAATATCGCCGCATCGCGCCGCCATTGCGCCGCGCGGGTGCTTGCGAACTGGCCGCCTGATCCCCATCTGATAAGCGCTTTAGTCGCATATCGACGGTTTTCGGCGCTTTGCGGCCTTTTTTCTTCTTTCCCTGCTGTCGAGGCCCCTTGGGCCCGCCGGTCTCCGGCAGACCCGTTAACGAAGGAAATATCATGAGCCAGAACGGAACCGTCAAATTCTTCAACGCCGACAAGGGCTATGGTTTCATCACCCCGGACAATGGCGGCACCGACGCCTTCGTCCATGTCTCCGCCGTGGAGCGGGCCGGGATGATCACGCTGCAGCAGAACCAGCGCATCGGCTATGAACTCGAAGAGGATCGTCGCGGCAAGATGGCGGCGGTCAATCTCCAGCCGGTCGATTGATTGATGACGAGGGGGCGGGGTTGGTTGATCCCGCCCCCTCGATCGTTTTGCCTGCCCTCAATTTCTCCATCGGAAAGGCCCCGTCATGCGTGACTCCGAAATGTATCTGCAACGTGCCGCCGATTGCCGTCACCAGGCCGATGAGTCGGACCTGGCCAATGTCCGCGACCGTTGCCTGCGCGCCGAAGCGGCTTGGTCGGCGATGGCGCAACGATCGCTGCGGACCGAGGCGGCACGCGATGCGCGGGCGGTCGTCGGAGCGGCGTCGCACGCCGCCTGACCCGCGTCGGAATAGGCCCTTGGAGAAGGGCTGAGACTCTTCGACACCTCTCTGCCGGTTGATACGGCACGCATCCCCGTGCACAGAAGCGGCAGGGCGCGGCCATAGCGCCGACGGGGGAGGGGATTGCGATGCGCCGTGCAATGGGATGGGCCGTCATGGCGCTGGGGCTGGCGACGCCGGTCGCCGCGCAGAGCGATGCGGTGCCGCGCATCGTGACCAGGGCGGGGCGTCATGCCCTGATGGTCGATGGACGACCGTTCCTGATGCTGGGGGCACAGGTCAACAATTCCAGCAACTATGCCGCCGCCTTGCCGCAGGTCTGGCCGATGCTTGACCGCATCCACGCCAACACGATCGAAATTTCCGTCGCCTGGCAACAGATAGAGCCTGTCGAGGGGCGGTTCGATTTCTCCTTCCTCCAGACCCTGCTCGAACAGGCGCGGGCGCATGACAAGCGGGTCGTGTTGCTCTGGTTCGGGACCTGGAAGAACACCTCGCCCGGCTATACGCCCGATTGGGTCAAGCTGGACAATCGCCGCTTCCCCCGGATGAAGACGCGGGGCGGGCAGGACCATTATGCACTGACCCCGATAGCGCGCACCACGCTGGAGGCGGACAAGCGCGCCTTCGTGCGGCTGATGACCTATCTGAAGGAGCATGATCCGCAGAACACGGTGATCATGGTCCAGCCCGAAAATGAGGTCGGCAGCTATCGCAACCCGCGCGATTTCTCGGGCTCGGCGCAGGCCTTGTTCGACAAGCCGGTGCCGGGCGAACTGGTCCGAAAGCTCGGCAAGAAACCGGGCCATTGGCAGGCGGTGTTCGGCGCACAGGCGGACCGTGCCTTCAACACCTGGTACACGGCGCGCTACATCGACGAGATCGCGGCGGCGGGCAAGGCGGTGAAGCCGCTGCCCATGTACGTCAACGCCGCGCTGGCGGGGCCCTCCAACGTGCCCGATCCCGATGGCGTGGCGAGCGGCGGGCCGCAACAGGACGTGCTCGACATATGGAAGGTCGCCGCGCCCTCGCTCGATGCCGAGGCGCCCGACATCTATGACCGGGCGAGCGGGAATGTCGGGCTGTATCTCGACGCCTATGCGCGGGCGGACAATCCGCTGCTGGTGCCGGAGATCGGCAATGCGCGCGAGTTCGCCCGCTATTTCTACGAGGCGCTGGGGCGCGGGGCGATCGGCTTCGCGCCGTTCGGGATGGATGATACCGGCTTCTTCAACTATCCGTTGGGCGCGCGGGCGCTGGATGCGGCGACGCTCGATGCCTTTGCCGGGCCTTATGGCGCGGTGGCCGGGGTGATGCGCGACTGGGCGCAGGCGGCGTTCGAGCATCCGACATGGGGCGCGGCAAGGCCCGACGATGGCGGCGACCGCGAGACGGTGATGGGCGACTGGCGCGTCCGGGCCGAGTTCGGCCAATGGCAGTTCGGCGAGAAGAGCTGGACCTGGCTGAAGTCCGAACCCGCGCCGTGGAAGGCCGAGCCGGTCGGCGGCGTCGCGGTCATCCATCTGTCGCGCGACGAATTCCTGCTGACCGGCGACCATGTCCGCATCCGCCTGGAGCCCGCGCAGCCCGATCCCAAGGCGATGGTCGTCCGGGTCGAGGAAGGCCATTATGCCGATGGCCGCTGGGTCATGGACCGGGTGTGGAATGGCGACCAGACGGATTATGGCATCAACATCGTCGACCGCCCCGTGGTGCTGAAGGTGACGATGGGCCGCTATCGTTAAAGCGGACGGGATTGCTCACATGAATGTCCCCTCTTTTCCCTCGCCCCTCGTAGAGGGGAGAGGGTTGCGCAGACTTGGTCTTTGCGTGAGCGAAAGGCTTAGTCGGAGTTGGGTGAGGGGTGGAGCGCGCAAAAGCGCGCGAGCCCTTGGGCTCGCTCGACCCCTCACCCAAGCTGCGCTAGCCAGCAAGCTGGCAAGCTCCGCTAACCCTCTCCCCTGTCCAGGGGAGAGGAAAGAAGGAACAGCATAAGTGTCGATCGGCCCTAAGTCGCGCCCGGTAAGGTCAGCCGCATGGTGGTGCCTGGCCCGTCCTCGACCAGTTCCAGCGTCCCGCCCGCACCGACCAGCAGCGCCCGCGCGATGGGCAGGCCCAGGCCGGTGCCGCCGCTCGCACGGCGGGAGGTGAAGAAGGGCTCGAAGATCCGTTCGCGGTCCCCCGGCGGGATGCCGCCGCCATTGTCGGCGATGGTGATCGCGGCCGGCTCGCCTCGCTCGACATGGATGGTAAGCCTATCCGCCCCCGCCTGGGCCGCATTCTCGATCAGCGTCGTCAGTACCGCCTCCAGCGTCTGCGCGGCGAGCGCGATGGGGATGGCGGCGGAGGATGCGATGACCGTGATGGTCACGTCCTCCCGCCGATGCGCATCGGCCAGCTTTCGCACCGTCGCCACCGCATCGCTGACGTCATTCACTCCCGCCCCGCCCATGTCCGCCCGCGCCAGATCGAGCAGGCGCGAGACGAGCAGAGTCAGGCGCTGCGCATCCGCATCCGCATTGGCGAGGAAGCGTGCTCGCTCGGTCGCGGACATGGTGCCGCCGTGATCCTGTAGCAGTTCGATCGCGCCGCGAATGCCGGTCAGCGGCGTCTTGAACTCATGGCTGACCGCATGGGCGAAATTGCGCAGATAATGCGACCGCGCCTCGATCGCCTGCGCCATGGCGGCGAAGTCGCGGTAGAGGTCTTGGATCTCGATCGCGGCGGTGGCGGGGATCGCAGGCACCGTGCCGCGCCCCGCCGCAACATCGCGGCTGGCGTCCTGCAACTCCTCGATCGGGCGGGCGATGGCACGGGACAGCACCCCCGACAACAGGATCAGCGTGCCGAGGATCGCCAGCACGCCGATGACGATCTTCCCCCAATCCTGATACAGCCCGACGAACAGCGACCGTGCCGAACGCGAAAGCAGCAGCACGCCGACGACCCGGCCGTCGACCCATATCGGTCGCGCATGGTGCACCCGCGTCGCCGCCGCGCGCGACAGCCAGTCGAAGCGGTAGATCGCCTTGTACCGTCCGTCACGGCGCAGGACAGTGCGGGGCGTGCCGCCCAGCGCCGCCTCCACCTCCGGGAGATCGGCATAGCTCCCCCGCCGCGCGGTGCCGGTGACGATCCGGCCATCCCGGTCGAGCAGGATGATCGAGGCGAGCGTCGCCGCGCGGGTGTCGGCCAGCACCGGGGCCAGCCGCATCTCCGCCTGCCGGGCATCGGGGGCGGGCGGCGGCGCAGTGACCGGGGCGGGGCGCTCGGGCAGGATCGGCGTCGCGCTGAGATCGACCGAGGTGGCGTTGGCGCCATAGGGACTTGGCGAGACCGGCTCCCCGCGCCGGACGGCGCGTCCCGGAGCGGTGGCGGGCCAGAGCGCCCCGGCACTGGCCGCCAGCGCCGCTCCTTGCGCCACCAGTTCCGCCTCGGTCTGGCGAACCAGCGTGTTCTCATAGACCCGCAGCGCCACCGCCCCCACACCCGGCAGCGCGGCGACCAGAAAGAAGCTGGCGAACAAATAGGTCCGCAACGCCAGGCGCGGCCAATGCCGCTTGCCCCAGGCCTTCAGCCGCGCGATCATGCGCCCGCGCCGGTGCAGGCCCCCAGGCGATAGCCGATGCCCGCGCGCGTCTCGATCAGGTCGCTGCCGCCCCGTTCGGCGAATTTGGCGCGCAGGTTGCGGATATGGCTGTCGACGGTGCGGTCGGTCACCGCGAAGCCGGGCCCGTGCAGCCGGTCGATGATCGCATCCCGCCCGAACACCTTGCCCGGCATCACCGCCAGCGTGCGCAGGATCGAGAATTCGGTGACGGTCAGCGGCACGTCCGCCCCGGCCCAGCGGGCTTGCCACCCCTCGATATCCAGGGTCAGGCATCCGTGCCGGATGACCGACCCGGCATGATCGACGCTGGGCGGATGGGCATGGGTCCGGCGCAGGATCGCCATGACCCGCGCCACCACCTCGCGCGGGGAGAAGGGCTTCACGACATAATCGTCCGCGCCAAGCTCGATCCCCAGCACCCGGTCGATCTCGTCATCGCGCGACGACAGGAACAGGATCGGCGTGTCCCCCTCGGCCCGAAGCCGCCGACAGACCTCCAGCCCGTCCATGCGCGGCATATTGATGTCCAGCACGACCAGATCGGGCCGTCGCGCGGCGGCCTCGACCAGCGCCGCCTCACCATCGGACGCTTCGACCGTGTCGAGTCCCGCCTTGCCCAGCGCGAAGACCAGCAATTGGCGGATATTGGGATCGTCGTCGGCGACCAGGATCGTGCGCGGCATGGGGCACAGGATCATGACCGGGCCGCCTTCGTCAACGGGGTGGTCGCCGCTTCGGTTTTCAGCGGCTCACCGCAGGAGGTCAGGACATGCGGGGCGGGGCGTTTCCCGACCAGCGCCTGGGCCGCCGACAGCCGTCGTGCATCGCGCCAGGTCCAGCGATGCCAGTCGGCCTGCCGGTGTGCGGTTTCCGCCATGGTCAGGCCGATGAGATTGGCCGTCCGCTGGCGAAGCACCGGCCCCGCCGCGCGGCGTTCCAGCGCGATCAGCGGCAGCAGCGCGGACGGCCCCAGATACTCCAGATAGCAGAGGTCGAGATCGGCGGCGCTGCGGGCATGGGCGATGTTCCACCGCGCCGCGATGCCGCCCAGGTCGCTGGCGCATCCGGCGGTCAGCACCACGCCCGCCGCCAGCGCATTGGCGTTGACCAGCCATCGCGCGGAATATCCGCACAGCATCCGCCAGCCGATCAGGATCAGCCCGACCGCGACCAGCGCCATCCAGGCAAGCGCTGCGATCCGCCATCCGGTCAGCGAATAGGCGGCGATATAATCGAGAGTCCGCAGGATGCTGGATGCGACCAGCAAGACATTCTGGGCGACCCACAACAGGATCAGACGGCGCAGCGTCCGGCTCTCACGCGCCGCGCCATCGGGGCGCGCGGCGAGCAACACGAACCCGCCCGCCAACAGGGCGGTCACGATCAGCGGATAGGCCCCCTGATGCGCATAATCGGCCAGCGTCACGCCCTCTGGCAGCGGGGCGCCGCTCCACAGAAAGGCGATGTCGAGTGTGTTCTGGATCGCGAAGATCAGATTGAACGCCGCGAGCGACAGGATCAACGTGCCGTGCGCGAGGTGCGGCATCGCGGCGGCGTCCCACTGCAAAATTCCGGTCTTTAGCAGCGTGCGGCGCGGCCGCAGGCTGGACCAGACCAGAACGAGGAAGCAACCCGAGAATATGAGCCGGCGCAGCAGGGTCGAGAGATCGGAAAAGCGGATCGCGGCAAAGGCGTTGGCGATCACAGGATTGGCCTGTGCGAACAGGGTCATGAACACCGCGCTGCCGATCATCGGCACGACCAGCACCGCCGCCACCTTGACGATCCGGCGGTGATCGCGCCGTCCCTCCGCCCGCGCCAGTCGCCGGGCGTCGCGAAGCGGTGCGACGATGCCCAGCACGCCATGGACGAACAGCCGCCCGGCCCATCGGATCGCGTCGTCGAACCGTCGCAGCGGCAATAAGGTCGCCGAGCCGATGGCGATCAGGAACAGCAACATCTTGAGCGGCCCCGGATCGTCGACCAGCATCACCCCGAACAGCGTCGCCATCGCCAGCGCGACCCGGGCCGCCCGGCTGGCGCGGACATCCGCGCGGGTCAGCGTCAGGATCACGCTCCACGCCAGCGCGAAGCCGCCCAGCGTCCAGCCGAGCTCCTCGCCATAGAAGAACAGATGCGCCAACCCGATCAGCGCGCCCGCGCCGATCAGCTTGATGTGGAAGCCATGGTGTCTGGACATATATACGGTCATGCCGATCTCCCTCGATGGGAGCCTTGTGCCGGTCGGCCATCGAGACGGGTCGGTCGGCGCGGCGATCATCCTGTCCGGATCCGGTGCAGAAACGGTGCAGGGGCACGGCGGGGATCACAGCGGCGAATGCGCCGATAATTCGCTTTGCAGCGCTGCCTCAACATCTTAGCCTTCGCGCCTCATGCCATCCGACACGGGAGTATCCATGCAGCGTCGCCAGTTCCTCGCCTCCGCCAGCCTTGCCACCGTCGCCGCCGCCTTGCCGGGAATGGCGCGCGCGGCGGAGGGATCGCGCGACGGGGAATTGCGCGCGATGCTGGATCGCTTCTTCTACGCCCGGCTGGAGGACAGCCCGGAACAGGCGACCTCGCTGGGGCTCGACACCGGGACGCGCGCGTCGTTGAAGAGCAGGCTGGGCGATGCCTCCCGCGCGGGCGAGGCGCGGCAATTCGCCCGCGCCAGGCAGGAACGGGCGGCGCTGCGCACCATTCCTCGCGCCTCGCTGGGGCCGGCGGCGCGGCTGGACTATGACATCGTCGCCTATGGCCTGGACCGGGTGATCGCGGGCGAGCGCTTCGCCTATGGATCGAGCGCGGGCCGCTATGCCCCTTATGTGCTCAGCCAGTTGTCGGGCGCCTATCGCGACGTGCCGGACTTTCTGTCCAGCCAGCACCGGGTGACCAATGCCGCCGATGCCGACGCCTATGTCGCGCGGGTCGAGGCCTTCGCGAATGCGATCGATGCCGAGACGGCGCGGCAGCGCGAGGATGCGGGGCGGGGCGTCTTCGCCCCCGACTATATCCTCGATACGACGCTGAAGCAGTTGGCGGCGGTGCGCGACAAGGCGCCCGAGGCGACCGGCCCCGCGATGGATCTGGCGGCCAAGCTGAAGGCCGCGCAACTGCCGCCCGAACGTGCCGCCACCGTCGCGCGGCTGATGGGCGAGCGGGTCTTTCCCGCGCTCGACCGCCAGCGGGCGCTGGTGACCGAACTTCGCGCCAAGGCGGTGCACGATGCGGGCGTCTGGCGCTTGCCGGACGGTGCGGCCTATTACACCGCCGCTGCCGCCGCCGCGACGACCACCAATATGGCGGGCGATGAAATCCACCGGCTGGGGCTGGCGCAGGTCGCCGAGATCGGCGCGCGGCTCGACGGGCTGTTGAAGGCGCAGGGGCTGACCCAGGGCAGCGTCGGCGAGCGGCTGGTCGCGCTCAACAAGCGGCCCGATCAACTGTATCCGAACACCGATCCGGGGCGCGAAGCCTTGTTGGAGCAGCTTCGTGCGCAGGTCGCGGCGATGACCCGTCGCCTGCCCGAGCAGTTCGCGACACTGCCCAAGGCCCCGGTCGAAATCCGCCGGGTGCCGGAGGCGATCCAGGCGGGCGCGCCGGGCGGCTATTACCAGTCCGCCTCGCTCGACGGATCGCGGCCCGCCATCTACTTCATCAACCTGCGCGACACGTTCGACCGGCCCAAATTCGGGCTGGCGACGCTGACCTATCATGAGGCGGTGCCCGGCCATCATCTTCAGGTCATGTCGGCGCTGGAGAGCCAGGATATTCCGCTGATCCGCCGCCGGGGCTTTTATTCGGGTTATTCCGAAGGATGGGCGCTCTATTCCGAACAGCTCGCCGACGAGATGGGGATGTATGAGGGCAATCCGCTGGGGCAGATCGGCTATCTGCAATCGCTGCTGTTCCGCGCGACCCGGCTGGTGGTCGATTCGGGAATGCATGCCAAGCGTTGGAGCCGGGAGAAGGCGACCGACTATCTGATCGCTACCACCGGCATCGCACGCGGACGCAGCCAGGGGGAGATCGATCGCTATACGGTCTGGCCCGGACAGGCTTGCAGCTACAAGATCGGACACACCGTCTGGACCCGCCTGCGCGACGCCGCCAAGGCCAAGGCGGGGGCGGGGTGGGACCCCAAGCGGTTCCACGAGGTGCTGACGCTGGGCGCGATGCCGCTCGAC
Organism: Sphingomonas sp. GM_Shp_1; assembly: GCF_026540895.1. Classification (GTDB taxonomy): domain Bacteria; phylum Pseudomonadota; class Alphaproteobacteria; order Sphingomonadales; family Sphingomonadaceae; genus Sphingomonas. The sequence continues at coordinate 12,561 of NZ_JALNUR010000028.1, read as the reverse complement.
GTGCTGGAGCGGGTGGTGCGCGAGCGGATGGCGTAAGGCTTGGCCAATCGGCCTGGTCGCGGATAGGGTCATCGCGGAGGATAATGATGATGACCAAGCCGCGCCCGTATCTTGCTGCCCTGACGCTGTTGCTCGCCGCCCTTTCTATCGGTGGTGCTGCGGCGAACGCGGCGGACGGGCCATCGCGCGATCTGGGCGACTGGACGCTGGCGCCGAGCGAGGACGGGCAGGGGTGTTTCCTCACCCGCGTCTACAAGCGGCCGGGCGATACCACGCTGTTGCTCGGGCTGGACCGGGATGGGTCGAATCATCTGACGGTGCTGAACGACAATTGGTCGATCAAGCCCAAGGAGCGGCTAGCGCTCGACTTTCGGCTGACGAGTGGCGGGTATCCAAAGCATTTCGCGGTTGGCCTCAACTCGGACGGAAAGCCGGGCTTCGTCACCAGCTTTGAAAAGGCCTTCCCGACCTATCTCGCCCGGTCGCAGCGGCTGGATATCGCGCGGGGTGACGTGCCCGTCGAACGGTTGGCGATGGACGGCAGCGGCGCGGCGATCGCGGCGCTGCGCGATTGCGTCGCCGCCCGGAAGAGCGCACAGAGGAAGCCTTCCAAGGAAGACAGGGGTAATGACGGCATACCGCGCGACCCCTTCGCCAAGCAGTCGGATCGCAGGCGCTGAATTCTGAACCAAGACTTAACAATCCGAGTTGTTTGGCAAGTCTTGGCGATTATTGTGCAGTAAACGCTTGGTCGAAAAACCGGCACGGTCGAACAGAATTAGATTGTCGAACTTTTTCCGCTCAGCTTCGTTGTTGCGGTTGGTTAACGACTGAAAGAACTGTTATGTCTGCTTTTGCCTCCAAATCCCTTCTCGCGGTGGTGACCCTGGCTGGCGCTGTCGGCCTTAGCGGTTGCGCCACCAAGTCCTTTGTCCGCGAACAGATCGCTCCGGTCAGCCAACGCGTGGATTCGCTGGAGCAGCGGCTCCAGCAAACCGACGGCACCGCCAAGGCGGCGCTGGCGGAAGCGCAGGCCGCGTCGGGTCAGGCCCAGGCCAATGGCCAGCGGCTGGATCAACTCGGCGGTCGCGTGGACGGTGTCGAACAGCGCCTGACCGTGCAGGAACAGAAGCCCGCACGGCGCCCGCGTCATTGATCACGGCGCCATTGATCGACTGCGCATCGATCCGATAAATTGAAGCCCCTTACCTGTGCCGGTCTTCCCATCGCGGAGGACCGGCCATTTTTGTCGAGTCCCTCTTGCCGATGATCCCAATATTGGCGCCGCTGATCGGTCTTGCCCTGGCCACCCCGGCCGTGACCGATGTTCGCCGCCCCAAGACGGTCCGCGCCGCGCCCGCCAAGACGGCACGAAAGGCCCCGCCGCCCCAGGCGGATGCCGCGCCTCCGATTCTCCCTTCGCCGGATGTCCAGCGGGTGATGGCCTGGGTCAGCGGTTCCGGCGACAATCGCGGCCTGCCCTGGGCGGTCGTCGACAAGACCCATGCCGCACTGTTCCTCTTCGCCCCCGATGGCAAGCCGCTGGCCGCCGTGCCGGTGCTGATCGGGATCGCGCCGGGTGACGAGGCGAGCCCCGGCGTCGGCACCAAGACGCTGGCTGCGCTCGGCCCCGCGGAAAAGACCACGCCCGCCGGGCGCTATCTCGCCAAGTTCGGATTGCCGGTCGCGGGCGAGCGGGTGCTGTGGGTCGATTACGCGACCTCGGTGGCGCTGCATCCGATCCCCAAGGATGCCGGAGCGAAGGAGAAGCGGCGCGAACGGATGCTCTCCCCCACGCCCGACGACAACCGCATCACCTTTGGCTGCATCAACGTGCCTCAGGCCTTCTACGCCAAGCAGTTGCGTCCGACGTTCCGGAAAAAGGGCGGCTATGTCTATATCCTGCCCGACACCAAGTCGCTGGAGGATGTGTTCCCCCGCCTGCGGGCGTTGCCGGCGCTTTGACCTTTTGTTGTCTGGGTGGGGTCGATTGACGGTCGCAAACCGGCCGCCGTCGTCCGGCAGCACCTCCGCCGGTTAAAATTGCTTCGCGTCAATGACGGCTCGGTGAAGAGTTATAATCGACACCCGTGATTAGCTGGGATAAGCCGGTCAGATGGCAGACATTCCTCAGACCCCGCTGCTCGACACGGTGCATACCCCCGACGATCTGCGTCGGCTGGCTCCCGAACAGTTGCGGCAACTCGCCGACGAATTGCGGACCGAGACGATCTCGGCGGTCGGCACCACCGGTGGTCATCTCGGCTCCGGGCTGGGCGTTGTCGAGCTGACGGTCGCGATCCATTATGTCTTCAATACGCCCGATGACCGGCTGATCTGGGACGTCGGGCACCAATGCTATCCGCACAAGATCCTGACCGGGCGGCGCGACCGGATTCGCACCATCCGCCAGGGTGGCGGCCTGTCGGGCTTCACCAAGCGGACCGAGAGCGAGTACGACCCCTTCGGCGCGGCGCACAGCTCGACCTCGATCTCGGCGGCTCTGGGCTTTGCGGTCGCCAACAAGCTGGCGGGTACGCCGGGCAAGGGCATCGCGGTGATCGGCGACGGCGCGATGTCGGCGGGCATGGCCTATGAGGCGATGAACAATGCCGAGCAGGCGGGCAATCGCCTGATCGTCATCCTGAACGACAATGACATGTCGATCGCGCCGCCGGTGGGTGGCCTGTCGGCCTATCTGTCGCGCATGGTGTCCAGCCGCGAATTCCTGGGCGTGCGCGACGTGCTCAAGAAGCTGGCCAAGCGTTTCCCGCGCCCGATCCAGAAGGCGGCGCGCAAGACCGACGAGTTCGCGCGCGGCATGACCATGGGCGGCACGCTGTTCGAGGAACTGGGCTTTTATTATGTCGGCCCGATCGACGGCCACAATCTCGACCATCTGATCCCCGTCCTCGAGAATGTCCGCGACGCCGAGGAAGGCCCGATCTTGATCCATGTCGTCACCAAGAAGGGCAAGGGCTATGCCCCGGCCGAGGCGGCGGCGGACAAATATCACGGCGTCCAGAAGTTCGACGTCATCACCGGCGCGCAGGCCAAGGCCCCGCCGGGACCACCCGCCTATCAGAATGTCTTCGGCCAGGCGCTGGCCCGCGAGGCGGAGAGCGATCCGCGCATCTGTGCGATCACCGCGGCCATGCCGTCGGGCACCGGGCTGGACAAGTTCGCGGTGACTTATCCCGACCGCTTCTTCGACGTGGGCATCGCCGAGCAGCATGCGGTGACCTTCGCGGCCGGTCTGGCGGCGCAGGGAATGCGGCCCTTCTGCGCCATCTATTCGACCTTCCTCCAGCGCGCCTATGACCAGGTGGTCCATGACGTCGCGATCCAGAACCTGCCCGTCCGCTTCGCGATCGACCGTGCTGGGCTGGTCGGGGCGGACGGTGCGACCCATGCGGGCTCGTTCGACGTCACCTATCTCGCCAGCCTGCCCAATATGGTGGTGATGGCCGCCGCCGACGAGGCGGAGCTGGTCCATATGGTCCATACCTGCGTGAACCACGACTCCGGGCCCATCGCGGTGCGGTATCCGCGCGGCAACGGCGTCGGCGTGGCGCTGCCCGAGACGCCCGAATTGCTGGAGATTGGCAAGGGGCGTGTGGTCCGCGAGGGCAAGAAGGTGGCGATCCTCTCGCTCGGCACCCGCCTGGCGGAGGCGCTGCGCGCCGCCGATACGCTGGAGGCCAAGGGGCTGTCGACCTCGGTCGTCGACCTGCGCTTCGCCAAGCCGCTCGACGAGGCGCTGATCCGGCGGATGCTGACCACCCATGAGGTGGCGGTGACGATCGAGGAGAATGCGATTGGCGGCCTCGGCGCGCACGTGCTGACCATGGCGTCGGATGAGGGGTTGATCGACGGCGGGTTGAAGCTGCGCACGATGCGTCTGCCCGACATCTTCCAGGATCAGGACAAGCCCGAGGTGCAATATGCCCAGGCCGGACTGGACGCCGACGCCATCGTGGAGACGGTGTTGAAGGCGTTGCGCCACAACAGCGCCAACGTACCCGAAGGCGCACGCGCGTGATCCGGGGCTGGACCGCCGTCATCGTCTTCACGACGCTGGCAGTGGTCATGATGATCGGGGTGAATGTCCGCATGTGGCGGCGGATGAAGGCCACCACGGCGGCGGCGAAGGCGGAGGCGGCGCGACATGAGGTCGAGGCGGCTCCATCGGAAGAGAGCACGGACCTCCGTTCAGCCTGAGCGAAGTCGAAGGCCAAGGGAAACCCTGTGCCTTCAATCCCACCCCGACAAAGCCGAGATGGTGTACGTGGCGGATGGCGGGGCGTAGCCTTCGACTTCGCTCAGGCTGAACGGAGGAGGGGAAGGGGACGTCCCACCTCCGTTCGCCCAACCACCGTCCGCGCCGAGCGAAGTCGAAGCGCATGCCCAACCATCGGCCCCGAACACCGGGCTATACTTATCGCCCCAGATAATGCGCCTGCGCCGCGTCCGTCGCATTGACCGCCAGCACGGCGCGGGCTTCGCTCGGCGATAATGGCCCCGAAGGCGTGGGGCGGTCCATTCCGCTTGCCGCGATCACCCGGTCGAGCAGTTCCTGCCCTTCCTGCCACCAGCCCAGCCCGCTGGCCGCATTGATATGCCCCTGATGCCCGGCATCGACGAAATGGCTACCCCAATCGACCGCCAGGCTGTGCGCGCGCTCGATCGAAATCCAGGGATCGTCCTGGCTCGCGACCAGGATCGAGGGGAAGGGCAGCGGCGTGCGGGGCGACGGCGCAAAGCCCTTCAACGCGTCCGGCGCGTCCGCCCGGTCGACATCGGCGGGCGCGACCAGCAATGCGCCCGCGACCGGCCAGCCATAGGGTTGCGGGGACAATTCCGCCCACCAGGCGACGGCCAGACAACCCAGCGAATGCGCCGCCAGGATCACCGGCGCCTGCGCCTGGCGGATCGCCTGATCGAGCCGCGTGACCCAGGCATTGCGGTGCGGCGTCGACCACATGCCCAGTTCGACCCGGATCGTGTCGGGTCGCGCCTCTTCCCACAGGCTCTGCCAGTGCGAGCGGCCCGAGCCGCCCAGCCCGGGTACGGTGAGGACCGTCGGTTTGCGGGCCTCATAGGATGCGAACGAACCCATATGGCGTCTCCTCGATTCCGGGTCGGGTCGACTCCCGATCCATGCGATCAATTTATTCCTACTAAAAAGATAGGCAATAGCATTCGAGCCCAGTGGATCGTGGCTTGCGACGGGCCGAGGCGAGGGGTAGGGGCGGGGCATGGCCAAGCTGCGTGTCGACCAGATGCTCGTGGATCGCGGACTCGTGGAATCCCGTTCGCGCGCGCAGGCGCTGGTGATGGCGGGCCTCGTCTTTTCGGGCGAGACCAAGATCGCCAAGCCCGGACAGCAACTGGCCGAGGATGCCGCGCTCGACGTGCGCGGGCGCGACCATCCCTGGGTGTCGCGCGGCGGCATCAAGCTGGCCCACGGCCTGGAGCATTTCGGTTGGGACGTGACCGATGCGGTGGCCATCGATGTTGGCAGTTCGACCGGGGGCTTTACCGACGTGCTGCTGCAAAAGGGGGCGGCGCGGGTCTATGCGGTCGATAGCGGCACCAACCAGCTCGCCTGGTCGCTGCGGCAGGACGCGCGCGTCATCGTCCATGAACAGACGAGCGCCCGCATCCTGACCGAGGCGCATATCCCCGAGCCCGTCGACATGATCGTCTGCGATGCCAGTTTCATCGGGCTGGCCAAGGTGCTGGAGCGCCCGCTGAGCTTCGCCGCCCCGGACGCACGGTTGCTCGCGCTCATCAAGCCGCAGTTCGAGGCGGGACGTGAGGAGGTCGGCAAGGGCGGGGTGGTCCGCGATCCTGCCGTCCACGCACGCGTCTGCGATCAAGTTGTCGCCTGGCTGACCGACGCAGGATGGCAGGTCGCGGGCGTGACCCGAAGTCCCATCACCGGACCCGAGGGAAATATCGAGTTTCTGATCGCCGCATCCCGAAATTGAACGGCTCGGCCCATATAAAATCCACCTTATCCGTTTACTGTCTGTGGCTGGTGCGGCACACCCACGGGCATCATGGCGAAAGAGGGTCAATTGGGTACGATCGCGTCGAAGGGTCAGTTGCGGATGTCCTTCCTGCGCTGGGCGGTCGTCATCGTGCCCCTTGTTCTGCTGCTCGGTTTCGCGTCGGGGCGTTCGGTGCCCGCCGGCAGCGAGAATGGCTGGTACATGGCGCTCACCAAGCCCGAGTTGACTCCGCCCGGCTGGGTGTTCCCGGTGGCGTGGACGACGCTCTATATCCTGATCGGTCTGGCGCTGGCGATGATCGTCCATGCGCGGGGCGCCCGGGGGCGGGGCGTCGCCATCGGCCTGTTCGTGGCCCAGTTCGCGCTGAACCTGGCCTGGACCCCGCTGTTTTTCGGCGCGCACAAGGTGGGTACGGCGCTGGTCGTGCTGATCGCGATCCTGCTGCTGTCGATCGTCACCACCATCGCTTTCTCGCGGATTCGGCGCGGGGCGGCGTGGTTAATGCTGCCCTATCTGGTGTGGCTGTCCTTCGCCGGGGTGCTCAACTGGCGGATCGGCCAGCTCAATCCCGATGCGGAAAGGCTTGTGCCGAGCGCCCAGACCTCCCAAATGCTGTGAAACGAATTTTGGGAATTTGATCATGCAGGCCGATAACAAGCTGTTCGACGATTTCGCCAAGGTGATGAACGGCCTGGCCGGTACCGTCGCCGGCATGGGCCGCGAAGCCGAGGCGAGCGCTCGTTCGCGTGCGCGCGAGTGGATCGGCGGACTGGATTTCGTCAGCCGCGAGGAGTTCGAGGTTGCCAAGGCGATGGCGGTCGCCGCACGCGACGAGGCCGATGCGCTGAAGGCGCGTCTGGATGCGCTGGAGGCGCGGCTGGGTGGTTCGGCGACGGCGACGACCGGGGTCGAATCCTGACTTCCCTAAGCCGTTCCGATCGCTGGTCCGGCGCGGGTCGCCGGACAGCTATCCACAGATTTCGGCATCCGGCTGCTTGCAGCTTGGCCGCGCGCGGTGCAACCTGCGGCGGTCTGGGTTTGTTCGCAAGGGCCTGTGATGCTTGAATCGACCGATCATGAAGCCGATGATTCGGCCCCCATCGATATGCTGGAGGCGTATTTCGCCGCCCATGGGTGGGAGCATGAGCGTCATGACGAGGAAATCGTCGCAACGGTCAAGGGCAGCTGGGCCAGCTACGAACTCCGCGCGCTGTGGCGGGATGACGACAGCGTCCTGCAATTCCTGGCTTTTCCCGACATCAAGGTGACCGAGGATCGCCGCGCCAGCATCTATGAGGCGCTGGCGATGGTCAACGAACAGCTGTGGATCGGCCATTTCGAGCTGTGGTCGAACAGCGGGATCCTGCTCTATCGCCACGCCGCGATGGTCGATGGCGGGGAGGACGGCACCATCTCGCTCTCGGCGACCGAATTGCTGGTCGAATCGGCGATCGAGGAGTGCGAGCGCTTCTATCCGGTGTTCCAGTTCGTCCTGTGGGGCGGCAAGACCCCGCGCGAGGCACTGGCCGCCGCGTTGATCGAGACGCAGGGCGAGGCCTGAGGGAGGGGCTGGGCGTGAGCTTTCCTGACGGTCCTATCTGGCTGATCGGCTGCGGCAACATGGCCGGGGCGATGCTGCGGCGCTGGTTGTCCTCCGGGCTGGACCCCCTACAGGTTACCGTCATCACCCGCAGCGGGCGCGGCGCGCCGGAGGGCGTTCGCTCGCTGACCACGCTGCCCATCGATGAGACACCCGCGATCCTGATGCTGGGGTTCAAGCCGCAGCAGTTGGACGATATCGCTCCGACCCTGGCGCATCTACGGCCCGCCTTGCTTCTCTCGATCCTGGCGGGTGTGGAGGAGCAGGCCTTGGCGTCGCGTATCGCCGCCGACTCGGTGGTGCGGATGATGCCCAACCTGCCGGTCGCGATCGGGCAGGGGGTGACGGCGCTTTATACGAGTTCGACTGATCCGGCGGTCCGTGCGGCGGCGGAGGCGCTCGCGACGCCGTTGGGGATCGCGCCCTGGGTCGAGGACGAGGGGCGGTTCGATGCCGTCACCGCGCTGGCGGGTTGTGGTCCGGCCTTTGTCTTTCGCTTTATCGACGCGCTGGCGCAGGCCGGAGCGGCCCTGGGCCTTGCGCCCGAACTGGCGCAGCGATTGGCGCTCGCGACGGTCGACGGGGCAGGGGCGATGGCCATGGCCGCCGACGCATCGGCCGCCACGCTGGCCGATCGTGTGGCGAGCCCCGGCGGCTCGACCCGCGCCGGGTTGAATGTGCTGGACGCCGATGACGCACTGTTGCGGCTGATGACCGAGACGCTGGCCGCTTCGGAGCGGCGCAATCGCGATATGGCCGCCGCTGCTCGGGGGTGAGGACGTGTTTCGCGCAGAGGCGCGGAGGACGCAGAGGTTTGGCGCTTGGGGAGACGTAGCCTTTCCCGCTATCACCTTTGCGTGATTCTATAACGGGATGACCTCAGTTCGATCCACCCCTCCCCTTCAGGGGAGGGGGCGGGGGTGGGGCGCTTCCCCAAACGCGTTGCCCGTGGTGATGCCCCACCCCAACCCTCCCCTGAAGGGGAGGGGCTCGGCTAGGGTCTGCTCCGTGTCATTCGGCTCTAGCACGAAAGCAGCTCTGGCCTTCTGTCACGCCGCGGCGCGAAATCAGCCGTCGTTGGTCCGCAAGTCCTCGATCCGGGCGCGTTCCTGTTCGGGGATGAACCCCTCCAGCACGGTCCAGAACCCCGTCACCGCCTGCTGCCCGGCCCGCGCATAGGCCTTGGACAGCTTTTCGCGCAGCGCGTCGAACAACTCCGCTTCCATCTTCGCGCCAGCGGGCGTCAGGCGCAGCAGCCTCTGCCGCCGGTCGCGATCGCCCGGGCGCGTCTCGATCAGGTCGCGGCTCGCCAGTTCGTTGAGCACGCGGCCCAGCGACTGTTTGGTGATCGCGAGCAGCGACAGTAGCTCGCTGACCGTCATGTCGGGCTTGCGAGCCATGAAGTACAGGGCGCGGTGATGGGCACGGCCCAACCCCTGCGCGGCGAGACCGCGGTCGATGGATCGCACGAGGTGGCTATTGCCGAAATACAGCAATTCCATGCCCCTGCGGAGTTCGGGCTCGCGGAGAAATTGTGCCGACGCGGACTGGTTAGAGGCAGCCATGTTGACCCGTCTAGACACAGGGCCTAGGCCACGGCAACCCAAAACAGAGAGATGATCATGGACGCGGCACAATCCCTTACGTTTCGGTTCGATCCTTGCGCGACTCCGGTTGCGGCGAGCGAGCGGGCGGCGCGTCTGGTCGATCCGGGTTTCGGTCGCGTCTTCACCGATCACATGGCGCTGATCCGCTATAGCGACGACAAGGGTTGGCACGATGCGCAGATCACCGCGCGGGCACCGCTCAGCGTCGATCCGGCGGCCTCGGTCCTGCATTATGCGCAGGAAATCTTCGAGGGGATGAAGGCCTATCGCCTGGCCGATGGCGGCACCGCGCTGTTCCGGCCCGAGGCGAATGCGCGGCGTTTCCAGGATTCGGCGCGTCGCATGGCGATGCCCGAACTGCCCGAGAATCTGTTCCTCGAATCGGTCGAGCGGCTGGTCGAGATCGAGCGGAACTGGATTCCCGAACAGGATGGCGGCGCGCTCTATCTGCGCCCCTTCATGTTCGCGAGCGAGGTGTTCCTGGGCGTGAAGCCGTCCGCGGAATATCTCTACATGGTCATCGCCTCCTCGGTCGGCGCCTATTTCAAGGGCGGGGCGCCCGCCGTGTCGATCTGGGTCAGCCAGGGCTATACCCGTGCGGCGCCCGGCGGCACCGGTGCGGCCAAGTGCGGCGGAAATTACGCCGCCAGCCTGCTCGCCCAGAAGGAGGCGATCGCGAACGGCTGCGACCAGGTGGTCTTCCTCGACGCGGTCGAGCGCCGCTGGGTCGAGGAACTGGGCGGTATGAACGTCTTCTTCGTGTTCGACGACGGCTCGCTGGTGACGCCGCCGCTGACCGGCACGATCCTGCCCGGCATCACCCGCGATTCGATCCTGACCATCGCGCGTGTCCAAGGCCTGACGGTGCGCGAGGAGCCCTATGCCATCGACCAGTGGCGCGCCGACGCCGCCAGCGGTCGCCTGGTCGAAGCCTTTGCCTGCGGCACGGCGGCGGTGGTCACTCCGATCGGCAGCGTCGCGGAGCCGGCGGGCCGCTTCACCATCGGCAGCGGCGGCCCCGGCCAGCTGACCACGGCATTGCGCGAACAACTGGTCGCGATCCAGCGCGGCCAGGCCCCCGACCCGCATGGCTGGATGCGCCGCCTGGGCTGAAGAATCGACTGAATAGGGCTTTTCAAGAGCGGCGCGCCGGTTATAAGCGCGCCTCTCCACTGGGGCGTCGCCAAGCGGTAAGGCAACGGTTTTTGGTACCGTCATACGCAGGTTCGAATCCTGCCGCCCCAGCCATATTTCCAGCTAAGTTATTGTTTTAGCGGCAGAAAATCGGTCGCAGCCACTGGATTGGGCCGGTGGGTGTGACGGCTCCATGTGGAGATGCCGTGCCTGCGATCCAGAACGTCGAGCGCCGAGGCGCCGTCTATTACTGGCGCCGTACCGTCCGTTTTCAGGATGGTAAGCCTTTTACCCTACGCCTCAGCCTCCGAACGACCGCCCAGGCGGTGGCGCGCAGCATGGGGTGCGCGATGACGGCGAAGAGCGAGACGCTAAAGATGACTTTGGGCCAGCACGGCCGAGCCGCAAGTCTGACGATCGCCCAGAAGGCCGGAATCTTCCGCGAGGCGATGGAGGGGATGCGCGATCATCTCGAGCGGGTCCACGTCGGCTACCAGCGCACCGATCCCGACGCGACCTTCATGATCGAGGGCCTCGTCGCCATCTACGAGGTGATGCTGAGGGATTTCGTCGTGAACGGCGTCCCGGAGAACGTAGGAAGCCGCGAGCACGTCGAGGCACGCTTTTCCGGACTGACGGACGAGCAGAAGGAGACGCTGATCGACTTCTTCGCAGACCGACCGGACTGGCGCGAACGGTCGCATGACAAGGCGGCTCAGGATCTTCGAACGGTGGGCGTCGCCGAGACCGAGGACAATCTCGACATTGCCCGGAAGGTCAATCTTGAGGGAAGGCTGGCGGCCGCGCTGGAATATCGGCGTCGCCTCGTCGATCCGGCGACGATGTGGGCGACCATGACCGACGATCGTGGCCCGGCCTCGGCGATGCCCTTCGCCGCTGTTGCCGCTGCCCCTGCGGCTGTTCCTGCCCCGGTCCCGCCGCACGTGCCCGAGGTGGCCGAGCCTTGGGCGTCGATGACGCCGACCCAGGCCGCGGAGCGGTTCATCGCCGACAATCCCAAGATCGTTGGTGACGCAAGACGAAAGGCGCGCTGGACGGAGAAGACCCGGACCCAGTTCCTGTCGGCGGCGCGCCTGCTTGAGAAGAGCTATGGCGCACGCCCGATACGCCTCGTCGTGCGCGAGGACGTGGTCCGGCTCAACGAGCATTTCTCACGTCTGCCCGTTAGCCACCACAAGTCGCGGCGCCACGACGCGATGTCGCTCGAGGAAATCTGTCGCGAGGCGGGGGAGGAGATCAAGGCCGGCACGCGCGACGCGAAGACGATCGGGCTTCAGTCGACCAGCACGAACCGCCACTTCCTCTTCCTGAAGGAATTGATGGCCTGGGTCGGCAAGCAGGTCGACGGCGTCGCCACCATCGACTGGTCGGACTTCCTCTATGAGGATGATCGCGACGCGCGCGATCAGCGCGACGCGTATACCGAGGAGGATGGACGGCAACTGTTTCGTCTGCCGATCTGGACCGGGTCGCGATCACTCGGGCGTCGGCTCGAGCAGGGGGCCGAAATTTGGCACGACGCGGGCTTTTGGGTGCTGCCCATTGCTTGGTACACCGGCTGTCGGCGCGAGGAAATCTGCCAGCTGACGCTCGACGACATCGGCGAGGAGAACGGAATCTGGTTCTTCGCGATCACCGACGAGAACGGCGGGCGCGTCAAGAACAGGGCGGCGGTGCGACTGGTACCGTTCGCTGACGAACTGATTCGGCTCGGACTGCCGGACTACATCAAGGCGCTGCGCGCTGCGGGCGAGACGATGCTGTTTCCCGAGCTTCGAACCGCGTCGGGCAAGCGGAGCTATGGCGACGTCTTTTACAAGAACTGGTGGATGAAGATCGCGAGGAAGCTGGACTTCATCGAGCCGGGGCAGGCCATCCACTCGTTTCGGCACACGGTCACGACGGAGTTGAAGCACCGTGAGGTATTCCTCGAAACCCGTGCAGACCTCGTCGGCCATACCATGAGCGGGGAAACCGCCGGCCGCTATTCGAAGGCGGCGCGGTTGAACCGGCTGAAGGAGGCGGTGGATCAGATCCCCAAGGTTACCGACCGCCTCCGGCCGCTGCCGACGCGTCTTCTACCTGCCTCCAGCCGCCAGCCTCGTTCGGCCCGACTTAAGGTCGGTGAGTAATTTACGTCGTCAGCTAGCACCGGAATAGAATGTCGTGAGACGACCGACTT
>NZ_JALNUR010000027.1 GCF_026540895.1 Sphingomonas sp. GM_Shp_1 | reverse complement strand
GCTTTTCGCGCTGATCGGGGTTAAGATCCCATCATGTTGGAAACTCGTATGAACGCCCGCGTCTTCTGGGGTGCCAGTGGCGTCGTCGCGGCGATGCTGGTCACGACCTTGCTGATGCCCGGCACCGCCGATCATGCCTTCAAGGCCGCGCAAAGCTGGACCATCGACACGTTCGGATGGTTCTATATCGCCTCGGTCGCGATATTCCTGGTCGTGGTGCTGGCGCTGGGCTTCGGCCCGGCGGGCAAGCTGAAGCTGGGGCCGGACGATGCCGAGCCCGACTTTCCCTATGTCTCGTGGCTGGCGATGCTGTTCGCGGCGGGCATGGGGATCGGCCTAATGTATTTCGCGGTGGCCGAGCCGATCCAGCATTATATCGCCCCGCCCGATGTGAAGCCCGGCACCATCCTGGCCGCGCGCGAGGCGATGGCGATCACCTTCCACCATTATGGCGTCCATGCCTGGGCGATCTATGCGCTGGTCGGGATCAGCCTGGCCTATTTCACCTATCGCAAGGGGTTGCCGCTGACGATGCGGTCGGGGCTGTCGCCGATATTGGGCAAGCGGATCACCGGGCCGATCGGCGACGCGATCGACATTTTCGCGATCTGCGGCACGGTGTTCGGCGTCGCGACCTCGCTGGGCTTCGGCGTGTCGCAGATGACGGCGGGGCTGGCCTATGAATATGCGGTGCCCGACACGATCACGGTCAAGATCGCGCTCATCGCGCTGGTCATGGGCGCGGCGACGTTGTCGGTGCTGAGCGGCGCGGACCGGGGGATCAGGCGGTTGTCGGAGTTGAACCTGATCCTCGCCATCCTGCTGATGTTCTTCGTGCTGGCGGTGGGGCCGACCCTGTTCCTGCTGCGCGCGCTGGTGCAGAATTTCGGCCTGTACCTCGACCATTTCGTCAAGCGCACCTTCACCCTCTACGCCTATGAGCCGCGCGCCTGGATGGCCGACTGGACGCTCTTCTATTGGGCGTGGTGGATCGCCTGGTCGCCGTTCGTCGGCATGTTCATCGCGCGCATCTCGCGCGGGCGGACGATTCGCGAGTTCGTCATCGGCGTGCTGTTCGTGCCGACCGCCTTCACCTTTTTGTGGATGACGGTATTCGGCAACACCGCCATCTCGCTCGACCTGGGCAGCGCGGCGGGCGGTATCGCGCGGGCGGTGCAGGCGAACCTGTCGACGGCGCTGTTCAAATTCTTCGAATATCTGCCCGCCACCAGCGTCACCTCGGCGCTCGCCATCCTGCTGGTCGGCGTGTTCTTCATCACCTCGGCGGATTCGGGAGCGCTGGTCATCGATACGCTGGCCTCGGGCGGGGAAGAGGATACGCCGCGCTGGCAGCGTATGTACTGGTGCATCCTGCTAGGCGTCACCGCCGCGCTGCTGCTGGTCGCGGGCGGGCTGGGCGCGCTTCAGGCGGCGACGTTGCTGGCGGCCTTGCCCTTCTGCTTCATCATGCTGATGCTCGCCTTCGGGTTGATCCGACAGACCAATGCCGATCTGGCGGGCGTCGCGCTGGCCGAGGACGGTGCGGCGATCGGCGAGCGGCTGAAGCGTCTCTTCGTCCCCGCCAGCAAGGCGGAGATCCTGCGCCAGATGAACGACAACGCCGTCCCCGCCTTCCGCACGGTGTGCGAGGCGATGGTGCAGGAGGGCTGGGCGGAGAGCCGGGTCGAGCATGATGCGGACAGCGCCTCGCTGACCATCATGCACGGGCCGGATCAGGTCATGGTGTACCGCGTCGCGCCCCGATCGCGCCCGCTCGCCGCCTATACCGCGATGGACGCGCCCGAGGGACGGCGCAGCGTCACCTGGACGCTGTCCGCCAGCACCATCGGGGTGCCCGGCGGCCGCGACGTGACCGGTTTCTCCGCCGAGCAGATCGCCAGCGACGTGTTGAGCCAGTTGGAGCGGTGGAAGCGGCGGTGAGGGGGGCTCAGCGCGCGCGAAGATGGGGGAGATGGGTGAGGAAATTGGCGATCTCGCGTCGTCGCAGCCCTTCCTCGGCAAACTCGCCATCCACCCCCAGCCGCCAGCGTAGCGCGCGGTTGTCCGGTGCGTCGTGCAGCGCCTCCAGGTCGGCGGCACGCGCCTTCACCTCATCCTCATGATCGGCCAGACCCGCCTCGACCAGATCGGCGGCCTGCGCGGCGACGGCAACGGCGATTTCGCGCAGCGCCAGTTCAGGATGATATTGCACGCCCCAGAAGACGCCGCGATCGAACCGGATTTCCGCGGCCTGTACCCGCGTGACGGCGTTGCTGGCCAGCAGGGTCGCGCCGGGCGGTAGCTCCAGCACCTCGTCGCCATGGATCGCGGGCGCGTCCCAGCTGCCCGGTCGCCCTGCCAGCAGGGGATGGGAGCGCCCGTCCTCCGTCGCGCTGATCCGGCGGGCGATCATCGCCTCCATCCGCTCGGGCATCTTGCGTACCTGCCCGCCGGCGGCGGCGACCGCGATCTGGAGGCCGGCGCAGGAGCCGAAGGATGGCACCCCCGCCGCGAAGACGCGCCGCATGAAGTCGAGCTGCCGCCGGACCTCGGGCGTGTCGTCATAGACATGCATGGGCGAGCCGGTCAGGAACACCGCATCATAATGCGCCAGCCGCTCGACCGACATTGCCGCGTCGTCGTCCGCCGGGGAGACGATATCGGTCTCGGCACCCGGCCGCATCTGGCCAAGCGTGGCGGCATAGGTTTCGCCGGAGCTTTTGCCCGCACGCCGGCGGCGCGCCTCGCGTTCCTGCGGCAATTCGCTCTGGGCTATCAGATAATGGGGCACGCTCGACTTTCGATGGTGAGGCCGCATAACGCGCCGAATGTCGTAAGTTTCGAAAATGGCATCAAAAGTCTTGCGTGCGCATCGCCGCCGATTTGGCGGACCATCCGGCGGTGTGGATCGTTCAGGCGGGATGGCAAGCGCAGCGAACCCCGTGGTGACGGACGACAGAGCGGCATGGCGCCCGAGGCGGTTGCTGGTCACCCGGTCGGCGATGACCTTCGCGCATGGCCGCGCCATCGTCCAACGGGCCGAGGCGCAGGGTGTCGAGGTCGTGGCGCTGCCCGGCGACCGGCTGGCGCTCGATCTGCCCGACGATCCGCGCCGCGCCTATGCGGCGGCCAAGTCGACGCTCGCAGTGGTGGTCGCGCCTCCGTCGAAACGCCGGTTGCAGCCCATCGCCCCCAGCGCCGACTGGCGGGTCGATCTGGCGGAAGGCTGTCCGGCGCATTGCAGCTATTGCTATCTGGCCGGGTCGCTGAAGGGGCCGCCGATCACGCGGGTCTATGCCAATCTGGACGAGATACTCGACGGGCTTCCCGCCTATCTGGGGCAGGGGACGATCACCTCGCGCAACCGCGACCGGGTGCATGAGGGGACGACGTTCGAGGCGTCCTGCTACACCGATCCGCTCGCGCTGGAGCCGATCACCGGATCGCTTTCCGCCGCGATCGCCCGGTTCGGCGACTGGGAGGCGCCGGTGCAGCTTCGCTTCACCACCAAATTCGCGGATGTCGGCCCCCTGCTGGGAATCGATCACCAGCGGCGGACACGGATGCGCGCCTCGATCAACCCGCGCCTGTTCGCGCGGTTCGAGGGCGGGACCTCACCGGTCGCCGGGCGGCTGGCGGCGCTGCGGCGGATGGCGGAGGCGGGATATCCCGTCGGCCTGACCATCGCGCCGATCATCGCGGCGGACGGCTGGCGGCAGGCCTATGGCGAGTTGCTCGCCGATGCGGGGGCGGCGCTTCGGGGCGTGCCGGGGCTCGACCTGACGATCGAGCTGATCACCCACCGCTTCACATCGGGGTCGAAGGCGGTGCTGGACAGCTGGTACCCCGGCTCGTCGCTCGACATGGGGGGCACGAACCGCGTCACCAAGCGGACCAAGTTCGGCACCGAAAAACAGGTCTATGACGTGGCCACGATGCGCGCGTTGCGCGGCTTTTTCGAGGAGGGGATCGCATCGGCCCTGCCGTCCGCACGCATCCTGTACTGGACATGACGATCTTCTTCACCGCGGATACGCATTTCGGCGATCACCGGACCATCAATATCCAGAAGCGCCCCTTCGCCAGCGTCGCCGAGATGAACGCGCTGTTGATCGCGCGCTGGAACGCGGTCGTTGCGCCGGGGGATGTGGTTTGGCACCTGGGCGATGTCGCGCGCCGTGCGGGAGACGTGCCCGATCTGCTGGCGCGGCTTCACGGCACCAAGCATCTGTTGCGGGGCAATAACGATCCCGATGCCACCGTCCTCGCCGATGGCTGGTCCAGCACCGGGGATTATGCCGAAATCGAAGTGGATGGACACAGGTTGATCCTGTGTCATTATCCGTTTCGAAGCTGGAACGGGCAACACAGGCGGGCGATCAATCTTCATGGACATAGCCATGGTCGCCTGAAGCCGATGCTCCGCCAGTTCGATGTCGGCGTCGATGCGCATGATTTTATGCCCGTCACGCTCGAACGACTTCTGACAACGCCAGGAAATGTGCAATAGACAGCGCCATGCTCAAGACCCGAATGAAACGCATCGCCGATCGTCAGGCCACGACCGCAAAAACGGTGGCCCTGATCGAGGCGTCGATCACCGCCTTGAGCAACGAGGATCTGCTCGACCTGGCCGATATCTTCAACCGCGATCCGCGCTCGCCGCTGGGCGACATGGCCTTTGCCGAGATGGCGAAGCGGGGGATTTCGCTGTGACGCGGGTCTTGCGTGCTTCGGGCCATGGGATAGGCTGACGCGATGGCCGCTTTCGACGACAGTTCCGATCCCGCCCTGGGTGCGGCGTGCAACCGCCTGGCGGCCTGGGTCGAGACCCTGCCGCAGGGCGTGACGATCGATCCCGCCTCCGACCTCAGCGAAGACGATCTCGCACTGATCCTGCGCCACCTCCACGCCACGCGGCATGACGGGGCGGGGCAGCGAAGTGCGGCACCGCCCCCGGTGCCACGGGCTTCGGTGCCGGTGACGGCCAAGGGCTGACCGGCTCCCAGGATTGACCTGAAATATATTCCGTCGCTGGGCACGGCTCCGGCGGCGTTGCGGGACGTTCTGTGCATGGCCGACGCCAAGCCAGTGGAGCCCGCATGTCCGATACGCCCAGCCCCGTCCCCCATCCGCCCGCCATCCTGCAGGATGACGAGGCGGCGGCCAAGGCGGACGCGGCGGCCACGGACCGGGCCCCGCCCGCCGATGCGACCATCGCCAAGCGGGCCGAGGACGAGGCCGCCGATCTGGGCGATTTCGCCTGACGCCCAACCCCATTTCACACCGGGAGCAGACAGGATGGAAGACGAACGCCTTTGGAGCTTCGAGGAAAGCCTCTGGACGGAAGGGCCCGACAATTACCGGGAAAAGGTCGATCCCGAAGTGGTCATGGTGCTGCCGCGCCCGCCCTTCGTCCTGGCCGGCAGCGCCGCGATCGACGCGGTGGCCGATACCCCCGTCTGGGACCGTGCCGAACTGACCGAACGTCAAGTGTCCCGCCCGCAGGAGGGGCTGATCGTCATCGGCTATCATGTCGCGGCCAGCCGGGGCGAGGAGGAATATCAGGCGCATTGCACCTCCGTCATCCGGCGCCTGGAACATGAAGTCTGGCGCGTCGTCCAGCATCAGCAGACGCCGCTGCTGGCCAAGGCGCTGACCAGGGATTGATGACGCGATGGGATCGGGGCCGCCATGCTCCGACCCCTTGGCATGCGGAACGTCCGAGGTGCCGCGTGCATTGGGTCGGTCAGGAGAGACGCCATGACCGACCCGATCAAACCCACCACCGAAACCCGCGACCCCAATCTGTCGACCGAGCATCAGAAGGATGGCGACGCCCGCCGCCCCAGCGATACGCTCGACCGCGGGCAGGGGAGCAGCGAGGGGCGGGATGCGCCGAAGCGCAAATCCTCGCTGACATAAGCAAGCGCAGCCCGATCTTCATTCAGGCGGAAGGGGCATCATTCCTCCCCTGCAAGGGGAGGGGGGACCATGCGCAGCATGGTGGAGGGGTGTCCCCCGTCTCAAGAGCGCGACACCCCTCCGTCAGGCCTGACGGCCTGCCACCTCCCCTGCAAGGGGAGGAATGGGATGTCGATCAGCCGTAGTATCGCTTTACCTCTGCTTGCGGGCGAGGAATGGGGCGGACACCTGGGGACATGAAGCGGGCCGGTGCATGAGAGACGCCCCGTCCAGTCCGTAGTGACACGATGATGGACGGGGCGCCAAGGACGTGCGGAAGCTCGACCTCACCCCCTTCTAACGACCTTTCGCCGAAAAAGCTGCCATGGTTGGATCGTGGGGCGGAAATATTCCTGCGGCCCTGTGCTCGCCCGTGTCGTGTCATCGAAACGACGCCGATATGTCACAAAAGATTCTTCCAAAATGCATCTTGGCGTCATGAGACGCGCCTAACGCCCGGTCCGGGATCGACAGGGGGACTTGTCTTGAGTCGGTCATCGGGCGGCGTTCGCCCGGCTTTTGCAACGATAAAGATCGGGAGTTTTTCGGCGATGGGCAGCTTCAAGCGCTTCGGCCTCCTTCTCATGACGACCTCGGCCTGTGCGGCACTCAGCGCGTGCGGCGGTGCCGACAGCGTCGCGTCGCCCGGCGCGGGCAGTGTCGTGATCGTCCAGCCCCAGCCGACGCCGACCCCGTCGCCCACTCCGACGCCGACCGCCAACATCACCGCCGCGCAGTTCGCCGCCGTGACCGCGGTCAACGGTGTGTCGATCACCGCCGACGAGCAACTGGCGCTCGTCAATGCGGGCACCAACAACAACGTCAACGGCACCGGCGCCGCGCTGAACGGCATCTACCCGACCAGCGCCACCTCGCTGACCACCGCGACGGACCCCTCGACGCTGAACAGCTTCTTCACCTCGACCAACTATGTCGGCGCGCTCAACGGCCCGTCGGACACCGCGTTCCAGGGTTGGACCTGTAACTCGACCTCGGCCGAATTCGGCGGCTCGGGCGCGCGCTGTACCGCGGTTCCCTCGATCGGCACCTATGCCGCCGCGACCTCGGTCTGCCCGACCGGCACGATCGACGACGGCACGGTCACGCCGAGCGGCGCGTCGGCGCCCTCCTATCGTTTCTGCCGCATCGACAACACGATCACCACCACCCAGAACGTGACGCTGCCGAAGATCGCGGGCGTGGTCTACCGCCTGCGCGGCCAGACCGAGGTCGGCACCGACCTGGGTTCGACCGGCGGCGCCGGTGTGACGCTGACCATCGCGCCGGGCGTGGTGATCGCGGCCGACTCGTCCGAGGCGACCAACGACCTGCTGCTCGTCAATCGCGGATCGAAGATCTCGGCCGTCGGCACCCGCGACGCGCCGATCATCTTCACCTCGCAGCAGAATCTGGTCAGCAACGGCGTGTCGGACGCCAGCCAAGGCCAGTGGGGCGGCATCATCCTGCTCGGCCGCGCGCCGACCGCCGTCTGCGCCACCGGCACCGGCCCGAACAATGCGGGCGGCACCTCGACCACCTGCCAGCTGGCGATCGAGGGCGTGACCGGCCGCTTCTATGGCGGTGCGAACCAGGCCGACTCCTCGGGCCAGATGTCCTATGTCCAGATCCGTTATTCGGGTATCGCCATCTCGGACGGCAACGAGCTTCAGGGCCTGACGCTGGGCGGTACCGGTTCGGGCACGGTTCTGGATCATATCCAGAGCCACAACTCGGCCGATGACGGCATCGAGATCTTCGGCGGCACCTCGAACCTGAAGTATATCGCGATCACCGGCGCGGACGATGATGGCTTCGACATCGACAACGGCTATCGCGGCTTCATGCAGTTCCTGGTCGCGGCACAGCGCACCATCGGCGCGACGGCGGACAGCTTCTCGACCGAGATCGACTCGAACAATGCCGAAGACCTGCTGCCGCGCACCTTCGGCCGCTACGCCAACTTCACCTTCGTCCAGACCGCGACCGCGCCCGCCGCGATCCGCCTGCGCGGTGGTGCCGACATGACCTTCATCAACGGCATCGTGAAGTCGACGCAGAGCGGCGTGGCCTGCGTCAACCTGATCGCGGGCGCCGGTTCGGGTGCCGATCGCACCACCATCCGCGCCGCCAATGCCGACCTTCAGGATCAGGGTCCGCCGGTCTTCACCTCGGTCTATTTCAGCTGCAACGGCCGCTAAGGCCCCGCTGACCATGCGCCCGGACCTGATCGGGCGCTCTCGGCAGGCCGGGGTGGCGATCATCGCCGCCCCGGCTTTCCTCCATAAGCTATTCATACGGGAAGACCCGGCCATGCAGCGACGCCTCGCTTATGCCTCCCTCCTTCTGCTGACCTCGCAGCTTGTCGCGCCCGCTCTGCTCGCGCAGACGACGGGCGGGGCGACGCCTGCGCCCGCGCAGACCAGCACCACCGCGACCAGCCCCGACGGGCAGGCCACTCCGCAAAGCCAGACCCCGACCGGCCAGGACGGCCAGTCGACCGACGAACCGGTGGAAATCTCCGCCCCCGGCGTCGATGCGTCGTCCAGCAGCGAGATCGTGGTCGTCGGCCGCAACATCCCCAACACGATCCGCGCCACGCCGCAGATCGTCTCGGTCCTGTCCGCCGCCGATATCGCGCGCACGGGTGAAGGCGATATCGCGGGCGCGCTGACCCGCGTCACCGGCCTGTCGGTCGTGGGCGGCGGCTTCGTCTATGTCCGGGGTCTCGGCGACCGCTATTCCTCGTCGCTGCTCAACGGCTCGCCGCTGCCCAGCCCCGAGCCGCTGCGCCGCTCGGTCCCGCTCGACATCTTCCCGACCACCATCGTCGGATCGGCGCTGGTCCAGAAGACCTATTCGGTCAATTATCCGGGCGAGTTCGGCGGCGGCGTCATCAACCTGACGACCAAGGCGATCCCAAACAAGAGCTTCATCTCGGGCGGCGCGACCATCTCCGCCGACGATGCGACGACCAGCGAGCTGGGCTATACCTATCGCGGCGGCGATGCCGACTGGATCGGCTTCGACGACGGTACGCGCGGCGTGCCGCAGTTCGTGCGCGACGTGCAGGCGGGCAAGGGCTCGGGCATCGTTCCCGCCGCGCAGGTGGCGCAGCTGTCCAATGCCTCGACCACGTTGCTCCAGCGCAACAACCAGCTGCCCGCCAACTGGTCGGGCGAGCTGTCCGCAGGCTCGGTGTTCGACATCGGCAGCGACCGGCTGGGCGTGATCTCGTCGCTCAGCCTCTCCAACACCTTCCGCACCCGCTCGGCGATCCAGCAGGACTCGGTGTCGCAGGACGGCACGATCCGCAACGATTTCCGCACCCTGCTGACCGACAACCGCATCGTCGCCAACGCGCTGGTCGGCCTTGGCTATGAGTTCGGCGACAACACGGTGCGCTGGACCAACGTCTATATCCACGACACGCTGAAGCAGGGTCGCGGATCGGCGGCGGAAGTCTACAACAACGCCAGCGGCCTTCGCTTCCAGCAGAACACGAACTGGTTCGAGCGTCAGCTGATCGAAAGCCAGCTGGTCGGCGAGTTCAAGCTGACCGACGCGTTGAAGTTCGACGCGCGCGGCGCCTTCGCCAACTCCAAGCGCAACGCCCCCTATGAGCGCCAGTTCGACTATCTATGCTCGGCGCGGACCAGCAACGGCCTGCCCATCAGCTATGACGGCGCGAACGGTGCGGGCGGGTTCCAGTGCAACGGCGCCTATCAGGTGACGCAGCGCTTCACCCCCTTCGCCTCGATCATCTTCTCGGAACTGAACGAGAATCTGTGGACCGGCCAGGCCGATCTTTCCTATAAGATCGACAGCGACCGCCCGATCACGCTGAGCACCGGTTATTTCTACCAAGGCACGGATCGTTATTCGAGCCGTATCCAGTTCAATTACCAGACCAGCGACGGTGCGGGTACCGCTCCGGGCTTCCCGTACAATCTCTATCGCCCCGACTATCTGCTGAGCCCGGACGTCATCAACAACGCCTGCCCCTTGCGCGGGCAGGGGGAGTGTACGCTCCAGCTGCAATTCTCGACCCAGGCGGGTGCCTATGCGTACGACGCCAAGCTGAACGTCCATGCCGGTTACGTCCAGGCCGAGGCCGAGGTGATGGACGGGCTGCGCGCGGTGGCGGGTGTCCGCTACGAAACCGCCGTCGAGACGGTGACGCCGGTGCAGAGCGCGACGACGCGGTTGAAGAACGATTATTTCCTGCCGGCGGGCACGCTGACCTGGAATTTCGCCGCCGATATGCAATTGCGGGCGAGCGGTGCGAAGACCATCTCGCGTCCCCAGTTCCGCGAACTCGCGCCGCAGCAGTTCCGCGACCCGGACTCGGACCGTCTGTTCTTCGGTAACCCGAACCTGCGCGACAGCGAGCTGTGGAATCTCGAAGCGCGCTATGAATGGTTCTATGCGCGCGACCAGCGCTTCACGCTGGCGGGCTTCTACAAGCGGATCAAGAACCCGATCGAGCAGGTCGGCTTCTACACCGGCGCGGACGACCGGTTGCAGACGGGCTTCACCTATCTGCCCTCGGCCAAGCTGTACGGCGCGGAAGTCGAGTTGCAGAAATATGTGCCCCTGGCGGGCCTGGGCAGCGATTTCTTCGCCACGCGCCGCCTCGTCGCGATCGCGAACTACACCTACACCAAGTCGCAGATCAACGCGGACGCGACTTGCGTGCCCAACCCGGCGGCGGCGCAGGGCTCGCCCGGTCTGGCGGGCTGCGCCTCGGGCTTCGGCCCGGCGCGGCTGCTGTTCCGCGACGGCGCGTCGCTGACCGGCCAGTCGGACCACCTGGTCAACCTGCAACTGGGCATCGAGGATACCGCGGCGCTGTCGCAGGTCACCCTGCTGTTCAACTATGCCAGCAACCGCGTGACCAATCGCGGTCCGTCCAACCTGTCGGGCACCGGCTTCCAGCCGGATATCGTCGAGGTTCCGGGCATCCGCCTCGACCTCGTCGCGCGCCAGGGCTTCGAGCTGGCGGGCGGCAAGTTCGAGCTGAAGGCCGAGGCCCGCAACCTGACGCGCACCCGCTACAATGAGCGGCAGGATTTCGGGAATGGCCGGTTCGTCTATCTGAACCGCTATAATCTGGGCCGTGTCTTCTCGTTGGGGATCAGCACGACCTTCTGATCCTTTCCGGGGTTGCCAAGCGAAGGGCCGTCGTCCGGGTGTCCGGGCGGCGGCCCTTTTTTGCGAGCGGCGGGGCGTGCGTTTCGACTTCGCTCAGCGCGAACGGAAGTTGGGACCGGGGATTATCCCCACCCTCCGTTCAGCCTGAGTGCAGTCGAAGGCCAAGGGAATCCCGCCCGGTGGCAAGGTTCGGGGCGTGCACTTCGACGTCGCTCAGCGCGAACGGATGTAGGGGGGGAGGCAAGAGGGCTATCCCCGCCAGGGCAGTTCCCGATACCATTTGGTGATCACATATTTCACCCCCGCGCGCACCTTCATCGCCTGATGCAGCGTCGCCGGATTGGGCGAGCCGTCCGCGCGGCGGTTGCTCCAGGCGACCATCTTGCCGGGCTCGGGCTGGATGATCTTGTCCACCACCTTGAACCGGGTCGCGCCGCCCGCTTCCGGTGCGTTCAGATACAGCATCACCGTCCAGGTCCGGTTGCCCGACAGCGCGCAATAGCGGTGATAGTCCAGCCCCTCGGGCTCGAAATAATCGGTATGCTGCTTGAACTCCTGCCCCACGGCATAGCGCTGGCCCTGGATCGGCTCGCCATGATCGGGGGACAGGCCGGTCAGCATGGCGATTCGCCGCTCGGTCTCGATCACCGCCGGATCGTCGGCGGGCAGGTCGCCGGTTTCGCTGGTGCGATAGGCGGCGTCGCCATTGGCGTCGGCGATGGTCGAGGGGCGGCGGACCCCATCGATTCGCGCCATCAGGTCCGTACAGAGCGTCGGGGGCAGGACGTCGCGCTTCACGAACAGCGTCAGCTTCGGATTGGGGAGCCGCTGCACCCCCGGCGTGGCGATCAGCCGCGCGATAATCGGCGTCGGATCAAGGCCATTGCCCAGTGCGGGCGGGTCGGCGAATTCGGGGTTCATCGGATCGTCCATGTGAAACCAATATGACGAACATGTTTCGGCACTTTGACGCGGGACTGTAACATGCCATGCCTAGTGGCCGAAAAAGCGGATGGGGTCTGGTTTCATGCGGTTGAAGCTCGACGCGCGCGGGCGCCGGTTGTTGCGGCGTCTGCCGGTCGTGAATGTCTATTCGGTGGCCGAGCTGGCCCTGATGGCGGTGCTCGCCGTTCAGGGCGCGCGGCTGCTTTGGGTGATCATCACCCCCATATCGCCCCTGGGTGAGTGGCGCCCCGTCGCGCCCGTCGTCGCCGGATCGCCCGGCGCGATCCTCGAAGGCTTCGATCCCTTTTTCCGTCTCCAGGGGGCACAGGCCGCGCCCGCCGCCGTGACCAGCCTGCAACTCACCTTGTTCGGCACGCGGATCGACGAGGCGTCGGGGCGCGGATCGGCGATCGTGGCGGGGCCGGACGGCGTCCAGCGCTCGGTATCGGTCGGCGAGGAAATCCAGCCCGGCGTCATGCTGAAGGCCGTGGCGTTCGACCATATCACCATCGATCGCGGCGGCCGTTCCGAGGATCTGTATCTCGATCAGTCGGACGCCCCGGCCACGACGACACCGGCACCGGCCCCCGGCGGTCCGTCCGTGCCGCTGTCCGGCCCGGTCCCGCCGCAGGGCGGGGTCGCCATCGCGCAGCTGCGTACCGATATCGGCTTCATCCCCCGGCTCGACGGCGGGCGCGTCTCGGGCCTCGTCGTCCGACCGCAGGGTTCGGGCGCAGCGTTCCGGGCGGCGGGGCTTCGCGAGGGCGATATCGTCACCGCACTCGGCGGGCGACCCGTCACGGGGGCGAGCGACCTTGACCGTCTGGCGGCGGATTTCGCACAGGGCGGTTCTCTTTCCATCACGGTCGAGCGGGGCGATCAGACGCTGCCGCTCTCCCTTCAGATTGCGGCACCACGGCCATGAAGAAGCTCGTCCTCGGTTCGGTTCTGGCGCTGGCATTGGCGGCGGGGGCGCAGGCCCAGACCACGCTCAATGTCCGCGACGCCGATATCCGCGCCTTCATCGCCGATGCGGCCAAGGTGACGGGGCGGACCTTCATCATCGACAGCCGGGTCAACGGCAAGGTCACGGTGGTGACCGACCGGCCACTGTCCAGGTCCGAATATTTCGAGATTTTCCTGTCGACGCTGCGCTCTAACGGGCTGGTCGCGGTGCCGACCTCGGGCGGGGCGTTCCGGGTGCAGCCGGTCGACAATGCCGCATCGCAGCCCAGCCGGATCGGGTCGGCGGGCGCGAACCGCAACGCCTATGTCACCGAGATCATCCGCCTGCGCGCCATCGACGCGCCGAGCGCTTTGGAGACGGTGCGCCCGCTGGTCAGCGCGCAAGGATCGGTGACCGCCAATCGCGCGGGCAACAGCCTGGTCGTGGTCGACTTCGCCGACAATATCCGCCGCATCCGCGAGGTCGTCCGCCGGATCGACGCCGACAATGCCTCGACCCGCGTCATCGCTCTCCGCAATGCGGGCGCGCGCGAGATCGCGACCGCGCTTCAGACTCTGGCAGGTGGCGGCAGCGGTGGAGCCGGGCAGGGCGGCGGGGCGGCCCCCGGCGGCACCGGCGTGTCGGTGGTCGCGATCGACAGCTCCAACTCGATCGCGCTGCGCGGTGATCCGTCGAGCGTCGCACGCTTCGCCCAGATCGCGCTCGACCTGGACAACAAGGCCAAGAGCGGCACCGAGATCCGCGTCGTCTTCCTGCAAAATGCCGATGCCGAGCAGCTTCTACCCGTGCTCCAGCAACTGGTCGGGCAACAGCCCGATCCGGTACAGGAAACCACTCTGTCGCGGGGCAGCTTCACCCAGACCAACAACCAGTCGGGCTCGGCGGCGGGCACCTCGATCGCCCAGCGTATCCAGCCCGTCGCGCAAGCCCAGGCGGCGAGCGCCCCCGGCGCGGGCGGCCAGAACGGCCAGCAGCCCGCGATCAGCACGCAAGGGGGGCGGACGGCGGCGGTCGTCACCCGCTTCACCGGCGCGAATGCCATCGTCATCGCGGGGCCCGCCGATATCCAGCGCCAGATCGGCGAGGTGATCCGCCAACTCGACGTGCGCCGCGAACAGGTGCTGATCGAAGCGATCGTCGCCGAAGTCTCCGACCAGACCGCGCGGCGGCTGGGCGCGCAGTTCCTGCTCGGCAGCCTGTCGGGTGGGGCGTTCGCCGCCTCGACCTATGGCAATACCGCGCCCAATATCCTCCAGATCGCGGGCGCGGTGGGCGCGCAGACGATCGGCGGCACCCGCACCATCGTCACCGCGCCGGACGGGACGCGGACCGAAACCAACGTCCCCAACCAGGCCTATAACCAGCTCACCCAGTCGGCGGTTCAGTCGATCCTGGGCACCACCGGGGGCTTTGCAGGCTGGGGCGGGCAGATCGGCGATACGGTGTTCGGCGCGATCATCAACGCGGTGAAGAGCGACACCACGTCGAACCTGCTGCAAGTGCCGCACATCATCACGCTGGACAATCAGCAGGCGCACAGCCTGGTGGGTCAGGAAATCCCGGTCACCACCGGCCAGGCGCTGTCGAACAATTTCGACAATGCCTTCCGCACCGTGCAGCGCCAGAATGTCGGCATCCAGCTCGACGTGAAGCCGCAGGTCAATGCGGGCGGTTCGCTGAAACTCTATGTCCGCCTCGAAGTCAGCTCGATCGCGGGGCCGGTGTCGAGCAACAACAGCGAACTGATCCTCAACAAGCGCGCTTTCGAGAATGTCTTCACCCCCGACGATGGCCAGATCACGGTCATCGGCGGTCTGCTCGATGACAATGAGCGTCGCACCATCGAGAAGATCCCGCTGCTCGGCGACATTCCCGGCCTGGGGGCGCTGTTCCGGTCCAAGGCGCGCAGCCGGTCGAAGACGAACCTGATGGTCTTCATCCGCCCGACCATCTTGCGCACGCCCGAGGACAGCCGCCGCGTCACCGAACAGCGTTACGGTTATCTCCGTCAGCTCCAGGGCTATGCCCAGCCGGGTGTCGAGCCCTCCATCGACGAGCTGGTGCGCGATTACATGAACGCCGCGCCGCCGATCCCGCACGCGCCGATGCCCGGCAATATCGAGGACCCGCGCATCGCGGTCCCCGTCGCCAAGCCGGTCGAACCGATCAAGCGCCGTGACTGACGAGCCGCTGCCCCTCCCCACGGGTGATACGGTCCCCCTGCCACTGGGCACGCCCCTCCCGCAGGCGGGGGGGGATGGGGGAGGGCCCGCCGCTCTCCCGCTTCCAGCTCCCGATGATGTGCCCGAAACGCTGGAACTGGTCGCCCCCCTGACCATCCCCTATGGCTTCGCGCGCAAGTTCGGCACGGTCGTTCACACCGCCGACCCGCTGACCATAGCCCTTCGCGAAGGCGCCGACCCGCGCGCGCTGATCGAGTTGCGTCGCCATATCGGGCGTCCCTTCGCGATCACGCGTGTCGAGGCGCCCGCCTTCGACCGCCTTTTGTCCGATGCCTATGCGATGGACGGACAGGCAACCGCGATCGCGGCGGTGGGCATGGGCGACGAACTCGACATGCTCGCCGACGGCATCCCGACCGCCGAGGATCTGCTCGACACCGCCGACGACGCGCCCGCGATCCGGCTGATCAACGGCATCATCGCCGACGCGGCGCGCAACGGCGTGTCGGACATCCATATCGAGCCGTACGAGACCGGCCTCGTCGTGCGAATGCGCATCGACGGCGTGCTGCGCGAGACCTTGCGGATGCCGCCGCATGTCGCACCGGTGGTGGTCAGCCGCATCAAGGTCATGGCCCGGCTCGACATTGCCGAGCGGCGGGTGCCGCAGGACGGGCGCATGGCGCTGACCCTGGGCGGCAAGCTGCTCGACGTGCGCGTCTCGACTTTGCCCAGCCGGGCGGGCGAGCGGGTGGTGCTGCGTATCCTCGACAAGGAGAATGCGGGCATCGACCTCGACGCGCTGGGCATGAACCCGGCCATGTACGCGCTGCTGCGCGAGGCGCTCAGCGAGCCCAATGGCATCATCCTGGTCACCGGCCCGACCGGATCGGGCAAGACCACGAGCCTTTATGCCGCGCTGCGCCTGCTGAACGATGGCAGCCGCAATATCCTGACCGTCGAGGACCCGGTCGAATATGCGGTCGAGGGGGTGGGGCAGACCCAGGTGAACGCCAAGGTCGGCCTGACCTTCGCCGCCGGTTTGCGCGCGATCCTGCGCCAGGACCCGGACGTGGTGATGGTCGGCGAAATCCGCGACCGCGAGACCGCCGAGATCGCGGTCCAGGCCTCGCTGACCGGCCACCTCGTGCTGTCGACCGTCCATACCAACGATGCGGTGGGCGCGATCACCCGGATGCGGGACATGAAGGTCGAGCCGTTCCTGCTCGCCTCGACCCTGCGCGCGGTCATCGCGCAGCGGCTGGTGCGGCGGCTGTGCCCGGCGTGCAAGCGGCCGGTGAAGGCCAAGCATACCGTCGCGCCCTTGCTCGGCATCGAGAACAAGGCGATCGTGTACGAGGCGGTCGGCTGTCCGCAGTGCAACGGCACCGGCTATAAGGGGCGGACCGGCGTATATGAGGCGGTGCGGGTCGACGACACGATCCGGCGGCTGGTCAACGAAGGCGGCGATGAACAGGCGATCGCCGCGCATGCCTTCGCCCGGCAGCCGACGCTGGCCATGGCGGCGCGTGGGCTGGTGCTGGACGGGGTGACGACGGCGGAGGAAGCCATCCGCGTGTCCCGCCGTGATTCCGACGCGGGGTGAGGGTGGTGCACGCGCTTTCCATAGCTTGCACCACTTCGGCTAGGGTCGGGGTTCAGTTGTGTTCACGCGAAGCCGCGAAGGCGCGAAGAGGAGATTTTTTGTTCGCGCGGAGGCGCGGAGAACGCGGAGGTGTCTGGCCCGCGGCAGCGAACAGCATCTTCCACCGGCCGAGAGAGGAAGGCCGCTGGAGCGGCAGGCGCACCCTCTCTGCGTCCTCCGCGCCTCCGCGCGAACATCATTCTTTTCTCCTTCGCGCCTTCGCGGCTTCGCGTGAACCCAATTTGTCCCAGGCCTTCGCCGGGGCGGTGAAGATGGGGCGCTGAGATGGCCGGGTTCGACTATGTCGCCATCGACACCAAGGGTGCCGAGAAGCGCGGCTTCATCCCCGCCGAGACCAGCGACGCCGCCCGCGCCGCGCTGGAGAAGCAGCGTCTCTATGTCGTCTCGGTCAAGCCGGGCAGCGGCGACACCGCCGAGCGACGCCCGCTCTTCGGGCTGAAGCTCGGCCGCGCGCGCATGTCGGTCAAGCAACTGACGCTGTTCACCCGCCAGCTGGCGACGCTCAACCGCGTCTCGCCACTGGAGGAGAGCCTGCGGACCATCACCCGCCAGACCGAGCAGGAGCGGGTGCGCGCCATCGTCGCGACGGTGCATCAGGGCGTGACCGAGGGCCGCCGCCTCGCCGACGCCATGGCGCGCGAGCCGAAGAGCTTCCCCCCGCTCTACCGCGCGATGGTCGCGGCGGGGGAGAGTTCGGGGACATTGCCGACCATCCTGGAGCGCCTCGCCGCCCTTCTGGAGCGGCAGGCGGAGATTCGCGGCAAGCTGATCACCGCGCTTGCCTATCCGACGATCCTGGCGGTGGTCGCGATGGGCGTCGTCACCGCGCTGATGATGTTCGTCGTGCCGCAGGTGGTCGAACAGTTCGACACGGTCGGGCAGGAGCTGCCCTTGCTGACGCGGATGGTGATCACCGTGTCGGACCTGCTGGTCGGTTGGTGGTGGCTGATGGCGGGGCTGGCGGCACTAGTCGGCGTCGGTTTCTGGCGAGCGCTCAAGGTGCCGGCGATCCGACTGTCCTTCGATACCTGGCTGCTGAAGCTGCCTTTGCTCGGCCGCTTGTTGCGCGATCTGCACGCCGCGCGGATGGCGCGGACGCTCGGCACGATGGTCGCCAGCCGGTTGCCGCTGCTCGAAGGGCTGACCCTGACGGCGGGCACGATCCACAATCGCCGGTTGCGAGTCGCCTCCGACGCCATCGTCGATGCGATCCGGGGCGGTGGCAGCCTTTCGGCGGCGATGCGGCGGGCGGGGGTGTTTCCGCCGCTGCTCACCTATCTGGCGGCGAGCGGCGAGGCGGCGGGGCGGCTGGACGAGATGCTGGAGCGCGCCGCCGATTATCTGGAGCGCGAGTTCGACCGCTTCACCGCCACCGCGCTCTCGCTGCTCGAACCCGCGATCATCGTCGTGATGGGCGGCGTGGTCGCGACGATCGTGCTATCCATCCTGCTGCCGATCCTCCAGCTTAACACGCTGGCCGGTCAATAAGAGGACATGTTGATGCGTACCCAAAATCGCCGTCCGATCCGTCGCAAGCGGCCCGCCAACGGCTTCACACTGGTGGAGCTGATGGTAGTGATCGTCATCATCGGCCTGCTCGCCACCATCGTCGCGCTGAACGTGCTGCCCTCGGGCGACACCGCGCGGGTGCAGAAGGCCAAGGCCGACATCGCGCAGATCGAGGGCGGCCTGGAGATGTACAAGCTCCAGAACCTGACCTTCCCGACGACGTCGCAGGGGTTGCAGGCGCTGGTGTCGATGCCCGCCGGGCTGGCCGATCCGTCGCGTTACCAGAAGGGCGGGTATCTGAAGAAGCTGCCCGACGATCCCTGGGGCCGTCCGTATCTCTATGCCGCGCCCGGCCAGCATGGCGAGGCGGATGTCTGGACCTACGGCGCCGACGGCAAGGAAGGCGGCGAGGGGATCAACGCCGATATCGGCAACTGGGATAAGTGAGCACGGGGCCCTGCCTGGATGCCGGTGACGGCGGCGGGCGGGGCCTGCCTGGGGTATTCTCCCCACCCTCGGTTCAGCCTGGGCGAAGTCGAAGGCCACGCGGAGCCGTCACCCCGTGCACTTCGACTTCGCTCAGTGCGAACGGAGGGCGGGAAAAGGGCTTCACCCTGGTCGAACTGATGGTCGTCATCACCGTGATCGGTCTGGCCTCCGCGATCGCCGTCTGGTCGCTGCCCGACCGGCGGGGCCGGGTGACCGACGAAGCCCTTCGCTTCGCCGCGCGCGTCCGCGCCGCGCATGACGTGGCGGTGGTCGAGGCGTCGCCGGTCAGCATCTGGGTGACGCGCGGCGGCTATGGCTTCGACCAGCGGGCGGGCGGCGCGTGGAGCCCGATGACCGCCAAGCCCCTGCGCGTCGCCCAGTGGGAGGACGGCACCCAGGCGATGATCCCCGATGCCAGCGGGCGGGTGCGGATCACTTTCGACGTGACCGGGCTGGCCGACCGCCCGGTCGAACTCCGCCTGACCCGCGAGCGTGCCAGCAGCATCGTGCGGATCGGCGCGGACGGTACGGTGCGGGTCGATGGGTGAGGCGCGCGAAGCTCCTCCCCGGCACGGGGAGGTGGCAGGCCGGAGGCCTGACGGAGGGGGGCTTCCTCATGGGGCATTCCTTGCGGCTATCCCCCTCCACCATCCTTCGGATGGTCCCCCTCCCCGTACCGGGGAGGATGGCTTCACCCTGATCGAGATCATGGTGGCGCTGGCGGTGTTCAGCCTGGCGGCGATGGCGCTGGTCCGGCTGGAGAGCGCGACGATCCGGGGCGCCTCGATCCTGGACGAAACCGTGGTCGCGCAGATGGTCGCGCGCAACATCGCCATCGCCGCCGTCACCGATCCCCAGGCCCCCGCGCTGGGCCGGACGACCGGGACCGAGGTGAATGGCGGGCGGAGCTGGAAATGGACCCGGATCGTCAGCGGCACGGGTGACGTACGGGTGGTGCGGATCGACGTGGCGGTGGCCAATGCCGCGGGCAGCATCGCGGGTCGGATGACGATGGTCCGACCTCCGATGGCCGCGCCTCCGGTCGGGGTCTCGGCGTCGTGACGCGTCGTGCCGATATTGCCCCGTTCCCCTGCGAAGGCGGGGACCCAGTTTCTTTGAGGCCCGACGTCCCGGACGATGATCACCCCGCCCCTGCATCCGCGCAGAAACTGGGCCCCCGCCTTCGCAGGGGGACGGGCGGGTGCGGACTGAAGACGGGGCGGGGTGGCCTCGCCCCCCGTTCGCGTCGCGCCGAACAGGGCTTCACCCTGGTCGAGGTCATGGTGGCGCTGCTCATCTTCGCGATGCTGGCCGCCGCCGCCGTGGCGATCCTGTCGCTCAGCGTCCGGGCGCAGGCAGTGACCGGGCAGAAGCTCGACGCGATGGCGGCGGTCAGCCGGACGACTGCGATCCTCTCTGCCGATCTCGCCCAGGCGGTCGACCGTCCGACCCGCGACGAGGGGGGCGTGCAGACCCCCGCGATGGTCGCGGCGCCCGACGCGATGCGCTTCGTCCGGGCGGGCTGGAGCAATCTCGACGGGGCGCAGCGCCCCTCGCTTCAGAAACTCGCCTATCGGCTCAACGGCGATGTGCTGGAACGGGTCGCCTGGCCGCTGCTCGACGGGGCCGCGCCGATGGAGCCCGCCGCGCTGATGGACCATGTCCGCGAACTGCACCTGCGCTATCGCTTCAACGGAGCCTGGCTAGACCAGTGGCAGGGGGAGCCCGGCGTCGCGCTGCCCCAAGCCGCCGAGGTGACGATCGTGCGCGATGACGGCATGATCTTCCGCCAGTTGTTCCTGGTCGGCACCGGCTATGTCGCCGTGCCGCAAGGGGGTTCGGGGCCGACGCCGACCCCTACGCCCACACCGACTCCGACCCCCGGTGGCTAGACCCCGGTCCCGTCCCGGCGAGCGTGGCGCCGCGCTGCTCACCGTGCTGATCCTGGTCGCGGTGATCGCGGTGATGGCGGCGACGGCGCTGGAAAAGCTGCGCCTGTCGACCAGGCTCGGCGGCAATGCGGTGGCGATCGAGCAGGCACGCGGCTTCGCCTATGCCGCCGAGGCGCTGGCGATCATCCGTATCGGCGACCTGCTGGAACGGTCACAGGGCAGGGTCTCGCTGCTCGGTGGGTGGAGCGACCGGCCCTTCGCGCTGCCGCTGGGCGATATGGCGGGGGGCGGGACGGCGGTGGCGCGGGTCACCGATGGCAGCAATTGCTTCAACCTCAACGGCCTGGCCCAGCCGATGCTCGGCCAGCCCGGCGTCTATGCGGCGAACGGGGTGGAAATCGCGCATTTCGCCAAGCTGATGCGGCTGATCGGCATTCCGGGCCAGGTGGCGGAGCAGGTGGCGACGGGGACCGCCGACTGGGTCGACAGCGATCCCAATCCGCAAGGCGGCGGTGCGGAGGACGCGCTCTATCTCGCCCGCGATCCGCCCTATCGGACCGGCGGCAGCCTGATGGCGGATGTCAGCGAGATGCGGATGGTGAACGGCGTCACGCCGGAAATCTACACGACCCTGCGCCCCTGGATCTGCACGCTGCCCGAAGCCAAGCCGACCAGTATCAACATCAACACCCTCGCCCCCGAACAGGCACCCCTGGTCGCGATGGCGCAGGTCGATACGATTTCGCCCTCCGCCATCGCCCAGGCCCTTTTGCGCCGCCCGCCGCAAGGCTATGCGGACGCCGGTGCCTTTTGGGCGCAGATTCCGGGGGCGAGCGGTGCGGGGGGCGTGGCGACGACCAGTCGCTGGTTCAACCTGCGCATCGCGGTGACCTTGGGCAGCGTGCGGGTGGACGAGCGTGCGCTGGTCGATGCGTCGCGTCAGCCGCCGCAACTGGCGGCGCGGATTTGGGGGGAAGAGTGATGAGTGCGACCAACCTCCTGTTCCTGCCGCCGGGCGAGGGCGGTGACTATCGCTGGATGCGGATCGAGGATGCGCGGGTCGCGGCGGCGGGTGAGGGGCTGCCGCAGGGGGACGGCGACGTCATCGCGGTCGCGCCCGCCGATGCGGTGTCGCTGCACTGGGCCGAGATTCCTGCCCGCTCGACCGCACAGGCCGCCGCCGCCGCGCGGTTGCTCGCCGCCGAGGTGAGCGCCGCGCCGATGGACGAACTCCATGTCGCGGTCGGCGAGGAGGAAGCGGGCGCGCGCGCGATCGGGATCGTCAATCGCGGCGCGATGGCCGGGTGGCTCAGCCTGTTGGCGGGCAAGGGGATCGATCCGGTCGCAGTCGTCCCGGCCCCGCTGCTGCTGCCGCGCCCCGATGAGGGCTATGTGCGTGGCGACCTGGCCGGGCAGGGCGTGGTGCGCGGGCGCAGCTCGGGCTTCGCCGACGAACCCGGCCTGACCGAGATCGTGACTGGCGAGGAACCGCTCGCCGATCTGGATGCCGACGGGATCGAAACCGCGCTCGGTGCGGCGGTGGCGGCTCCGGCGCTCGATCTGCGGCAGGGGCTGTTCGCGCGGCGGCGGAGCTTTGCGATCGACTGGCGGCTGGTGCGGCGGCTCGGCTGGCTGGGGCTGGCGATCGTCGCGGTGACGCTGGCGATCGATCTGGTGCGCTGGACCAAATACAGCTTTGCCGCCGATGCGACCGAGGCGAAGATCGAGCAGGTCGCGCGAACCGCCCTGCCGCGCGGCGAGACATTGGTCGATGCCGACCGGCAATTGACCGAGCGGCTGGCGGCGATACGCGGGCCGGGCCAGGGGTTCAGCCGGACGGCGGCGGCGGTGTTCTCGGCGGTGCGCAGCGTGCCCGGCTCCGAACTGACCGCGATGGATTTCCAGCCGAACGGCGATATCCGCCTGGGCGTCGCGGTGGATCGCGAGGCGCTGGCTACCGATCTGAAGCGGGCGATCGAGACCCAGGGCTTCACCGTCCAGCCCAGCACCTTCGTCGCGGCCAATGGCCGGATCACGGGAGAATTTACGGTGCGCGCACGATGAAGGCGCTGAAACTCTGGTTCGACGGGCGCTCGACGCGGGAGAAGCGGCTGCTGCTGGTCATGGGCGCGCTGCTGATCGTGACGATCGTCTGGGGTGGCTTGTTGCGGCCGCTGGGCGACGGCCTGTCGAGCGCGCGCGAACGCCATGCCGATGCGGTGATCCGGCTGGGTGACGCACAGGCCATCGCCGACGAACTGCGGGCAGGGCGGCGGCGTCCGCCCGCGCTGGCGGGGACGCTGGCCGATACGGTGCGGCTGTCGGCGGAGCAGGCGGGCTTTACCTTGTCCGCGCTGACCGAGGACGGCCCCGGTCGGGTGCGGGCGCAGATCGCCTCGGCGCGGGCGTCCGCGCTGACCCCCTGGCTGGCCCGGCTGGAGCGGGGCGGGGTGCTGGTCGAACAGGCGACACTGACCGACAATGGCGACCGGACGGTGGGCGTGGCGCTGATCCTGCGGACGCGGGTGTCGTGATGCGGTTGCGGATGACCACGCGGCCTTCGGTGCTGTTCGCAGCCATGCTGGTCATGGCGCTGATCGTGTTCCTGCCGATGCGGCTCGCGCTGGGCGCGACGGGCCTAGCCGAGGAAGGGCTGAGCGCGCGCCGGGTCGGCGGCACCATCTGGGGCGGCAGCCTGTTGGAGGCACGGTTCGGCGACGTCGCGCTGGGCGATTTGCGCGTGTCGCTTTCACCCTTCGCGCTGCTGGTGGGGCGGGCGAAGCTCGCTTTCGAGGGCGCGGGCGCAGATGGCCGTCCGATCATGGGCGCGGCAACGATCAGCCGCCATGCGATGGGAATCGACGGCGTCACCGCCAGCCTGCCCGCCGCCGCGCTGTTCACTCCCCTGCCGGTCACCACCCTGGCGCTGGAAGACGTGACGGTGAAGTTCCGCGACGGCGTGTGCGAGGAAGCCGGCGGGCGTGTCCGCGCGACGGTGACGGGCGATGCGGGCGGCCTGCCGCTCCCGCCGACGATGATGGGCAATGCGCGGTGCGAGGCGGGTGCGCTGCTGCTACCCATGACCGGGCAGGGCGGCACGGAGGCGGTCAATCTGCGAATCCGCCCCGATGGCCGCTACACCGCCGACCTGGTCCTGACGCCCGGCGATCCGGCGGCGGCGGCGAAGCTGGAGCAACTGGGCTTCGTCGCCGGTTCGGGCGGGGGATATCGACTTTCGGCAGAGGGCCGCTTTTGACCGCTTGACGAAGGGGCTTCAACCCGTTTAGGGGCGCAATCCTTCGCGGCGACCGTAGTTCAATTGGTTAGAGCGCCGGCTTGTGATGCCGGAAGTTGCGGGTTCAAGTCCCGTCGGTCGCCCCATTCTTTTCGGCCATATCATGGCCACGGCACCGGCCTTACTCACGCCCGTGTCCCCCCTCAATCCTCACCGATAGGGTGGCCGGGTCGGCAGTCTCGGTCCGGTTCCGCATTTGTCGGACCGAAGGACGAGCATGACGAACTGGGGCTTTCCCGATTTCGACGCGCATGAGGGCGTGCACCTGTTCACCGATCCCGCCTCGGGATTGCAGGCGGTGATCGCGGTGCACTCGACGCATCTCGGCCCGGCGGCGGGTGGGGCGCGCTTCTGGCATTATGCCACGCCCGCGCTCGCCATCACCGACGCGCTGCGCCTGTCGCGCGGCATGAGCTACAAGAATGCGATGGCGGGCCTCGCGCTAGGCGGCGGCAAGGGCGTGGTGCTCGCGGCCAAGCCGGGCGATGTCATCACCACCGCGCAGCTGGAAGCGTTCGGCCGCGCGGTCGAGTCGCTCGGCGGTCGTTATGTCACGGCGGAAGATGTCGGCATGTCCGAGGAGCGGATGAAGGTCATCGCGACCCAGACCCGCTATGTCTCCGGCCTGCCGGTGGCGAGCGGGGCGGCAGGCGGCGACCCCGGCCCGTACACGGCGCATGGCGTCTATCTGGGCGTGAAGGCCGCCGCCAAGCGCGGGCTGGGCGCGACCGACATGAAGGGCGTGCGCGTCGCGATCCAGGGCGTCGGCTCGGTCGGCGGCGGGCTCGCCAAGCTGCTGGCCAAGGACGGTGCGGTGTTGACCATCGCCGATGTGAACCAGGCACGTGCCGAAGCGATGGCAGCGGAACTGGGCGCCAGCGTTGCCCCGGCCGACGAGATTCTGTTCGCCGATGTCGATCTGGTGAGCCCCAATGCGCTGGGCGCGGTGCTGACGGCGGATTCGATCCAGCGGCTGAAGGCCAAGGTCGTGGCGGGCGGCGCCAACAACCAGCTTGCGACCCGCGAAGACGGTGCACGTGTGGCGGAGGCGGGCATCCTCTATGCGCCCGACTATGTCATCAATGCGGGTGGGATCATCAATGTCGGTCTGGAATATCTGGGCCAGGGCGACGAGGCCGAGGTCATGGCGCGCATCGCCAAGATCCCCGAGCGGTTGGAACAGGTGTGGCAGCGTTCGGCGGAGACGGGCCACCCGGCGTCGGATGTCGCGGACGAAATCGCGCAAGGCCTGATCGGGCGGTAAGGCAGTCTCACGCTGCTGAGTCCCACGCCCCTCCCGCAAGCGGGAGGGGATGGGGGAGGGCCAAGCCACGGGCGACAGGCTCCATGAGACCCCATGCCCTCCCCAAACCCCTCCCGCCTGCGGGAGGGGCTTAAGAAGGAAGAGAGGGGCAAGCCTCACTCCTCACTCACACCCATCGAAATTCCCGTACGCATTCGCGGTTGACGAACCGTCCCCCCGCGCCCATTTGCCAATCGGATCAAATCCATCCGATTGGGAGATCATGCGCCTATCCAGCCTAGCCGATTATGCGGTCGTGATGATGACCGCCGCCGCACGCGAAGGCGTGGGCGGGCGGAGCAATGCGACTCTGCTGGCCGGGCAGACGGGCGTCCCGCTCCCCACCGCGCAGAAGCTGGTCAGCCGTCTGGCGAGCGCGGGCCTGATCGAAAGCACGCGCGGCACCGGCGGTGGCATCCGCCTCGCCCGTGCGGCCGACACGATCAGCTTGGCCGATATCGTCGAGGCGGTGGACGGCCCGATCGCGCTGACCGCCTGTGTCGAGGGGGCCGCACATGACTGCGGCCTGGAAATGCAATGCCGCGTCCGGCCGCATTGGCATGTCGTCAATCAGGCGGTACGCGCCGCCTTTTCCGGGGTGACGCTCGCGACGCTCGCCGCCGATCCTGTTGATTCGCAAGTGATGGGCGCGTCGCCGCGTCCGGGGGTATTCGCCTGATGGCCACGAAGAATGCAGAGGCGCTTGCCGCCGCCAACAAGAAATATGAGTGGGGCTTCGCCACCGAGATCGAGCAGGACTTCGCGCCCAAGGGGCTGAGCGAGGATACGGTCCGCTATATCTCGGCCAAGAAGGGCGAGCCCGAATGGATGCTCGACTGGCGGCTGAAGGCGTTCCGTCTGTGGCAGACGCTGGAGACGCCGGACTGGGCCAAGCTCAACATCCCGCCGATCGACTATCAGGACGCGTATTACTACGCTGAGCCGAAGCAGAAGAAGACGATCGCGTCGCTGGACGAGCTCGATCCCGAGATTCGGCGGACCTATGAGAAGCTGGGCATCCCGATAGCCGAGCAGGAAGTGCTGGCGGGCGTCGAGGGCGCGCGCAGGGTCGCGGTGGACGCGGTGTTCGACAGCGTCTCGGTCGCGACGACCTTCCGCAAGGAGCTGGAAGCGGCGGGGGTCATCTTCCGCTCGATCTCCGAGGCGATCAAGGAATATCCCGAGCTGGTCCGCAAGTGGCTGGGCAAGGTCGTGCCGCAGCGTGACAATTATTTCGCGACGCTCAACTCGGCGGTCTTCTCCGACGGGACGTTCGTCTATGTGCCCGAGGGCGTCCGTTGCCCGATGGAGCTGTCCACCTATTTCCGCATCAATGCGGAGAATACCGGCCAGTTCGAACGGACGCTGATCGTCGCGGACAAGGGGGCCTATGTCTCCTATCTCGAGGGCTGCACCGCGCCGATGCGCGACGAGAACCAGTTGCACGCGGCGGTGGTCGAGCTGGTCGCGCTGGACGATGCGGAGATCAAATATTCGACCGTCCAGAACTGGTATCCGGGCGACGAGAATGGCGTCGGCGGCATCTACAATTTCGTCACCAAGCGCGCGCTGTGCCAGGGCAAGAACAGCAAGGTGTCGTGGACACAGGTCGAAACCGGCTCGGCGGTGACGTGGAAATACCCGTCCTGCGTGCTGGCGGGCGACGGCTCGGTGGGTGAGTTCTACTCGGTGGCGGTGACGAACAACCGCCAGCAGGCCGATACCGGCACCAAGATGATCCATCTCGGCAAGAACACCCGCTCGACCATCGTGTCGAAGGGGATTTCGGCCGGGCGTTCGGACAACACCTATCGCGGGCTCGTCCGCGTGGCGGCGACCGCCGAGAATGTCCGCAACTTCACCCAGTGCGACAGCCTGTTGCTGGGCGACCAGTGCGGCGCGCATACCGTGCCCTATATCGAGGTGAAGAACCCCAGCGCGCAGATCGAGCATGAGGCGACGACCAGCAAGATCAGCGAGGACCAGCTTTTCTACGCGATGTCGCGCGGGTTGGACCAGGAGGCGGCCGTCGCGTTGATCGTCAATGGTTTTGCGCGTGAGGTCTTGCAGCAACTCCCGATGGAGTTCGCGGTCGAGGCGCAGAAGCTGCTCGGGATCTCGCTGGAAGGGAGCGTGGGGTGAGCGACCTCGAAATTCGTGACGTTCGGCCTGAGGACGCACAGGAACTGGCCGATCTGATCAACGCGATCATCGAGCGTGGTGGTACGACCGCCTTTCAGCAGCCCTTTACCGCTGAAGCGTTGCGCGATGCGTATCTTATCGGGCCGCACATGATTTCCGCGGTGGTCGCCGTCGATCCTGCGAGCGGCCGATTGGAAGGCTTCCAGATCCTTGGCGATTTTGGAGATGTCTTGCCCGATGGTGTCGCTGACATCGGCACATACGCCCGGATCGACGGAAACCAGCGTGGCGTCGGGCGGGCGCTCTTCGCAGCGACGTGCGACAAGGCGCGTGCCGCAGGGATCAAGGCCTTAAACGCGACCATTCGAGCCGATAATGTCGGCGGGCAGACATATTATGCAAAGATGGGATTCATTGATCACGCGGTGAAACCGCCCGTGCCGCTTGCGGACGGAAGCTCGGTCGGTCGCATCTGCAAGCGCTATTCCCTGGACGGATGACTATGCTGAAAATTGAAAACCTCCACGCCGAAATCGACGGCAAGCCGATCCTCAAGGGCCTGACGCTCGAGGTGAATGCGGGCGAAGTCCATGCGATCATGGGGCCCAACGGTGCTGGCAAGTCGACGCTGGGCTATGTGTTGGGCGGCCGTCCGGGTTACGAGGTGACCGAGGGTTCGGTGACGTTCGACGGGGTCGACCTGCTCGAACTGGAGCCGAACGAGCGCGCCGCCGCCGGGCTGTTCCTGGGCTTCCAGTACCCGGTCGAAATCCCCGGCGTGTCCAACGTCCAGTTCCTGCGCGAGAGCCTGAATGCGCAGCGTGCGCAGCGTGAGGAAGCCGCGCTGTCGGGGGCCGAGTTCCTGAAGCTCGCCCGCGCGCAGGCCGATGGGCTGGGGCTGAACCAGGACATGCTCAAGCGTCCGGTCAATGTCGGCTTTTCGGGCGGCGAGAAGAAGCGCAACGAGATGGTCCAGATGGGCATCCTGAACCCCAAGTTCGCGATCCTGGACGAGACGGACTCCGGCCTCGACATCGACGCGCTGCGCATCGTCGGCGACGGCATCAACCGGATCATGCGCGCCCCCGACAAGGCGGTGCTGCTGATCACCCATTATCAGCGGCTGCTCGACTATGTGCAGCCCGACCGGGTGCATGTGCTGGCCGATGGCCGCATCGTGCGGTCGGGTGGCCCCGAACTGGCGCATGAACTCGAGCGTGAGGGCTATGCGGGCGTCGAGGGAGCCGTGGCGTGACGATCACGCTGGAACTCCCCTCGACTCGCGAGGAGGCGTGGCGCTGGGCCGATCTCGATGCGCTACGGCGCGCGGCGGAGAGCGAGCGGGCGCAAGCCGTGGTGGGAGCGGATCGCTTCCTCGACCTGCCCGGCGCGCGGTTGCTGTTCGTGGACGGTGCGTTGGACGAGAGCGCCAGCACCCTCGGCCCGGTCCAACTGACCCAGATCGACGCCAGCGATCATCCGCTGGGTCGCCAAGCGCTGGGAATTGGCTGGTCGCTGCGGCTGGAGCGCGATGCGGTCGCAGAGCCCGTGCAGATCGTCCATGTCGCCAGCGGTGCGGCCAATCACCTGCCCGCGGAGATCGTGCTGGCGGAGGATGCGGCGGCGCAGGTCTATGAGACCTATGTCGGGCGCGGCTGGACCAACCGGCTGACGCGGGTGAAGCTGAGCGCCTCGGCGCGGCTGATGCGGGCGGTGCGGCTGTTGCAGGACGACGGTTTCGTGTCGTTGCGCGAGGAAGCCGAACTGGGCGAGGGCGCGAGCCTGACCGCGACCTTCCTGGCGGCGGGAAACATGGGCGCGCGGATCGATGGCGGGATCACCCAGACCGGCGACGGCGCCTATGCCGAGTTTGGCGGCGCGCTGCTGACCAAGGGCGAACTGAAGCAGGAGTGCGCGGTGGCCTTGCGCCATGCCGCGCTGAACGGCCAGAGCCACCAACTGTGGCGCGCGGTCGCCGCCGACCGTAGCCAGGCGAGCCTTGCCGCTCGTGTCGAGGTGGCGCGTCATGCGCAGAAGACCGATGGCGAACAGTCGCTTCGCGGCCTGCTGCTCCAGCGGACGGCGACGGTGAATCTGAAGCCCGAGCTGGAGATTTTCGCCGACGACGTGAAATGCGCGCATGGCGCCACGGTGGGCGAACTCGATGCGCGTGCGCTGTTCTACATGCAGAGCCGTGGCATTCCGAAGCCCCGCGCGCAGGCGCTGCTGACCCGCGCCTTCGTGGCGGATGCGATCGACCGGATCGGCAACGAAGTGGTGCGCGAGGCCTTTGCGGCGGATGCGGATGCCTGGCTGGAGGCGGCGCTTTGAGTCTGACCACCCAATTCCTCCCTGCGCGTAGCGCGGGGAGGGGGACCGCTCGGCGTCAGCCGAGGGGTGGAGGGGCCGGAGGGGCTTGCCCCTCCACCACCGCTTCGCGGCGGTCCCCCTCCCCATCGAAGATGGGGAGGATTTGATGGTGACGGCGTTTCCTCTCGACCGCGTGTCGGATTTTCCGGCGATCCCGGAAGGCTGGGCCTATCTCGACACCGCCGCGACTGCGCAAAAGCCGCAAAGCGTGATCGACGCGATTACCCGCGCCTATGACACCAGCTATGCCACCGTGCATCGCGGCGTTTATCAGCGCTCGGCTGACATGACGGTCGCCTATGAAAAGGCGCGGGAAGCGACCGCGCATTTCATCGGCGCGGGGTCCGCGAACG
The DNA here is from genome assembly GCF_026540895.1 of Sphingomonas sp. GM_Shp_1. Lineage (GTDB taxonomy): Bacteria > Pseudomonadota > Alphaproteobacteria > Sphingomonadales > Sphingomonadaceae > Sphingomonas. Next base: position 11,087 of record NZ_JALNUR010000027.1, on the reverse strand, counting down.
AGATCGTCTTCACGCGCGGCGCGACCGAGGGGATCAACCTGGTCGCGCAATGCTGGGCCGCGACGAACCTCAAGGCGGGCGATCGCATCCTGTTGTCGATGCTGGAACACCACTCCAACATCGTGCCGTGGCAGATGGTCGCTGAGCGGCTGGGCGTCGCGATCGACGTGCTGCCGCTGACCGCCGATCACCGCATCGACTTGGACGCGATGGAGCGCATGCTGACCCCGGCGCACAAGCTGGTGTCGCTGGGCCATGTGTCGAACGTGCTGGGCTCGGTCCTCGACGGGCGGCGCGCGGCCGATCTGGCGCATCGGGTGGGGGCGAAGATCCTGCTCGACGGGTGCCAGGCGGTGCCGCGCATCGCGGTCGATGTGAAGGCGCTGGATTGCGACTTCTACGTCTTTTCCGGGCACAAGCTCTACGGCCCGACCGGCATCGGCGTGCTGTGGGCGCGGCCCGAACTGCTGGAGGCGATGCCGCCCTATCAGGGTGGCGGGTCGATGATCGACCGGGTGACGTTCGAGAAGACCACCTACGCCCCGCCGCCCGGCCGGTTCGAGGCGGGGACGCCGCATATCGTCGGTGCGCTGGGGCTCCATGCCGCCATCGACTATGTGACCGGCATTGGCCTGGACGCGATCCATGCGCATGAGGCGGCGCTGGTGGCGCAGGCGCGCGAAGGGCTGTCGGCGATCAACTCGGTGCGACTGCTCGGCCCGGAAGACTCGGCGGGAATCGTCAGTTTCGCGGTCGAGGGGGTTCATCCCCACGATATCGGCACCATATTGGACGAGAGCCGGGTGGCGATCCGCGCAGGCCATCACTGCGCCCAGCCGCTGATGGACGCACTCGGCCTGCCCGCCACCGCGCGGGCGAGTTTCGGCGTGTATAACGGACCCGATGACGTCGCGGCGCTGGTGGATGGCGTCCGGCGGGTCACGAGGATTTTCGGATGAGCGATTTCAAGGTCGAGCAAGTGGACAGCGTCGCGTCGCCGCCCAAGGCGCGCGTGCAGGATGTCGTCGAGGCTCCAGTGGAACGGCAGCGCGATTACCTGTCGGGCTTCCTCTCGCAAAAGCCGACCAGTGACGATCCGACCCAGCCGGGCGGCGCGCTCTATGACGGGATCATCGACGCGCTGAAGGAAATCTACGACCCCGAAATCCCGGTCAATATCTATGACCTGGGGCTGATCTATGGCGTGGAAGTGACCGAGGGCGGCCATGCCGTCGTCACCATGACGCTGACCACCCCGCATTGCCCGGTCGCCGAGTCGATGCCGGGCGAGGTCGAATTGCGCGTCTCGGCGGTGCCTGGGATCGCGACGGCCGACGTCAACCTGATCTGGGACCCGCCCTGGGACCCGCAGAAGATGTCGGATGAGGCCAAGCTCGAACTGGGGATGCTCTGACCATGGCGACCACCCTGCGTCCGCGTCCCGCCGCGCTGAACCTGACACCTTCGGCCGAGGCGCGGATTGCCGACCTGATGGGCCGCGCGCCCGAAGGGGCGATCGGGGTCAAGCTGTCGACCCCGCGCCGGGGCTGTTCGGGGCTGGCCTATTCGGTGGATTACGTGACCGAGGCCAAGGCGTTCGACGAGAAGATCGATACGCCGGGTGGGACTTTGTTCGTCGATGGCGGGTCGATCCTGTATCTGATCGGGTCGACCATGGACTGGGTCGAGGACGACTTCACCGCCGGGTTCGTGTTCCAGAACCCCAACGCCAAGGGCGCGTGCGGGTGCGGAGAGAGCTTCACGGTTTGAGGTGAGGGGGCGTTCCTTGCCCCACGCTTTGCCTCCGTTCGCACGGAGCGAAGTCGAAGTGCATGTCCCCAACCTCGGCCCGGAATCCCGTGCCCTTCGACTTCGCTCAGGCTGAACGGAGGTCGGGGGGTAAGGTGCCTCCCAACTCCTGCTCCCCGGCGAAGGCCGGGGTCCAGTTTCTTGTTGGTCGAGATTGCGGGTCCTCGGCGCGTGGGAGGCAGCGATCCCCCGCCAACGGAACCGCACCGCAACTGGACCCCGGCCTCCGCCGGGGTACGGCCATGATTTAAACCCGGTGGTCCAGCTTCAAACTCGCACCATCCCACTCCACCGCCAGATCGCGATAGTCGGCGACCATCGCATGGGTGGTATCCATCATGCCCCGATGCGTCTCGGTGATGACGACCACCGTCATCCCCGCCGCCCCGGCCGCCGCGATTCCGGCGGGGGCATCCTCGAACGCCAGGCAATCTTCCGGTGCCACGCCCAGACGTTCGGCGCCCAGCAGGAATCCGTCGGGGGCGGGCTTGCTCCGCTCCGCGTCCTCCGCCGTCACGAACACGCCCGGTAGCGGCAGACCCGCCGCCTTCAGCCGCACCTCCGCCAGCCGCTTGGGCGCCGAGGTCACGATCGCCCAGCGATCAGCCGGCAGCGCCGCCAGGAATTCGCCCGCGCCCCCGATCGGCACCACATCGTCGACGTCCAGCATCTCCGCCTCGGTCAGCGCATGCGCCTCCGCCACCGGGTCGACGCCAGGCAGGTTCAGCCGCCGGATCGTCTCGACCGACTGGACGCCGTGGATGGTGGGCAGGAACGCCTCGACATCCAGTCCATGCCGCTCGGCCCAGCGGGTCCAGGCGCGTTCGGCGGAGGCGATGGAACTCAGGATCGTTCCGTCCATGTCGAACAGGAAGCCGCCAAAGGCGCGGGTCGGCAAGGCGTGGGTCATCGATGCTCCGGATCGGGGCCCCGCCACCCGATCGGCGGCGGGGCAAGGGGCTTAGTTGGCCTGGAACACGCCGCAGGCGATGCGGCCGCCGCTATTGCCGCTGGGGTCGGTCTTCAGGTCATCGGCGGCGGCGTGGATCACGATCGCCGAGCCGTCCGCATCGAGCAGCCCCGCCATGGTCGCCCCCGGCAACACGACGCCCAGCGTCCCGCGACCGTCATTGCCGACGGTCATGTTGGGCATGTCGCCCTCATGCGGCCCTTGCGGATTCATGCTGCCATGCTGGCGCTGGGTGGGGTTCCAATGGCCGCCCGCCGTCGTGAAGTCCGGCGCGTTGCAGCGGCCGACCGTGTGGATATGGACGCCGTGCATGCCCGCCGGCACGTTCATCGCGTCCAGCGTGATGCGAAGCCCGCCCGCCACCTCGGTCGCGGTCGCACGACCGGCCTCGACGCCGGTGCCGGTACGCAGGCTCGCGGTCGCACTCGGGCCGCCGGGGACGGGGGAGCCCGTTTCCATCTTGGCCTGGTCGCAGGCCGCGAGGCCCAGCGCGACGATCGCAGCGGTCGTGAGTGCGAGATATTTCATGTCGGAAGCTCCCTGATCGAACGAAACGAATAAGGCCCGGCTTGTCACCCGCCGGTATCCAGCGGCCAACGCATCACCGGTTCATAGGATGCGCCGCCATGGCCGAGGTGGCTTTGATAGAGCAGGATATGCTCCATCGCGAAAGGGTCGCTCGACAGACCGGCATGGACGGCGCGCCACCCCTCGATCTCGGGCGCGGTCCCGGCGGATCGGGGCAGGCGGGCCAGCGTGATATGCGGGCGATAGGCGCGCGCTTCGGGCGGCAGGCCGACACGCACACAGGCCTGGTCCACCTTGCGATGCAGATGGGCGAGCGCGTCGTGCGGGCTGACCCCGGCCCATAGGGTATCGACCCGCCCGCGCTGGTCGAAGGCGCCCACCCCGGCGATCCGGACCACCGGCGCGGGGGCGTGGACCTGTCCCAGCGCGGCGACGATATCCTCCGCCACCGGGCGATCCACCTCGCCGATGAAGCGCAGGGTCAAGTGAAGCTGGTCGTCATCCTGCCAACGGGCATGGGGTACGCCGTCCATGGCATCGGCCAGCCTGTCGCGAATGGCGGGGGGCGGGCGAAGGGCGACGAACAGGCGGACCATGACAAAACATGTCTATCGCATTCTGTGGCCGTCACGGGAACCTCTCCCGCTTGAAATGAGTCCCCAACAGAGCGATATTTCCCATAACCGGCATATGGCCGGGCAAAGGAGCAATGTTTCACCATGGCAAACTGGTCTGATCCACGGCCGAGCGCCGCGCCGTTCGGTACCACCGCCACCACGGGCTCGACCGCCTATGACGCGGGTCTGCGTTCGTACATGCTGTCCGTCTATAACTACATGACGTCGGGCGTGCTGCTGACGGGTATCGTCGCGCTGCTCTTCGCATGGGGCGGGCGGGACAGCATGGCCGCGAACGTCTTCCTGAACGGCGGTCCGCTGAAATATGTCATCATGTTCGCGCCGCTCGGCTTCGTGTTCGCGCTGAGCATGGGCGTCAACCGCATGAAGACCTCGACGATGCAGCTGCTCTTCTGGGCGTTTGCGGTCGTCATGGGCCTGTCGCTGTCGACCATCTTCCTGGTCTATAGCGGTTCGTCGATCGCGGGCGCGTTCTTCGCCACCGCGGCGGGCTTCGCGGCGCTGAGCCTCTATGGCTACACCACCAAGCGCGACCTGTCGGCGTTCGGCACCTTCCTGATCGTCGGTCTGGTCGGCCTGATCGTCGCCAGCCTGATCAACGTCTTCCTCCAGTCGGGCACGATGGCGCTGGTCATCAGCTTCGTCGGCGTGCTGCTGTTCGCTGGCCTCACCGCCTATGACACGCAGCGGACCAAGGAGATGTATTATCAGGTGCGCGGCACGTCGATGCAGGACCGGGTGGTCATCATGTCGGCGCTCAGCCTGTACCTCGACTTCATCAACATGTTCCTGTTCATCCTGCGTCTGTTCGGCTCCAGCCGCGACTAATCGTCGGATAACGGGTTTAGACATGGGGCCCGGCGGAGTGTCCGCCGGGCCCTTTTTTCGTGGAAGGAACACGGCCCATGCGCCTGTCGATAGAAGTGACGCTGGACTATGGCCTTCGCGAACCGGCGGACATCCTGTTGCAGGTCGAGGTGGCGGCGATGGCCGACCAGCGGCTGGAGCATCAGGCGCTGACCATCCGGACCGATCATGGCGTGACGGCGGTGCCCGGCGAGGACGGGATCGGACAGCGATGCTGGGTACGGGCGGACCATGCCCTGATCGCGCGGTACGAGGCGGTGGTGGCGATCGACCGGCCGGTGCTGCGGCTGGAGGGGATGCAGGCGACCCCGGCGCGTGCGCTGACCGGTAATCTCGTCCCCTATCTGTTGCCCAGCCGCTATTGCGAGTCCGACCGGCTGGAGGGGTTCGTGCGACGCCGCTTTGCCGGCCTGTCGGGCGGCGCGATGGCGACCGCGCTGCTCGACTGGGTGTCGACCCGCCTCGATTATCGGTCGGGCAGTTCCAGCGGGGTGACGAGCGCGCTCGATACCTTCGGAATGCGCATCGGGGTGTGCCGCGACTATGCCCATCTGCTGGTCGCCCTGGCGCGGGCGGCGGAGATCCCGGCGCGCTGCGTCTCGGCCTATGCGCCCGGCGTCGATCCGCCGGACTTCCATGCCGTCGCCGAGCTGTGGCTGGAGGGAAGCTGGCATCTGGTCGATGCGACCGGCATGGCGCGTGCGGACGAGATCGCGCGGGTGTGTGTCGGGCGCGATGCCACCGACATCGCCTTCATGACCGTCTTCGGCGAGGCGCAGCTTTGCGATCAGCGGGTCAGCGTTCGCCGTCTCGACTGAGGCGGGGCAGGAACGGTTGCGCGGGCTGGCTCGTTGATCCTGTCCACTCGTGATGGGGAAGTGACATGAACGACAGCATCGACGACCGCGCGCTGGACAGCGTGTCGGTGGCGCCGGGCGGCGAACAGGCCGAGCAGGGCAACCGTCCGCGTCCGCCCGAACAGGACGCCGGACAGGACCCGGAGATCACCGGCGACTTGAAGAAGAACCCCGAGGATGTCGAGGCGCAGCTCGACGAAAGCCTCGACGAATCGATGGACGCCAGCGATCCGCCCTCGATCACCCAGCCCGGCCGCGACGGTCCGGCGGAGTCGTCGGGTTACAAGGAATAATCGCCGATCCGGGTGGGGAGGCGTGACCGCGCCGCCTCGCCCGATGGGTTCGTTGCGATGCATTCCGGGCCGCGCGATCGATGCGGAAACCCAGATGTCGCCGAACGACTCTTTCTGTCCCGTCTGCGGACAATATCCGGAAAATGATGGCCCAGAACACCGTTCGTCGCAATCAATGTTGCGGCGCGGCGGATTTCATGGTCGTTTGTCTTCGGCCCGTTCAGCGTTGCGTTAACCAAATCGGCGCATGATGATCGGGCAGTTTCGATGGGCGGGGTAAAGGATATGGGATCGAGGAACAGACCGGCCGAAGGCACGATGACATTGGCCGAGATGAAGGAATTTGCGGGCTTCGCGGCGGCGACCCAGCGTTACATCCGCCGGTCGCTCGACATCGGGCTGGACCGCGAGGATGCGATGGCCCGCTGGTCGCGCGACGTGGTCGAGGCGGCGAGCATCCGCGCCCAGGCCCGGCTGTACCGCAACCTGCCCGAAATCCGGCACCTGATCCCGGTCGATAGCGGCCTGGAATCGCTGGAGCCGTTCATGGCCCCCTTCGTGACGATCGCGGCGTTCGATCTGGGGCAGGGGCGGCTGACCAGCTTCTCCGCCTTTCGCTTCCTGTACGAGCGGCTGATCGGGGCCGAGGTGCGGCCGTGGCTGCCGGCGGTCTTCTGTTCGGCGGCGGCGCTGCCGCATCTGCATCCCGAATTGCGGCGCAAGCTGCTCCAGTCGATCAGCGAGGCGGCGGCGACCGCGGCAGGCTGGTCGAGCCGCCAGCCCGCCTTTTTCCCGCATTGGGTGGAGAAGGTGGACACCAACGGCACTTCGCTGGCCAGCTGATCGCCGAAGCGCGCGCCGGTCAGCGACAGGCGCGCCAGCCCATCGACCCGCGATAGGCCTGGTCGAGATGGAAATGGTCGGCATGGGCGGCGTTATAGTCGGGTGAGAGGGTGGTCGCGAACAGATCGCATGCCTCGTCGCGGACCCGGCGCAGGAACTGCCCGGCCTTTCCCTGGTCGCGCCAGTCGCGCAACACGCTGATCCGGCGACCGTCGCTCAGGCGGAACCCCGCGATATCGACCGCATTGGCGCGCGCATGCTCGCTCCAGTCGCTGGAACTGCGCCCGTTGATGCGGCGGCAATTATAGCTGCCCAAATGATCGATCGCGACGACCTCCGCCCCCAATAGCGCGCGGGCGGCGGGCTGGACGCTGTTCCATTCCCATAAGGCGAGCGAGGCGGCGACCGGGCAGGAGACGCCGAGCGAGGCGGGGCGATAACCGACCGACCGCGCGCCGCCGGTTGCGAAGCGCACCCCATCGTCATAGCCGCACTGTCCGCCCGTCGAGCGCGGGGGCAAGGCGGTATAGGCGATCCCCGCCTTGTCGAGCAGCGCCAGGCACGCCGCCCGGTACTGGGTCAGCGCGGTCAGCTTGCGTCCCGTGAACAGCCCCACCGGCTGGCCGAGATCGAGCGGAGCCCAGGGCACGTCCTGCGGCCGCTGCCGCACCAGCGTCCAGATCAGCAGCGCCAGCATCGCCGCTCCGGCGATCAGGACCATGACGGTCGTCCATCGCCGGAGCGCGCGCATCACCCGCGTCTGGCGGCGGTGACGGGTTCCGAGGTGATCGGATAGCCCATATCGTCGGGAATGCAGATCGATGGCACGCCGTCACGCTCCGCTTGGAAAGGGACGATCCGCCGGACCGGCCAGGCGCGGGCATCGGCCATGGCAGAGGGGAAATCCCGATACTGGGCCAATCGTTCCAGCGTCCGACGGGTCGGGAAGATGATATGGATATCCCCCCGGTCCGCCGCCGACAGGACGGCCCGCGCCGTCATCCACCGCGCGGCGGCGGTTTCGCCCCCGTCGATGATGGGGGTGGAGGCGTGGCGCGGCACCTCCGCCATATAGAAGCGTGCATCGAACCGGCGCACGGGGACATGTTCGGGACACCAGCGGGCGAAGGGCGTCAGCGCGGCTTCGTCGATCCGCAGGCGCCGTTCGGCCAACGCCGCCGCGAAGGACTGGCCGCGCAGCATGTCGGCGCGCAAGTCCGCCACGGCGGTTTCATCGGGATGCGGCATCAGACCGACCGCCAGACCGACTTCCTCGATCGTCTCGCGAATGGCGGCGATGCGCGCGGCGCTGTCGTCCGGATCGGTGGCACCGGCGGGCACCATCGCATGGTCGCCGGGATCGACCCGACCACCGGGAAAGACCATCGCCCCGCCCAGAAAGGCCAGCGCCGCGCCGCGTTCGACCAGCAGAATTTCGGGAAGGGCGTCGCGCGCCGCCCCTTCGCGCATCAGGATCAGGGTGGCGGCAGGAATGGGATCGGGGATCATCGCGGCGTCAACGCATGGCATGCGGGATCGGGCAAGGACCGGACGGCGTCAGCGATGGGAGGAGAAAAGCACCGGCATATCGTTCCGGTGAAAGGGGTGGTGGAGCTGAGGGGAATCGAACCCCTGACCTCTGCAGTGCGATTGCAGCGCTCTCCCATCTGAGCTACAGCCCCGCCCCATATCCCGACCGTGGTCGGGAGCGACGCCATTAGCCGGTGATCCGGGGCGACGCAACACTCCAAAGCGGCGGGCCGCGAAAATTTTTCCGCCGCTTTCGGCCTTTCGCATCGGGCATTCCGTCGTGCGGAGCGCCGCGGCCACGGAACAATGTCTTGATCTTCCTCATTGAAACCATCGGATGGCACGGCCCGCCGGACGAGCGGCGTCGGCCCCCGCAGGACCGATTTTCAGGAGGGTTTAGGATGGCTTACGATCGCTATTCCCGCGACGCCAATCGTGGCGGTCGCGACTTCGACTATGGCCGGGATTACGGCTCGGGGCGGGACTACACCTATTCCAGCGCGCGCGATTACGAAGCGGCGGGCGCATTCGACGACGATCGCGATGACAGCCGCAACGACAGCCGCCGCGGTTACGGCGCGCGCGACTATGGCCATCAGGGCTATGGCCGCCAGGGCTATGATCGGGACGACAGCTATCGCGGTTCGCGCCAGGATTTCGGCGGTCGCCAGAACGAAGGCCGCTATGGCGAAGGGCGTTCGGGATCGGGCGACTACGGCTCCTATGGCCGTGACAGCTACCGCGGTGGCCAGCGCGACTATGGCCGCGAAGGCTATCGACCCTCGGGCTATAGCGACACGACACGCGGTTACGGCGATTCCTCGCGCGGCTATGGCTATACCGGCGATCGCTATGGCCGGGACGATCGCCAGGGTCGCGGCGATCATGGCCGCCAGCAGTCGGGCCGCGACTATGGTCGCCAGCCGCAGGGCTATGACTACGAGGATCGCGGCTTCTTCGCTCGCGCAGGGGACGAGGTCCGCTCGTGGTTCGGCGATGAGGATGCGGAGCGCCGCCGCGAGGCCGATGCCCGCTTCGACGAGCGCTACTATGCCGCGCAGGATCACGACTATAATAGCTGGCGCTCGGGCCAGATCGCCGCGCTCGATCGCGATTATGACGAGTATCGCAGCGAGAACCGCACCAAGTTCGAGAACGAGTTCAGCAGCTGGCGCACCGAGCGCGAGGGCCAGCGCGGCCTGTTGTCCAAGGTGACCGAGCATCAGGAAGTGCTGGGTTCGGACGGCGCGCATGTCGGCACGGTCGACAAGGTGCGCGGCGATCGCATCCTGCTGACCAAGAGCGACCGCGATGCGGACGGCCAGCACCACTCGATCCCGTCGCGCTGGCTGAAGTCGGTCGAGGACAAGGTCACGCTGACCAAGACCGCCGAAGAGGCCAAGAGTCATTGGCGCGAAGAGGAAAATGCCCGCGCCATGTTCGGCGATCGCACCAGCGAGACCGGATCGAACCGCTACGGCCAGTCGAACGCCTATGGTCAGTCGAGCAGCTACGGCCAGACCGGCCAGGGCACGACCGGCACCACCGGCCAGAGCGGTACGGGTACGACCTCGACCACCGGCGGTTCGACGGCGTCGACCAGCACGAGCGGCACGACCACGGGCAGCACCTCGGACACCAATCGGGGTTACTGATAAAGAAAAACGTCACCAACCGGTGACTTTTCTTGGAGGGCTCGGGTGGACTTCACCCGGGCCCTCTCCCATGTCCGCCACAGACGATGAAAAGGATAGGATCATGAAAGCTTGGACGCTGGCAAACCGCCCGCAGGGGATGCCGAAGCCACAGGATTTCGCGTTGATCGAGCAGGCGCTGCCCGAACTGGCAGACGGACAGGTGCGGGTGGCGAACCGCTGGTTGTCGGTCGATCCCTATATGCGCGGGCGGATGAACGACGTGAAAAGCTATGTCCCGCCGTTCCAACTAGGCGAACCGATGCAGGGCGGCGCGATCGGCGAGGTGGTGGAAAGCCGCTCGGACGGCCTCGCGGTCGGCACGTTGGTCAGCCATATGGCGGGCTGGCGCGACGAGGCGGTGATCCCGGCGTCGCAAGTCCAGCCGCTGCCCGATCTGCCGGTCGATCCCCAGGCCTTTCTGGGCCAGTTCGGCATGCCGGGCATGACCGCCTATTACGGCCTGCTTCGCATCGCCGAGGCAAAGCCGGGCGACACGGTGTTCGTGTCGGCGGCGGCGGGCGCGGTCGGATCGACCGTGGTCCAGATCGCCAAGGCCAAAGGGATGACGGTCATCGGGTCGGCGGGCGGCGCGGACAAGGGCGAATGGGTGCGCTCGCTGGGGGCCGACGTGGTCATCGACTATAAGGCGGGCAAGCCGGTGGTCGAGGCGCTGGGCGAAGCGGCCCCGGACGGAATCGACGTCTATTTCGACAATGTCGGCGGCGACCATCTCGACGCCGCGCTGGCCCATGCGCGGCCGGGTGCGCGCTTCGCCATTTGCGGGATGATCGACGTCTATAACGACGCCAAGCCGACCAGCCTGAAATATCTCGCCCGCCTGATCGGCAATCGCGTGCGGATCCAGGGGTTCATCGTCTCCGACTTCAAGGATCACCAGGGCTTCTATCGCGACATGGCCGCGATGCTGGGCGAGGGGAAATTGCAGCGGGAGGAGACGGTCTTCGAAGGGCTGGACCGGATGCCGGAAGCGTTTCTGGCGCTGTTCTCGGGCGGTAATAAGGGCAAGATGCTGGTGAAGCTGTAAGGGCTATGGA
>NZ_JALNUR010000026.1 GCF_026540895.1 Sphingomonas sp. GM_Shp_1 | reverse complement strand
AAAGTGGACGGGCTGGTGGTCGATTGAACGCTGTCGTCCAATCGACCACCAACGATGTGACAGTCCTGTCAGCGTTGACGGTACGCACACTTTAAGCGCCAACGAGGCTGACGACGCCTCACGCTGCCGCCCGCACCACCTCCGTCGGTATCGCGTCGGAGTAGCTGCCCCCGGCGGGGATGAAGAGGGAGCCGTGCAATTCGATGCCGCGCATCTGATCCGCGGCTTCCCGCCAGCGCCGATGCGCGCGTTCGATGCCGCGTTTGATGCGGCTGCGGGACGGCAGCGGCGACGCGGTCAGGATGGCGCGCGGCCCGACCGACCAACGATGCGTGTCGCTGAGCAGTTCGATGACCCCGTCATCGCTGGCGAGGTAGGGCTGCACGTCCGCGTGCCAGTCGACAAGGATGTTGCCGCGGGTGGCGAGCGAGATGCCGACCGGCCCGTCGGCGATGGGCAGGTCGAACTGGACCAGCACGAAGTCGCGGTTGGTCTGCTCGACGATGGCGGCGATCTCGAGCGCCTCGGCGAAGTTCTTGCGCCCGCCCGAGGCATAGGCGATCGGATTGCCGATGGGCGCATATTGCGGATAGCCCATGGCGAGGCGCAGGCCGGTGGTCCAGCCGGTCCATCGCGGCGAGGATCGAGGCGACGTGGAACGACAGATTGTGGTCGGCGGGCACGCCGGTCGACAGCGCGCTGAGCTGGTCACGGACTTCGGCATAGGACGCCCCGGTGACGACGGGTCGCAAGCCTTCACGATACGGCCCCGCCGCGCCGCCCGCGACGACCGCCCGGGCCTCGGCTTCCTTGGCCTGGTAGGTCAGGGCCTGGCCGGGCGAGAGGGTCAGCACCCGGGCGCGCTGCGCCTCCGCCTCCGCGTCGATATGCTCGCACACGGCGACGCGCAGCGCGTCCAGGTCGAGCTCTTCCCCCGCCACCACCGCCTGCGGAACCACGGCCAGTCGCGCGCCGTCGGGCAGGGTCTGGAAACCGTGCGAGCCCGGCGGGCCGGAGCCGCGCCAGCGCGCCTCGCCCGTCTCCTCGTGATAGACGACCCAATATTCGATCACCGTTTGAACTCCTGGATGGAAATCTGGGGGGAGTTGATCTGATGCCCGCCGCTGTTCGAGGTGCGGTTGAACCGGACGAAATAGCTGACCAGCCCGGCGCGCTGATCCTCGACCACCCAAAGGCCGTAAGGCTGCTGGGTCTGCCCGGCCTGGATCAGGCGACCGGCGGGCGACACATTGCCGTCGACGACGCGGAAGAGCTGCGCCTGGAGCTGGCCGCCGCCGGAGACCGAGGCATAGGCGTCGAACTGCATGTCGACCCGCAGCCGCCCGCCCGTCGACCAGAGCGACAGTCGCTCGGTGTCCCACTGGGTCTCGGTCATGTAGCGATCGGCATATTGCGCGACCGTCGAGGCGGTGACCGCGTTGCTGACCAGCGCGTTGGTGTAGATCGTCCCGGTCAGGATGATCGAGCCGTCGACGCGCAGGTCGCCCCCGATATTGACGCCCCCGCCACGGTTCGCATCCGCCCAGACCGTCAGGTTGACGCGGTTGTCGCCCGCATCGGCCCCGACGCGCCAATAGGCCCCGAGCTTGCCGGTGTGATCGGCGATCGTCGTCGCCTGTTCCGTGATGCGCGCCGATTGGCCGTTGAGCGTGCTCTCGGTCGTCGAGATGCGACTGGCCAGCGCGCTGTCCTGCGCCGCGCGGGCGGCGGCTTCGTCGGAAACCTTGGCATCGGCATAGCCCTGGTCGGTGACGTCGGTCAGCTCGTAATAGGCGACGAGCCCGTGGACATGGCGCGCGAGTTCATCACGTCGTGCGGCGACTTCACCAAGGCGTTCCACCTCGCATCGCCCGGCGGCAACGAGTTCCTTTACGACGACGGGTCCGAGAAGGGCATCAAGGCTCTGCGCATCGACCTGCCGTCCGGCTATTCGGTCGTCGCCCTGTCGTCCCGCCCCCGCTCGATCCGTGGTCGACAGGGTCTCATCATCATCGACGAGGCCGCGTTCCACGACGACCTAGACGAGCTGCTGAAGGCGGCGCTCGCCATGCTCATGTGGGGCGGGCGTGTCGTCGTCATCTCGACCCATAACGGCGAGGACAATGCGTTCAACCAGCTCATCCAGGACATTCGGGCGGGCAAGCGCGAGGGCTATGTCTATCGCCTGACGCTCAAGGATGCCCTCGCGCAGGGGCTCTACCAGCGCATTTGCCTCGTCAACGGCAAGGAGTGGTCCCCCGAGGCCGAGGCAGCCTGGGAAGCCAAGCTGCGCAAGACCTATGGCGACGCAGCCGAGGAGGAACTGGACGTCATCCCCTCCAAGGGATCGGGCGTCTACTTGCCCGCCGCCACAATCGACGCGTGTATGTCGCCGGACCACCATGTCGTGCGCCTGACCCTGGGCAAGGAATGGGACACGGCGGGCGGGCTGCTGATCGCCGCCGACAGCGCCGATGCGCCGATCGGCGACAATCTGCGCGCCGAGGTCCGCGCCTGGCGCGAAGGCGGTCGCCCTTCCGGCGGAGCTGTCGATGGAAATCGCCTCGACCGGCGACGGGCGCGATATCACGCGGCCTTTCGTCCAGGAACTGCAACAGCCGCGCGACCCCAAGCTGTAGGGTGCGACCGACTGGGGCGTGTACGAGCGCATCCGCAAGGACGATCAGGTCAAGTCCTGCATGGAACAGCGCATCCGTGCCGTGGTCAGCCGGGAATGGGACGTGCTGCCCGGCGACGAGGAGGATGCGCGCTCGGTCGAGGCCGCCCAGGCGTTCAAGGAGACGCTGGAGCGGGTCGGCTGGGACCTCGTCACCGAAAAGATGCTGTGGGCCAGCTTCTACGGCATCTCGGTCGCCGAGCTGAACTGGGGTGCGCTGGACGGGCTGCTCGACTGGGTGCCGGGGGAAAAATGCCGCCCGGTGCATGTCCGCCATGCCCGTCGGTTCCGGTTCGACAGGAACGACCGGTTGCGCCTGCTGACCCGCGCCGCGCCGCAGGGCGAGCCGGTGCCCGACCGCAAATTCTGGGTCGTCCGCGCGGGCGGAACCGACGACGATCAGGTTTATGGCGAGGGGCTGGCGGAATGGCTCTACTGGCCGACGCTGTTCAAGCGGAACGGCGTCCGCTTCTGGAATATCTTCCTCGACAAATTCTCGGTGCCGACCGCCAAGGGCACGTATCCGCGCGGGTCGACCGCCAAGGACATCGACAAGCTGCTGGCCGCGATCCAGGCGATCGCCAACGACAGCGGCTTCGCGATCCCGGCGGGGATGGACGTCGAGCTGCTGACGCTCGCCCAGTCGGGCGCGGATTTCGCCGCCGTCTGCCGGTACATGGACGGCTGCATCGCCAAGATCATCCTGTCCCAGACGATGACCACCGACAACGGATCGAGCCGCGCCCAGGGCGAGGTCCATGCCGACGTCAAGCTGGAGGTGGTGAAGGCCGACGCGGACATGCTGTCGGACAGCTTCAACGCGGGCCCTGCGCGCTGGTGGACCGACCTGAATTACGGGCCCGACGTCGCCAGCCCGATGCTGGTCCGCATCGTCGCCGAGGAAGACGACCTGAAGGCGGCGGCGGACACCGACAAGACGCTGGCCGAGCTGGGCTGGGTCCGTACCGACGAGTCGTTCAAGGACCGCTATGGCGACGGCTATGTCCGCAAGGCGGAGACCGCGCCGGTCGACCGGGGTGGGACGCATCCCGTATACGCATCTGACCGGCGGCTATCCCGGTGGGCAGGCCGAGTATCTGCGCGTACCCTTCGCCGACACCACGCATATCAAGGTACCGGGCGGCATCGACGACGAGAAACTGCTGTTCCTGTCCGACATCCTGCCGACCGGCTGGCAGGCGGCGGTGCAGGCCGACATCCAGCCCGGCGACACGGTCGCGGTCTGGGGCTGCGGCCCGGTGGGGCAGATGACGATCCGCTCGGCGATCCTGCTCGGGGCCGGGCAGGTGGTGGCGATCGATCACCTGCCCGAACGCCTGTCGATGGCGGCCGCCGCCGGCGCGATCACGATCGACTTCACCGAGGAGGGCGTCGTCGAGCGGCTGAACGAACTTACCAAGGGCAAGGGGCCGGACCGGTGCATCGATGCGGTCGGCACCGAGGCCCATGTCAGTTTCGGCCAGCCCGACACCGTGCTCGACCGCGCCAAGCAGATGCTGATGGCCGAGAACGACCGACCGCATGTGCTACGCGAGATGATCTATGTCTGCCGCCCGGGCGGCGTCATCTCGATCATCGGCGTCTATCTGGGCCTGGTCGACAAGATCCCGATGGGGCAGGCGATGAACAAGGGGCTGACCTTCCGCATGGCGCAGGCGCATGTCCCGCGCTGGACCGGCGACCTGCTCCGCCGGATCGAGGACGGGCAGATCGATCCCTCCTTCGTCATCACGCACAAGGTCGACCTGTCCAAGGGACCCGAGATGTACGCGACCTTCCGCGACAAGGCGGACGGCTGCGTCAAGGTCATGCTCCAACCGTAAAGGAAGCCGCCATGTCACTCACCACCATCACCGGCATCGCCCGTTCGGAGGGCGACCCGAAGGTCGTACGCAAGGGGCCGAGTTCGCTGACGGGTCCCGACCGGCTGGCACGCGCGCTCGGCTGGTTCTCGGTCGGGCTAGGCCTGACCGAACTGATTGCGCCCGGCCGCCTCGCCCACGCGCTGGGGCTCGACGACAAGGAAGGGCTGATCCGCGCCTATGGCGCCCGCGAACTGGCCAGCGCGGTGCCGACGCTGTCGATCGACAAGCCGGTCGGGCTGGCTGCGCGGATCGGGGGTGATGCGCTCGACCTCGCCACGCTCGCCGGGGCACTGCACCGTGACAATCCCAAGTGGCGTAATGCCGCGATCGCGACCGCGCTGGTCGCCGGGATCACGCTGCTCGACATTGCCGCATTCAAGGGGGTGAAGGCAACGCACCGGCGCGAACCGGGCACCGACCGCGACTATTCCGACCGGTCGGGCCTGCCGAAAGGGGCGCAGGCGTCGCGTGGACTGGCGCGCACGCGCCTGCTGTTCCTCGTCAACTCGCTGATCGGCGCGTCGGTCCTGTCGCTGGTGCTGAGCTACCTTGTCCAGGTCTATTCAGCGCTGCGCGAACGCAACGCGCTGGCGCTGACCATCGACCTGATGACCGAGGGCACGGGCGACGCGGCGGTGATGCTGGCGCGACTGATGCCCGGCGGGGAAGCGGGCAATGCGGCTAGCGAACTCGGCAACCTCGTCCCCTCGCTCGCCGCCACCAAGGAAGCGCATCATTTCTACCCGCTGCTCTTCTACTTCCGCTTCCACGATCCGCGCTATGCGGTGTCGCGCTTCGGCTTCGTCCTGCTCGATCTCGTCACGCTGATCGACACCGCGCTCGACCATGACCGCTATGCGTCCCTGATCGACTCCGCGCCGGTCGCCTCGCTTCGCCGTGGCACGACGCTGCTGCTCGAGACGCTCGACGCGCATTTTCCCACGCCTCGACAGGACGCGCCGATGGATATCCGGGTCACGCGGCGGGCCTTCTTGGCGGCGGTCCAGATGCTGGAGAAGGCTGGCATCGCCGTGCAACATGATGGGGCAGACGATTACGTCGGTCGGCGGCAGCTATGCGACGCACTGACGTTCCGTGTCGCGCCGGCCATGGGCTATACCCCAGTCGAGATCGACCGCCGGTCCGCGACGGCGTGATGGCTTCGCGCGGACCAGTTGGAAAGTCGGACAAGTCAATGAGTTGCTGACATGGCTCGATCTGCATCCGCTGTCGGTGGTCGCCACGGGCCGCACCGGATCCCGCGACATTGCGGCGGTTCGTCTTCAAACTGCGGCTGAAGCCGCTCGGGGCCGAGCGCGCCGCCGTCGCTTTCCAGCGCTTTTCCGGTAGGCCCGCCCCGGCGTGCGTCGCCACCGTCGAGGGGCTGACGCCCGGCGACTTCGCAGTGGTCGCGCGATAGTTTCGTCACTGCCCAGCCGCTGACGCGGCGAACCTCGTAGCACGGTTGCAAGCCGACGTGGCGGTTGAAAGGCCAACATGGCGATAGGCGGAAGGTGCCGCGAGCGGCGCGAAGCACCACGCGATCGCCAACGGTGTATGTTGCCAGTTGGAGGAAGCGGGAAGTCCTTAAGTGAGGAATTGCCGCCCCGGGCCGGCCCGTTTGCCAGCATGTCCCAAGACATCCCAGCGCATCAAAAAGAACTACCGGTTGTATAGTAACTTGGAGCGGATTTGCATCCTGGGAGGCTCCACGACTGATCGTTGCAGCCCAACCCATTTGCTGGCTTCTCGGGTCATACCAGCAGATTTTGGCGTCGCGGGATCCGAATCTGTTTCTGCGGGCCGACGCGCATCCCATTTTGATCGGTAAGGTTCAGACGCTCAGGATGAGGTGGTCCCGGACAGATCCCATAGGGCATCGACCAGGCGGTCCATGTCGGTCATCGGGGTGAACAGGGAAGGTGTCACGCGGACACAGGCGCCTTTGGCCAACCCTGTCCGATGAACGGTAAAGATGCCATGCCGGTCGAGCAGGCGCTGTGCGATCGCTGCGTTGGCCTGCGGGCTGTCGCCACCGTGGAAGCGAAACGACGTGATCGCGCCGTGCAAGGCCGGATCATCCGGCGTGAGGATTTCGAGGTTGGGGGTGGCTCGTGCCCGCCGGACCCAGCGGTCGCGAAGCGCGCGCAGGCGTGCGGCCCGGGCGGTGCGATCGATCCGGTGCTGGAAGGCGAGCGCGGCGGGAACGGTGAGCCAGGAGGCGTAATCGAGCGTGCCGGTGTGGATGCGCGCCATGATGGTGTCGGGACCGGCCGCGTCTTCGGCGGGATCGCGGTCGATCCGGGCGAGCGCGCTTTTGCGGATATGGAGGATGCCGACGCCGAGCGGGGCGCCGAGCCATTTGTGGCCGTTCAGCCCGACGAAGTCGCAATCCAGATCGGGCAGGGCGAAGTCGAGCTGTTGCCAGCTATGGGCAGCGTCGACGATGACGTCGATGCCACGTGCGCGCGCCATCGCGGCGATCTCCCTGACCGGAATCACCAGGCCGGTGCGATGGCTCATATGGGTGAGAAGGATCAGCTTCAGCCGGGGCTCGTCCGCCATGACCTGCGCATAGGCGTCGATCAGGCTGGCGCGGGTCGCCGGTTCGGGCAGCGCGATGCGGCGGACGCGAACGCCGCAACGGTGCGCGAGGCTCTCCATGCAAGACTGCATGCTGTCATAGTCGAGGTCGGCATAGAGAATCGCATCGCCTGGCGACAGGCGATTGTAACCGAGGATCAGTGCCTTGAGCGCCTCGGTGGCGTTGCGTGTAAAAGCGATCTCGTCGGCAGGCACGCCGAGTTCGGCTGCGATGGCGGCGCGGGCGGCGAAAAGGTCGGCCAGCATGCCGCGGCGGGTATAATAGCTGGTGTCGCGGTTCACCCGCGCGACCGCCTGCTCATAGGCGGCGCGGACGGGGCGGGGCATGGCGCCCCAATTGCCGTTTTCGAGCTGGATGACGTCTTGCGGCACGTCATAGTCCGCAGCGACGCTCGCCCAGAACGCCTCGTCGTCCGGAGCGGGGCGTGCCGGACCACCGGCGCGCGCGGGCAGCGGGAGGGTGGCGGCCATCCCGCCGGCCAGCAGCGCGCGCCGGTCGATCATCAGAAGCTCAACCCCAGCCGGACATAATAGCGACCACCATCGGTATCGTAGGGCGCGTTGCGCGAATAGATCAGGCCGCGATTGGCCTGGTTCGTCGCCTCCGCCGGATAGGTGCCGAAGACGTTCTCGGCGCCGCCCCGGATCGAGATGTTCGACGTCATGCGATAGGTCAGCGAGGCGTCGAGCAGCGCCAGCCCGCCGAAGCGCTGGAACAGCTCGCCGGTCGAATTGCCCGTCACGTCGGTCCAGGGCCCATAATAGCGGCCGCGCAGCATCACGCCGACCGGCCCGATGTCATAGCCGAGCGTACCGGTCGCATTGTGTTGGGGCAGGCGTTCCTGGAAAATGCGGCGCTGCGTATCGTTGGCGATCGCCGCGCTCGTTCCGCTGCGCACCGTGGTGCGGTTGTAATTATAGGCCAGCGTCGCGCTGGCCCGGCCGCCGCCCAGGGTACGCGCATAGCTGACCACGACATCGACGCCGCGCGTGCGGGTGTTGAAGTCGTTGGTGAAATAGCTGATCGAGGTGAAGCGGTTGGGATTGGCGAAGCCCGACGGAATGGCGATCGTCGCCGACTGGCTGAACCGGTCATCGACGTCGATCTGGTAGAGGTCGACCGTCGCAGCCAGCCCGATATGGGTCTGCGCAACGAGACCGGCGCTGATGTTGCGCGAGGTTTCGGGACGCAGCGGCTTGGCACCCAGCGCGACCGCGAGCGGGTCGGTGGGGGCGAGGCGGCCCTGGTTGAAGACCTGCAACGTGCGGGTGTCGAGGCCTTGGCTCACTACCCGCGTATTGAGCTGGGCCGGGGTCGGCGCGCGGAAACCGGTGGAATAGGTGCCGCGCAGCGCCAGCCATTCGACCGGCTCGACCCTACCTGAGAATTTATAGGTGAACTTGTCCCCGAAGCTGGAGAAATCCTCGTAGCGGCCCGCCGCGCCGAGCGTGAGCATCGTCACCGGATGCCATCCGAGATCGACATAACCGGCGTTGCTCGTCTGCTGGAAATGGCCGGCCTGCTGCGGACCGAAGCCGGGGAAGCCGTTCGAATTGGGAGCAAGGCCGGTCGCGGCGCCCGCACCGATCGCATAGGAGGCGGGATCGCCGACGCCGACCGCGTAGCGCTCGATCCGCCGTTCGCCGCCAAAGGCGATGTTCAGCGGCTCGACGCCGCCGACGGGCAGGCGATAGACGAAATCGGCGTTGAGGTTGGTCTCACGCTGGGTCAGGCGGCCCAGGTAGAAACTGGTCGGGCTGGCGGGCCCGAGCGAGGCGTTGAGCGTTTCGGCGATCGTATAGTCGATGCGGCTGCGTCCCGACGACGCGCTGAGATCGTAGCTCAGCGCGTCCGACAGATTGCCGCGCAGGCCGCTGACGAGTTGCAGATCGGCGAATTGCGTGCCGAAGCGCGGGGTGAAGCCCGCCGGATAGAGGCTGCGGAAATTGAATCCCGGAAAGGCGCTGCTGCTATTGTAGACGCTGCCGGTGTTGCTGGGGTTGCGCCAGTTGAAGTCGGTCAGTCCTTCGCCCTGTTGCACGGTGCCGAAGGCGTAGACCGTGGCGGCCTCGGCAAGGTCGTAATGCATGTCGACCGCGCCGCGCACCCGCTCTTCGTCGGGTTGGCCCCAGCGCTGCACCGGGTTGGGCACGGCGATGGTCGGGTTCGCCGCCTGGAAGGCGAGGGCGTCGGGGCGCTGACGGGTGCGAGATGTCGCCTCGCCATGTTCGAACTGGCCGGTGAAGACGATCGCGCCCTTGTCGTCGAGCGCGATGCCGCCGCGTGCGCCGGACTGGTAGTTGTTGCCGTCCCCGGCATAATATTGGCTGAACTGGCCATAGGCCTCCATCCCCGGCTGATCGTCGAGGATGATATTGATGACGCCCGCGATCGCGTCCGAGCCATATTGCGCCGACGCGCCGTCGCGCAGTACCTCGATGCGCTTGATCGCGAGGCTGGGAATGCTGGCGAGATCGGGCGCCTGCGCACCGCGCGTGCCGAGCAGCGCCGAGCGATGGTAGCGCTTGCCGTTGACGAGCACGAGCGTCTGGTCGGCCGACAGGCCGCGAAGCGTCGCCGGGCGAACGAAGGCCTGTCCGTCGGCGGCGGGCAGCCGCTGGACATTGAACGACGGCAGCAACTGGGCGAGCGCGTTGTTGAGATCGCCCGATACGGCGGAGCGCAACAGCGTCTCCGGCAGCACATCGACCGGGGCCAGCGTATCGAACTGCGTGCGGCCGCGTTCGCGCGTGCCGGTCACGACGACGTCGTCTCGTTCGACGGCATCCGGCGTCGCCTGGTCGACCCGCGGATCCGCCTGGGGTGCAACGGCTTGCGCCGAAACGGGGGGCATCGACAGAATGTGCAGCGCGACGACGGCGCTGGCGGTAGCGAATGTCATGAAGAAGCTTTCCCTGGAAGACGGCTCTTTCGGCGTCTGTGGGCCGGGCGCTAGGGAAGTTTTGTTGCAGCGCCATGGAGCTTCGGCTTCACGGGTGGGTCAGAACCATGACCGTTCCGCGTCACATCGTGCGGGTCCGACAGGTCCGGCGCAGAGCGCGGTGGTCTTGGGCCGATAGACGTTCGGACACGCCCTTCTTTTCCCTCGCCCCTCGTAGAGGGGGGAGGGTTGCGCAGACTTGGTCTTTGCGCGGCAAAGGCTGAGTCGGAACGGGGTGAGGGGAGTGCGCTCGCGGGATCCCTATACTCCTCGCTCAACCTTAGTGAAGCCGAGAATTGTCTAACGCTATCTTCGCCGTTTCCGCGACGGCGAGGAGTCTTGCCTCGTCCCATCCCTCTCGGGCCGCAGCGGATAGGCCGAGCATCGTGGTCGCGACGTAATCGGCGATACGTCCGGGCGTCTCGACACCGGACTCCGTTAGAAACGCCTGCACTTTCTCGCGGTTCTCCCCCGCGATCTGCGCAGCCGCGATGCCCCAATCGGTCGTCACGGTCTTGGCATGTTCGAGGATCAGGCAACCGCGCCGCTGCGGATGGACGGCATAAGCATGGGCCGCAGCGCGTAGCATGTCGGCGAGGGCAGGCAGGGGCGCGTTGCCTGCGATCAGGAAGCGATCCAACGGCACGACGGTGGCCGCATAACGTTGCAATGCGTCATTGAAGAAGGCGGTCTTGCTGCCGAAGGCCGCGTAGAAGCTCGGCGGGGTGATCCCGATCGCCTCCGTCAGCGCCGCCACGCTGACCTTCTCATAACCATGCTCATGGAACAGGTGCTGCCCGACCTCGACCGCCGCGTCGAGCGCGAATGCGCGTGGTCGTCCCCGCAGTCGCTTATTTTCGTTAACGGCCATTACAGAATCCATTTGCATCGCGTCATGGCATTTGTATAGCGACCATTCATAGAAATCGCCATGCCCCGGATCGCCCCGGCGCGGGCAGGCATCGAACCGACGGACAAGGACCATCATGCCGCCTTCCTCCTCGCCAAGCCGCGTCGAAGCCGAGTCGGCACCGCGCGCCCATCTCCCCAGGGCAGCGCTGTCGGGCCTCGCCGCCAGCGGTTTCCTGTGCATCGTGACCGAGACGCTTCCCGCTGGCTTGCTGCCGCAAATCGCCGCTGGACTGCGGATATCCGAGGCGATGGCGGGACAGCTCGTCGCGGTCTATGCGCTTGGGTCCTTGCTGGCGGCGATCCCGCTCACAAGCCTGACCCAAGGCCTTCCGAGACGCAGCGTTCTGCTGGCGACGATCGTCTGCTTTGTCGTCGGCAACACCCTGACGGCATGGGCCGGATCCGTCGCCGTCATCTTGGTCGCGCGGTTCGTCGCCGGATGCGCGGCGGGGCTCGCCTGGGGGATCCTCGCAGGCTATGCGCGCAGCATCGTGCGACCGGACCAGACCGGCCCGGCGATGGCCCTTGCGATGGTCGGCGTGCCGCTGGCGCTCTCGCTGGGTGTCCCCCTGGGCACCTTTCTCGGGGGGCTGGTCGGGTGGCGCGGATCGTTCCTGATCCTATCCGCGCTCAGCATCGCCCTGATCGGCTGGATCATCGCCAAGGTGCCCGACGCGCCCGGTCGGGCGGCAGACGCTCGCTCCTCGCTGCGCCAGGTCATCGCTACGCCGGGCGTCGCGCCGATCCTGCTCGTCATCCTGACATGGATGACGGCGCACAATATCCTCTATACCTATATCGCACCGTTCGCGATGGCCGCGGGGGCGCGGACCGATCTGGTTCTGCTGACCTTCGGCGTCAGTTCGCTTGCCGGCATCTGGGTCGTCGGGCGACTGGTCGATCGGATGCTGCGCGTGCTGGTGCTGCTCGCGATCGGATCGTTCGCGGCGGTCGCCTTTCTCCTGACGATCGCCGGCGAACAAGGCGTCGCCGTCTATGTTGCTGCCGCCATCTGGGGACTGGGCTTCGGCGGTGCCGGGGCGATGATGCAGACGGCGTCGGCGGACGCGGCGGACGCGGCGGGCGATGGCGTCGATTTGGCGCAAGCGATGGTGACCACGGCGTGGAACCTGGCGATCGCGGCGGGCGGGGCGTTGGGCGGCACGTTGCTCACGACCGGCAGGACGTCGCTGCTGCCGCCCGCAGTCGCCGCGTTGGCGCTGATCGCCTTCCTCATTGCGCTGGCCGCACGGCGTTTCGCCTTTCCGCCCGGTCCCCGCACGCCACCGCCCGCCGCGATTTCAGGCCGCCAGGTCTAGGACGATGCGCCCCTCGATCTGACCTCGGCGCATCCGGTCGAACACCTGGTTGACCTCGGCCAGCGGGGCGCTCGCGACCGTCGCCTTCACCTTGCCGTCGTCGGCGAAGTCGAGCGACTCCTGAAGGTCGAGCCGGGTGCCGACGATCGACCCGCGCACGGTGATGCCGTTCAGCACCAGCCCGAAAATGTTGAGCGGAAAGTCGCCCGGCGGCAGGCCGTTGAGCGCGACGGTGCCGCCGCGCGCCATCATGCCGACGGCCTGGGCGAACGCCTTTTCGCTGACGGCGGTCACGAGCGCGCCCTGCGCCCCGCCGCCGGTCTCGCGCTTGATCGCCGCCGCCGGATCGGCCTCGGTTCGGGCATTGACCGTGACCTTCGCCCCCAGCCGCCGGGCAAGGTCCAGCTTGGCGTCGTCGACATCGACCGCCGCGACGTTCAGGCCCATGGCGACCGCATATTGCACCGCCATATGGCCGAGCCCGCCGATGCCGGAGATGACGACGGTGTCGCCCGGCTTGGTATCGGTCATCTTCAGCCCCTTATAGACCGTGACCCCGGCGCAAAGCACCGGCGCGATCTCGGTAAAGCCGATATTGCCGGGCAGATGGCCGACGAAGTTCGGATCGGCGATGACATAATCGGCAAAGCCGCCATTGACCGAATAGCCGGTGTTGAGCTGGCTCTCGCACAGCGTCTCCCACCCGCCCAGGCAGTGCACGCAGTGACCGCAGGCGGTGTAGAGCCACGGCACGCCGACCCGGTCGCCTTCCTTGATATGCTTCACGCCCTTGCCGACCGCCGAGACATAGCCGACGCCCTCATGCCCCGGAATGAAGGGCGGATTGGGCTTGACCGGCCAATCGCCCTCGGCGGCATGCAGGTCGGTATGGCAGACGCCCGACGCCTGGATCGCGACCTGGATCATGCCGTCCGTCACTTCGGGCACGGGGACTTCGTCGATGGTAAGGGGTTGGCCGAACGCGCGCACGACGGCGGCTTTCATCGTCTTCGCCATGGTGTTTCTCCTATCGGATGATGATGAGGTGGGGATGGGCGCGGCGGCCGATCCCCGCCTTGACCGGGGTCAAATGAAGCCTGGGGTCAAAAGAAGCCGAGCTTCTTGGCCGAGTAGCTGACCAGCAGATTCTTGGTCTGCTGATAATGGTAGAGCATCATTCGGTGCGTCTCGCGCCCGATGCCGGAGCGCTTGTAGCCGCCGAACGCCGCGTGCGCCGGATAGGCATGGTAGCAGTTGGTCCACACCCGCCCCGCCTGGATCGCGCGACCCATGCGATAGGCGCGGGTGCCGTCGCGGGTCCAGACGCCCGCCCCCAGGCCGTAGAGCGTGTCATTGGCGATGCGCAGCGCTTCCTCATCGTCCTTGAAGGTCGCGACCGAGACGACGGGACCGAAAATCTCCTCTTGGAAGACGCGCATCTTGTTGTGGCCGCTGAGCACGGTCGGCTTGACATAATAGCCCTCCAGCCCCTCGGGCCGGTTCCGCGTGCCGCCGGTCAGCACCTTGGCGCCCTCGTCGCGACCGATGTCGAGATAGCCGAGGATCTTGTCCATCTGCTCCTGCGAGGCCTGCGCGCCGACCATGGTGGCGGGATCGAGTGGATCGCCCTGGATCATCGCCTCGACGCGGGCGACCGCCTTTTCCATGAAGCGGTCATAGATGGATTCGTGGACCAGTGCGCGGCTGGGGCAGGTACAGACCTCGCCCTGGTTGAGCGCGAACATCGCGAACCCCTCGATCGCCTTGTCGAGATAATCGTCATCCTCGGCAGCGACATCGGCGAAGAAGATGTTGGGGCTCTTGCCGCCCAGCTCCAGCGTCACCGGGATCAGGTTTTCGGAGGCATAGGACATGATGAGCTGGCCGGTCGTCGTCTCTCCGGTAAAGGCGATCTTGGCGATGCGCGGGTTCTGGGCGAGCGGCTTGCCCGCTTCGATGCCATAGCCGTTGACGATGTTGAGCACGCCCTCGGGCAACAGGTCGGCGATCAGTTCGGCCAGCACCATGATCGAGGCGGGGGTCTGCTCGGCGGGTTTCAGCACCACGCAATTGCCCGCCGCCAGTGCGGGCGCGAGCTTCCAGCAGGCCATCAGCAGCGGGAAATTCCACGGGATGATCTGCCCCACCACGCCCAGCGGCTCGTGGAAATGATAGGCGACGGTGTCGTGGTCGATCTCGGAAATGCCGCCTTCCTGTGCGCGGATGCATCCGGCGAAATAGCGGAAATGGTCGATGGCGAGCGGCAGGTCGGCGGCGGTCGTCTCGCGGATCGGCTTGCCATTGTCCCAGGTCTCGGCAGTGGCGAGCAGCGATAGGTTCTCCTCCATCCGGTCGGCGATGCGGTGGAGGATCAGCGCGCGCTCGGCGACGCTGGTGCGACCCCAGTCATCCTTGGCCTTGTGCGCGGCGTCCAGAGCCAGCTCGACATCGGCGGCCTGGCTGCGCGCGACCTGGCAGATCACCTGTCCGTCGATGGGGGATCGGTTGTCGAACCAGCGTCCGTCGACCGGATCGACCCAGCGCCCGCCGATGAAATTGGCGTAGCGCTGCTTGAACGGCGCGGTGCGGGCCTTGATGGCGTCCTGAATCGTCACGGGCTCTCTCCTCGGTCTGTTATGACCCGAGGGTCCGCCCGTGTCGGCGCTAAGACAAGGCGATCCGCGACGAAGTATTGCCGGGCGGTGGACTTTCCGCCGCCGAGGCGTAGCATGTGTCGCAGGGCGCGACGCGAAAGACGTGCCGGTGTCGCAACTTGCGACACTCGAAGAAGGATGTGGCGGAGAAGGATGCGGCGATGGACGGCGCCGGTATAGAGCAGGGGCGTCGAGCCTATTTCGACGAAGGGCAACTGCCCCTCGAAACCGTGCGCCAGCCGGTGCTTCGGTCCTGGGTGCGATGCACCGACATGGGGCTGACGCAGGGACGGCGTCAGGGCGGCGGGCCGCTCGCCGAGAGCGAGCTCAATATCCTGCGCCAGCGTCGCGAGTCGCTGCGCCGCCTGTGTCGCCCGGAACTGGAGATGCTGGCGGGCGAGGCGCGTGAGACGGGCAGCGTCGTGATCCTGGCGGACGCGGACGGCATGATCCTCGATTCGATCGGCGACACCGGCTTCCTGTCCCGGGCGGCGCAGGTGGCGCTGCGGCCCGGCGTCTCCTGGACCGAGGCGAGCACCGGCACCAACGCGATCGGCACCGCCATTGCCGAGCGTCGCCCGATCGCCGTCCATGGCCCCGAGCATTTCTTCGCCGAACATGCGGTCTTGAGCTGCGCGGCGACGCCGATCCTCGACCCGCGTGGCGCGATCGTCGGGGCGCTCGACATTTCCGGTCCATCGGCCAGCGGCCATGGGCATGCGCTGGGGCTGATCCGGTTGGCGGTCGACCAGATCGAGCATCGGCTGTTCCGCAGCGGTTTCGCCGATTGCCGTGTGCTGCGGATGCACGACGATGCCGCGATGCTGGGCACCGCGCGCGAGGGGATATTGGTGTTCCGCGACGACCGGCTGGTCGCTGCGAACCGGCGCGGGCTTTCGCTGGTCGGGCGCAGTTGGGAGGCGCTGGACGATGCGGCACTCGGCGAACTGGTGGACATGGAACAGGCGGCGCGGGGCCGATTGCGCCTGACCAACGGTGCGACCCTGATCGGCGGCTGGGATGCCGAAGGGCGGGGCGGCGTCGAACTGCCCATGTCCGCCCGCCCGCTGGCCGACGACCGGGCCGAGGCGATCGACGCGGCACTGGCAGCGCATGGCGGCAATGTCTCGGCAGCGGCGCGACAACTGGGCGTCCATCGCAGCACCATCCATCGGCATCTTGCGCGACAGCGTTGAACGCTGCCCCTGGCGCTGTGACGGTCGTGGATGCAGGGTGCGCGTCTTCGTAACCGACGTGGGCGAGAAACGGGACTCGCAGCTTTGCGGTAGTAGACTTCCCCACGCCCCAGTTGCTTGCTCGAAGTTCGAGAAGACCCGAAACGCTCACTCAGACTGGGGCTGATCGACATTAAAGTGACTCTTCCTCTTCCCTCTATGAGTGGCGAGGGGAAAGAAGAGCATATCTGAATGTCGGTTCGGCCTAGCCAAGAAAAGGGGGGACGACAGCCGGCGATATACGACATGTCGAACTGTTCGATGCCACCGGGGATCGCTTTGCCATGGGCAATCCGCTGGCCGTGTCGCAACGCCGGCAGGGCACGCCCCTGCACCCGCGCACCGTCACGATCGGCGGGGCGTGGTCCTTCCGACAGGGACTGGCTCGTCATGACGTGACGTCTACGTCGCCCAGCGCATCCCGACAGGCGGTCGCGCTCGGATCAGGCCAGCTTGAACTCGTCGAACTTGATCGGATCACGCGCCGGATAACGCGTGTCGAAGGCATAGGACGTGACCATTCCGGTCGACGTGTCGAACACCGTATAGGCGGTAATGTCGTTGCTGGTCAGGAAGGGCACCGGCTGGCCCGCGCCGGCCAGCTCGACCTGCGGGTTGCGCAGCGTCGGCAGCGCCATCGGCCGGTCGTGCGGATCGTCCTCACGCGGATAGTCGTCGACGTTCCAGCGCAGCGAGGTCAGCGCCGCGACCTGTGCTTCGGTCGGCGGGGCGGAGCGGCGCGGCGACAGGTTGGCGACATAGGCGCCGTAGCTGTTCCCGACGTTCGACGTTTCGATATAATTCATCGTGCCGACCTTGCTCCGGCACCACAGATGCGAATGGCCGACCTGCACCAGTTGTACCCCTGCGGCGACCAGCAGCGGCTCGATATCGGTGCGCCACAGATCCTTCGACAAGGGATAGTCGTATTTCACATACCGCATCCGCCCCGCGTCCAGCACCGGCTGGATCCGGCCGTTCCAGGTCGCCGCATCGATCGGGAAGGCGAACGGACCCATGGTGCGGATCGTGCCCGCCTCGTCGGCATATTCGAACGTCGCCTCGGTCTGCGCCATCACCGGGGTGGCATTGTCGCCCAGTCCGAACACCGACTGGTGGACCAGCACGATCTTGTACTTGGCGGTGCGGAAGGCCTCGCTGGCCAGCACCTCCTGCAACCATTGATACTGGCGCGATCCTTTCGCGAAGGGGTGGAACTGGAAGTCGCCAAAGCCCCAGGCGGACGGATCGTTGATCGACGCGGTCGCCTCGGTCAGCTTGCTGCGGGTGTTGGCCGACCAGCTGCGCCAGATGCGGTTGCCGTCCATCGCGATCAGGAAGGTGTCGCCGATCCGCTGCGCATAATAGCGCCCGCCCTCGGGCCCCTGCGGCAGGGTGAAGATCTCCTCATAGGAGATGGTCTCGAACGAATTGTCGCGGATCCAGCGCTCGCGGATCGCTGCATCGCCGGACGGGTTTACCGTCGCCGCGACCTTCGCATAGCGCAGCTCGGCATACCAGCGCGGCTGAGGATCGTTGAACATGGTGTTCAGATTGTTCGCCGGGTTCCACCGCCCCGAATATTCGTGGTTGCCCAGGATCGGGTAGATCACCCCGCTCTGGAGCAGCGGCCCGCCGGTATAGGTGGATGTGGGTTGCCACTTGCGCATTGTGCCCTGCAAGGCGCCGAAGAAGGGCGGCAGGTTCAGGACGCTGTTGTCGAACCATTCCGACGCGCGGTTGGGGACGTTGACCAGATCGCCCGCGAACAGCACCACGTCGATCGGCGCCAGCGTCTCGGCGACCCGTTCGTAATTGGCCGAGGCCATCTTCTTCAGTTGCAGGTCGGAGGTCAGCAGGAAGCGGGTCGCCTGGCCGGTGGCGGGCAGGGGTTGCAGGCTGCCCTCGCTGCTGCGCATCGTCTTGTTGCCATCGCTGCTGATCGCGACATAGGGCTGGCGACCGGCGGACAGGCCGGTGACGACCGCCTCGTGGCGCCAGATATCGCGCTGGGTGAGGCCGCTATAGCTGCGGCCGGCGACGGTGGAGCTCGCATCTTCGTACATGCGCGACAATTGGGTCGAGGTCGCCATCACCTGTTTCGCGAAGTCGGCGCCGTAGCGGACGGCGTGATCCCTGCCGCGGAACTCGGTGAACCACACCACCCGCACCGAATCGGCGGTCGGCAACTGGAGGAAGGGTTCGCTCAGCACCAGCGGCTCCGATGCGAACGTCGCGCTGGGCAGCGGTGTAGCAGTTGGGGTCGGCGTGGGGGTAGGCAGCGGCGCAGGCGCGTCATCGTCCTCGCCGCAACCGACCAGCAGCCCGCTGGTCGCCGCCGCCAGCAACAGGCCGCTGCGCTTTGTGAACGTGCGCCGATCCATCCCGTGTCCCCATCCGATGTGTCGATAGGGGGGTATCGGGTGAATATGACGGCTGCTTAACATCTGGATGGCGAGATTGTTACCTTCGGGCGTGCTCCGCCTCGGTACGCCTCGCGCCCATCAGGGTACGATCAGATTTGGTGGCCGGTTCGGTGCAGTTACTTTGGCCGGACGCTGGCGAACTGATCGCCCGCCAGACGGCGAATGCCGAAGCGAAATGGACTCCGAAAGCCCTCGTTATTTCGCAAGCCGCGCTCGCCCAGGGGCTGCCCGCTTCTGGTAAAAACGTCCTTCCCGAAAATTTCGCGTGACTGGTCGTCACCAGCGATAGGTGACTGCCAATTATCTTCACTCTGAAAATAAAATTCGATTTAGGTCCAAGTCGGTACATCCTTAAATCGATTTTAACCGGTCCGTCCGTATCTGACCGTAGGCCAGAGGGGGCTTGCGAAATGATATCGAACACTGCTGCGCCGTCGTCGCTGACGATGGCGTCGATCCATGACTTTGCCGATGTGCTGGCCGCCGCCCAACGGGGTGGCGAGGGTACACTGACGCTCGACCTGACCGCCGTCGCCGCGCCGGATCTCAGCGTGCTGCAACTCGTCGAGAGCGCGCGTGCCCAGGCCCGCGTGGGTGGCGGCAGCGTGCAACTGTCGGCACCGGCGGCCGACGCCCTGGCCGCGCTGCTCGAGCGCGCCGGTTTCATGGGCGCGATGACGCCCGAAGACATTGATTTCTGGTTCCACGGAGTCCTGCCACAATGAGTGCGTCCATCCTTGCCGTCGACGATTCCGCCAGCCTGCGTATGGCGATCCGCATCGCGCTGACCGGCGCGGGCTATACCGTCACCGAAGCCGTCGACGGCGTCGATGGCCTCGCCAAGGCGGGTGCGGCGAAGTTCGACATGATCGTCACCGATCTCAACATGCCCAATATGGACGGGCTGTCGATGATTCGCGAACTGCGCAAGAGCCCCGCCCAGGCCGGCGTGCCGATCATCTTCCTCTCCACCGAATCCGATCCCGAGATGAAGAACCAGGCCAAGGCGGCGGGCGCCACCGGCTGGCTGGTCAAGCCGTTCGTGCCGGATCAGTTGGTGAAGGTCGCCCGCAAGGTCCTGGGCAGGTGAGCGGCGACGATCCGATCGCTGCCTTCCGCGTCGAGGCGGGCGAGCTGCTCGACCAGGTCGAGCAGGGGCTGCTCGACCTGACCCACCGCCTGGACGATATCGACCTCGTCAACGCCGTGTTCCGGGGGCTGCACACGCTCAAGGGTTCGGGCGCGATGTTCGGTTTCGATGCGCTTGCCGGCTTCACCCATCATTGCGAAACCGCCTTCGACCGGGTGCGCAAGGGCCA
Source organism: Sphingomonas sp. GM_Shp_1 (assembly GCF_026540895.1). Taxonomy (GTDB): domain Bacteria; phylum Pseudomonadota; class Alphaproteobacteria; order Sphingomonadales; family Sphingomonadaceae; genus Sphingomonas. Next base: position 24,794 of record NZ_JALNUR010000026.1, on the reverse strand, counting down.
GGTGCCCGCGACGCCCGCGCTGGTCGGGGTCATCCTGTCCGCGCAGGATCATATGCGCGGTCTGGTCGAGGGCACCGCGCGGCAGAGCGACGGCGATGCGATCCTCGCCGAACTGCAACAGGCGGTCGACGCCGCATCCGGCGGCAGCGTGACCGCGTCGGTCGCGACGCCAACCACCACGGCTGCCACGCAGGCGAGCGCCGCAAGCGCGAGCGGCTGGCATGTGCGTTTCCGCCTGCCGCCCGATGCGATGGCGAACGGCACCAACCCTTTGATGCTGCTCGACGAACTGCGCGAGCTGGGCGACTGCACCATCGTCGCGCACACCGATGGCGTGCCGCCGCTGTCCGATCTGGTGCCGACGCATTGTTATATCGGCTGGGACGTCACCTTGAAGGGCGACATCCGCCGCGACGATATCGAAGACGTCTTCATCTTCGTCATGGACGACATGGAGCTCAGTATAGAGCCGCTCGTCGCCGATGGTGCCGTCGAGGCTATCGTCGAAGCGATCGAAGCACCGGTCGTGGAGGTCGCCGCGCCGGTTCCGCAGGCCGCGAACGACGCCGCGCGTACCCCGGCCAAGGCGGAGGAGAGCGTCCGCGTTCCCGCCGGTCGGCTCGATGCGCTGATGGACCGCGTCGGCGAACTGGTCATCGCGCAAAGCCGCCTGTCGCAGCTCGCGCACCACGGCCACGACCTCACCCTGCGTTCCGTCTCCGAGGAGATCGAGCGGCTCGCGGGCGAACTCCGCGACACGATGATGGTGCTGCGCATGGTGCCGGTGGCGAGCCTGTTCGGCCGCTTCCGCCGCCTGATCCACGACCTCGCCCGCGACACGGGCAAGAATATCGCGCTCGTCACCGAAGGCGAGGCGACCGAGGTCGACAAGACCGTGATCGAGCGCCTGTTCGACCCCATGGTCCATCTGGTCCGCAATAGCTGCGACCATGGCCTGGAGTCGGCCGAACAACGTATCGCGGCAGGCAAGCCCGAAGCGGGCACCGTCCGCCTGGGCGCGCACCAGAGCGGCGGCGAGGTGGTCATCACCATCCGCGACGACGGTCGTGGCATCGACCGTGCCCGTGTCCGCGCCAAGGCGGAGGCCAATGGCCTGATCCAGCCCGATCAGCTTCTGTCCGACCAGGAACTGCTCCAGTTGATCTTCGCCCCCGGTTTCTCGACCGCGGCGCAGATCACCAATTTGTCGGGGCGCGGCGTCGGCATGGACGTCGTCAAGCGGACGATCGAAGGTTTGCGCGGCACGATCGACATCGCCTCGGTCGACGGTCAGGGATCGACCATCAGTCTGCGCATCCCGCTGACGCTCGCGATCATCGACGGCCTGCTCGTGCGGGTCGGGAACAGCCGCTACGTCATTCCGCTGACCGCGGTCGAGGAATGCCTGGAGCTGAGCCTCGAGGACGATATGCGCCACCGTGGCCGCAGCCTCATCACCTTGCGTGAGAAGCTGGTGCCGTTCCTGCGCCTGCGGGAATTGTTCGCGACCGGCACCCGGCCCGATCCGTACCAGAAGATCGTCGTCGTCGCGACCACCCAGGGCCGCGTCGGCCTGGTCGTCGACCAGATCATCGGCAACCACCAGACCGTCATCAAACCGATGTCGCCGCTGCATCGCAGTGCGTCGACCTTCGCCGGTGCGACGATCATGGGCGACGGCGAGGTCGCGCTGATCCTCGACATCGCGCAGCTCGTCGCCTCGGCCCAACCGACAGAGGAGAGCCTGCGTGCAGCCGGATGAAACCCGCCGCTCCGCCGCCATTCCGTGGACCGATGACGGCCAGCTCGAAGTGCTGGTCTTCGACCTCGGCGGCCAGAGCTTCGCGCTCGAGGCGGTGCTGGTCCGCGAGATCCTGGATATGATGCCGGAAACCGTCGTGCCGGGCGCGCCCGCGCTCGTCCGGCATGTCGTCAACTTCCGCGGCCGGATTATCCCGATCGCGGACCTGCGCCTCGCCTTCGGCATGCCGGTGGTGGAGGGGACCGTCGACAGCCGGATCGTCGTGATCGAACTCGATCTCGACGGCGAGGCGACGCTGATCGGCCTGCGCACCGACAAGGTGCACGAGGTCGCGACCTTCCACGCCGATACCAGCGAAGAGGCGCCCGTCGTGGGCCTGCGCTGGCGCCGGGATCTGGTGCGGGCGCTGATCCGCCACGGCGACGACGATATCGTCGTGCTGCCCGATCTCGAAACGATTTTCCTGAACCTTGCGCACGGCGATGCCGCAGCGCGCTCCATCCACTGATCCCAGAACGGGGGGATTTTAAGACATGCGTGCAACCATCAAAATGAAATTGGGGGCGACGTTCGCCATCCTGATCTGTGCCCTGCTCGCCGTGGTGACCGTCGGGGTCACGCGGATGTCGAGCCTGAACACCGCCATCAGCGACGTCATTGCCGGCCCCTCGAAGCGCATGGAAATCGCGCTATCGATCGATGCCGAGACTGGTCGGGTCGTCCGCAACGAAAAGAATATGGCGATGACCGACGATCTGGAGAAGACGAAGGACTTTAATGACCGGTTGATGGGCCAACGGGCTACGGTCGACAAATTGTTCGCCGATGGCCTGAAACTGGCGACGGAGGAGGGGCGGCCGCTCTGGCAGGATGCCAATGATCAGTGGGAGGCGTACAAGCCCATCAACGATCAAATCCGTCAGCTCGCGCTCGCCAACAACAACAAGGACGCTGCGACCATCTCCATGACGAACGGTCGCGAGAAGACGATGAAGATGGCTGACTCGTTGGGCAAGCTGGTCAAGATCAGCCAGGACGCAATGATCCAGGCGGACAAGGACACGAACGATCTCTACGAGCAGGCGCGCACGCTGCTGATCACCGTTGCGGTGGTGGCGATGCTGATTGCCGTTGCGGGTGCCGTCTGGATTTCACTGCTGGTCTCGAACGGCCTGAAGCGGATCGGCGTCGCGCTGGATGCGGTGGCGATCGGCGACCTCGATCGTGAAGTCACCGTCAACAGCAACGATGAGATCAAGGATCTGGTCAACACCGTCAATGGGATGACCGCGAACCTGCGCAAGAGCGCGAACCTCGCCACCGAGATCGCCGGCGGTAACCTGATGGTGCAGCACCAGCCGCTGTCGGACAAGGACACGCTGGGCCTGGCGCTGGTGACGATGGCCGAACGCCTGCGCAACGTCGTCGGCGATGCCTCGGCGGCGGCGGACAATGTCGCGGCGGGCAGCCAGCAACTGTCGGCATCGTCCGAGCAGGTGTCGCAGGGTGCGACCGAACAGGCCGCGGCGGCCGAGGAAGCCTCGGCTTCGATGGAACAGATGGCCGCCAACATCAAGCAGAACGCCGATAATGCGGCGCAGACCGAAAAGATCGCGCGTCAGTCGTCGAAGGACGCGGAAGCCAGCGGCGTGGCGGTCGACAAGGCGGTGGGCGCGATGCGTACGATCGCCGAGAAGATCGGCATCGTCCAGGAAATCGCCCGCCAGACGGACCTGCTGGCGCTCAACGCCGCGGTCGAGGCCGCCCGCGCCGGCGAACATGGCAAGGGTTTCGCGGTCGTCGCCTCGGAAGTGCGAAAGCTCGCCGAGCGCAGCCAGACTGCCGCTGCCGAGATCAGCTCGGTCTCGTCGGAGACGGTGAAGGCGGCCGCCGACGCGGGCGAGATGCTGGGCAAGCTGGTCCCGGATATCCGCCGCACCGCGGAACTGGTGTCGGAAATCAGCGCCGCCTGCCGCGAGCAGGACATCGGGGCGAGCCAGATCAACCAGGCGATCCAGCAGCTCGATCAGGTGACGCAGCAGAATGCCGGCGCGTCCGAGCAGATTTCCTCCACCTCGGAAGAACTCGCCGCCCAGGCCGAGGAACTGCAACAGAGCATCGCATTCTTCCGCGTCGAGGACCGTGGCTCGCCTGTCGCTCGCGCCGCTAACGCGCAGCGCAAGGCGGCGGCACCGTCCACCAAGGCCGCCCCGGCCCGGAAGGCGGCGCCCGCATACCGTCCCAAGGCCAATTCGGTCGCCGACCAGCAGGCCCGCGCCCGTGGCTTTGCGCTCGACCTGACGCAGGGCGGTCCCGACGGCGAGGACGCCGACTTCGGACAGGCCGCGTGAGCGAGGGGGCGAGCGTGCAGGCCGTCACATTCGGCCTGGGCGACGAGGTGTTCGCGGTATCGGTGACGCTGGTCCGCGAAATCCTCGATTACGCCCCCGCCTTCCGGGTCCCGAACGGACCCGGCTGGCTGCTCGGCCTGACCGACGTGCGCGGGCAGGGGGTGCCGACGGTCGACCTGCGCGCGCGCCTCGGCCTCGCCTCGGCCGAACCGACGCTGTCGACCCGGGTGCTGATCGTCGACGTGCCGCTCGCCGATCGCATCGTGTCGCTCGGACTGGTGGTCGACCGCGTGCTCGCGGTCACGACCTTCGCGGCGGAACGGCTGGAGCCTGCGCCCGATATCGGAATGCGCTGGCGCTCCGATTATATCGAGGGCGTGGTGCGCGAACCCGATGGCTTCGTCGTCGTCATCAACGTGGCCGAGATCTTCTCGCGCGAGGATATCGACGCCGCGACCTTCGCGACGGCGGCCTGACGCCCCGCTTCCCTTCGGGCGCAGCCGACTCTGTCGCCGCTGCGCCCCTCTATCCTCGTTGACGACGGCCCGGCCTTCTCGCCCCCGTCGATGGAACGCACCTCATGGCTGCCGTCGCAAAAGCCCCCGTCGCCATAACGCATGGCCCGGGTGATCTCGACCACCTCAGCGCCGATCGATTCGCGCGCCTCGCCGCGCTGATCTACGACGAAACCGGCATCAAGATGCCACGCACCAAGGCCACGATGCTGGAAGGGCGCTTGCGCCGCCGGCTGCGCGACACGGGCACGACGACGCTCAATGCCTATTGCGACCTGTTGTTCGCCGATGCCAACGCGAACGACGAGATCGATCATCTGGTCAATGCGGTGACGACGAACAAGACGGACTTTTTCCGCGAACCCGGCCATTTCGAGTTCCTGGAAAAGGTCGCGCTGCCCACGATCGCCGCGACCGGCCAACGCCGCATCCGTGCGTGGAGCGCGGCCTGTTCGACCGGCGCCGAACCCTATACGATGGCGATGGTCATCGACCGGTTCGTCCAGGCGCGGGGCGGCGAGTACGGCATCCTGGCCACCGATATCGATACCGAGGTGCTGGAGGCCGCGCGCCGGGGCATCTACGACGCAGCACTGGTCGATCCGGTGCCGTCGATGCTGCGCCAGCGCTACGTCGCGGCCTCGCGCGATCGCAGGGCGGGCAAGGTGCGGATCACGCCCGACCTGCGCGCCGCCATCGGCTTCGCACGCCTCAACCTGATGGACGCGCGCTATCCGGTGGGGGAGCCGATGGACATCATCTTCTGCCGCAACGTGCTGATCTATTTCGACAAGCCGACGCAGGAAAAGGTGGTGCGCCGCTTGTGCGATTGCCTTCGGCCCGGCGGCTATCTGTTCCTGGGTCATTCGGAGACGATCGCGGGCATGGACCTGCCGGTGAAGACCGTCTCCTACACCGTCTTCGAGCGCTGCTGACATGAAGCCGATCCGCGTCCTCGTCATCGACGACAGTGCCAGCGTTCGCCAGGCGATGACCGCGATCCTCAGCGAGGATCCGGACATTCAGGTGATCGCCGCCGCCGCCGATCCCTTTGCCGCCGCACGCTATATCCAGGACGAGGTGCCCGACGTCATCACGTTGGACGTCGAGATGCCGCGGATGGACGGCGTCACTTTCCTGCGCAAGCTGATGAGCCAGCGGCCGGTGCCGGTCGTGATGTGTTCGTCGCTGGTCGAGGAAGGGTCGGAAACGCTGCTCCAGGCGCTGGAGGCGGGGGCGGTCGACGTGATCCTGAAACCGCGCATGGGCGTTGCCGATCACCTGGCGGAAGCCAGGCTGATGATCCGCGAAACGGTAAAGGGCGCGGCGCGCGCGCGGCTGCGTCCGCGCAGCGCCAGTGAACGGGCGAGCGAACGGGCAAGCGCACCTGCGCGCAAGCTGACCGCCGACGCCGTGCTGCCGCCGCCGACGGGTCGCGCGATGAGCCGCACGACCGAAATGGTGGTGTGCATCGGCGCCTCGACCGGCGGGACCGAGGCGCTGCGCGAAGTGCTGGAGGCGCTGCCGCCCAATTCGCCCGGCATCGTCATCGTCCAGCACATGCCCGAAAGCTTCACGCGCGCCTTCGCCAAGCGGCTGAACGGCCTGTGCCAGGTCGACGTCAAGGAGGCCGAGGACGGCGACACCGTGATGCGCGGCCATGTCCTGATCGCGCCCGGCGGCCTTCGCCACACGATGCTGGAGCGGCAGGGCGCGCGCTATGTCGTGTCGGTCAAGGACGGGCCGCTCGTGTCCCGGCATCGCCCCTCGGTCGACGTGCTGTTCCGCTCGGCCGCGCGCAATGCGGGATCGAACGCGGTCGGCATCATCATGACCGGCATGGGCGACGACGGCGCACGCGGGCTGCTCGAAATGAAGCAGGCGGGCGCGCGAACCCTGGCACAGGACGAGGCGACCTCGGTCGTGTTCGGCATGCCGAAGGAAGCCATCGCTCGGGGCGCCGCCGACAAGACCGTGCCGCTGGGCGCCATCGCGCGCGAATTGTTGCAGGCGACCGCGCGATGAACGTGCGAGCCCACTCCACCCTTTCTCTCGATCAAGGACAGGCCATGCTGCATACCTCCATCACGGCCGCCGATGGCCTCGACGAAACCGTCGCCGATCTTCAGCGTACGCTGGCGCATATGGCGGCGGGCATGGACTCGCATTTCGTGCGCGCCGGGACGACGCTCGTCACCGCGATCGACACGATCGACCGGATCATCACCGCGATCGACAGCGTCACGGGCGCGCTCGACGAAAGCGTCGCGGGCATCGCGGTGACCAACCTCAAGGACGTCGCGACCGAATTGCACGACCTGCCGCGGGTCCAGCAGGATCGCGACACCGATATGGTGCGGGTCAGCGGCGCGTCGGGCACGCTGCGCGACCATGTCATGGAAATGCGCCAGGCCCTGCGCGTGCTGCACATCTATGGTCTCAACATCAAGATCGCCGCGTCGGGCGAGGCGGCGTTCGTCGGCTTCGTCGACAGCATGGGCCATCGCCTGGCGGTGGGCGAGGAGCATCTGGAAGGCTTCCTCGCCAAGTTGAAGGATCTGAAGGACAGCGTCGGCGCGGTGCAGCAGGCCGGACGCCTGGTCACCAAGGAGGCGCGCCAGGTCGTGCCGCAGGTGCCACGGCAGCTGATGGAGGATGCCTCCGCGCTGCACCGCCACCTGATCTCGGTCGCCGACATGGCAAGGCAGGTCGCGGGCATCGCGCGCACCGTGCAGGGGCGGGTGGCGACCATGCTCGGCGCGTTGCAGGTAGGCGACAGCACCCACCAGCGGCTGGAGCATGTCGTTTCCGCGCTGCAGATGCTCGAAGGCAGCGGCCACGCGCTCGATCCCGTCGAGCGGGACGAAGTGGTGGCCGTCGTCCAGACGATGCTGGCCGCGCAACTGGAAGCGAGCGCCGAGGATTTCGAGCGTGACACGCGGGTGTTGGTGGACGCGCTGAAGGCGTTACGTCCCGATACGGGCGCGTTGCTCGACCTGATCGAGAAGGACCGTGGCAGCAACGGCCGCCCCTTCCTGATCCAGATCGAAAAGGCGGTGAGCGAGGTCGCGACGATCACCACGCAGTTGCAGGACGCCGATCGCCAGTCGACGGCGATGCTCAACATGATCACCGACACGGTGGACGAGCTGACCGGGCGCCTCGCGCTGCTCCAGCGTGTGCAGTTGGACGTGCAGGATATCGCGACCAATACCCGGCTGCTCTGCCGTCGCCACGGCGACCTTGGCCGGGTGGTGTCGGTCGTCGCGCGCGAGGTGGACGTGCATGCCCAGTCGCTCGGCGAGGCGATGGGCGGTATCCGCGCGCCGCTGGAGGAACTGGCCGAAGTCAACGCCGCCCTGGGAGCGAAACGGGCCGCGGCGAATGCGCGCGACCTGGGCAACAAGCTCGCCGACGCGCTGACGGTCATCCGCAGCGGTTGCCAGCGTACCGATCATGCCGTTCGCGTCGGCGGTGACGATGCGCGCGAACTGATCGAGCTGCTGTCCGCCGTCGCCGACGAGATCGGCGCGGAAGTGGCATTGGGCGATAAGATGCGCGATGCGGCGTCGCTGCTCGGCGCACGGCCCGGGGCGGAGGTCCAGAGCGCGGCGGCGAGCGCGGTGCTGTCCGACCTGCTGCCCCGCATCGCGGCGCTCTACACGATGGCGCAGGAACGCGACGTCCATGCCGCGCATGTCCCCGCCGCCTTCGCTGCCGCAATGCCCGTACCCGTCCTGGCAGTCGTGGACGATGACGACGACGGATTGTTCTGATCCGTCGCCAAACGGCTCCGCGTGCCGGATGAATTTTCGATCTTGTGTGTCGGATGCGCCGAATAGCGGCCGTGAGGTTGGAGCCTACTTCCGCCTTTCGACCGCGCCTTGTCCAAAATCGTCGTTTGGCTCGGCTGTCTTCGGCAGCAATCGATGTCGCGTTGCCCTGACAAGCTGGTTCGCGCAGTTTGCTTCTTACGATTGGGGAGCGAGCGCCAATCGTGTCTTGTCGGCATATAGGACGCGAGCGATCCCGTAAGCCGATAGCGCGTCGGCAAGCGCATTACCGCCGCCGTCGGTCTTCAGGACGCCGCTGAAGACGCGGTTCGCGAGGTGATTGTCGGTCAGTTCGATGCGTTGCGTGGAATAGCGGTTGAGTTCGGCCACGACCTCTTTCAGGGGCGTAGCCTCGAACGTCAGTTCCCCCTTGCGCCATCCGGTCGCGGTATCGGCACCCGCGCTGGTCAGTTGCAGACCCGATCGGTCGATCGTCAGCCTATTGCCCGGCACCAGCGTCATCGCGCGGCCCATTGTGCGGCTGTCGACGCGAACCGATCCCTCGACCAGACTGACGACGACCCGGTCCGCCGCCGTGCGTACCGCGAATTGGGTGCCGAGCGCGGTGACGCTGTTGCCGCCCGCCGACACGATGAACGGATGGCGCGCATCATGGGCGACTTTGAAAAATGCCTGGCCGCGATCGATCGCCACTCGGCGCGTCGCACCCGGCGCCGCGACGCGCACTGCGGACTCGGCATCGAGCGTCATCAGCGTTCCGTCCGGCAGCGTGATATGGCGCACTCGTCCGGTGGGCGTCGCATAGCGTGTATCCGCGACCTGGGTCGCCGGCCCCGCCGCATATCGGTCGACGACCAGCGCGGCGGTGCCACCGATGGACAGCAGCACGGCCGCGGCCGCCGCCATCGGCCACCAGCGACGCGCGGGGGCGGGGCGTGCTTCGTCGCGGGCCGCCGCGACCATCGCGAGCAGCGCCGGATCGCTCCGCGCGTCGTCCAGGATGCGGGTGGTGGACACCAGTTCGTGCCAGGCGCGATCATGCTCATCGTCGGCCGATAACCATTGCCCGAACGCGACCCGGTCCGCCGGTGTCGCGTCATCGGCATGCAGTCGCGCATACCAGGACGCGGCGGCGGCGTCCGGATCCCTCGATACGGAACCCATCAGCGTAGCGAGCCTGCGAGGTGCTTGATGGCTTTCATGATATGCTTTTCGACCGCGCTCACCGATAATCCCATGTGTCGGGCGATCGCAGCGTAGCTCATTTCCTCGAAGCGATGAAGGACGAACGCCTGGCGCATGCGCTCAGGCATGTCATTCATCGCGGCGATGAGCTGCGCGAGATGCTCCTTGCCTTGTAGGACGCGCTCGGGCGAGCGGTCCTCAACGGGATGATGAATTTCTTCGAGGCTGTCGTGCGCGGAACGGTGGCGCACGGTGTCGCGGCGGCCGCGATCGGCGAGCACGCTTTGCGCGACCTGGAACAGATACCCGTCGATATTGTCGATCGCGTCGGTCGCGCGGCGGGTCTGCATGCGCAGCGCAACCTCCTGGACCAGATCGTCGACCTCGCCGATCGGCGCACGTTTCGTCAGGAACCGGCGGACCGCGTTGAGATGGCCCGATAGGTCGATCGCATCCCCGTCACCGCCGGATATGCGCGCATAGGAATTCCGCATGATCGGCCCCGTCTTGTCCGCCCGAGCCTCCGGCATCCCCCTTTATATATTCGCTGCAATCGATCATGTTGCCAGCAGGCCGTCAAGCGTACAGTGTCGCAAAACCGTCATCAGAGCGGATGGGAGGGGCAACAGCGTATTTCGGGGGGGTCGAACCGCGCGTCCTGATGCATGCCCGTGACCTTGCTATACGAACGATCACGATGTTTGCGGCCTGCGTCGCCCATGGCGAGGCGGCATCGTCGCCGAACGACCGGGTCATGTTCGCCATCCCCGCCGGGCGGCTGGATGTCGCGCTGCGCCGACTGGCGACGCAGACGGGGCAGCAGATCCTGTTCGATCCTGCGGTGATCGGCGGTCGTACCAGCGCGGCGCTGCACGGGCCGATCGAACCGGAGCGCGCGCTTCGGATCCTGCTCGCCGATACCGGGTTGGTCGCAAAGCGTGTCCGCGCCGGCGTGATCATCATCGTTCGCGAAGCCGCGCCGCGATCGGCCGCCGCGACCTTGGCGGCGGGACCGGCGGGGCGGACGCCGGACGTTCCGGTGCCGTCCGCCGAGATCGTCGTCACCGCCCTCAAACGCCCGACCTTTCTCGGCGATACCGAGATCAGCATGGGCGCGGTCAGCGGTGCCGAGCTGGTAACCCGGGGCGCGTACGACCTGCGCAGCGCCGCCGCCCTGTTGCCCGGGCTGGTCCCGATCGCCACGGCACCGTTGCAGCAGCGGATCGCCATTCGCGGTGTCACCGGAACCGGCGAATCCATGGTCGGGGTCTATTATGGGGAAACCCCGATCAGCGGGCCGTCGGGGACCACTTTCGATCCCGCCGCGAGTACGCCCGATATCGACCTGGTCGATATCGACCGGATCGAGCTGCTGCGCGGGCCGCAGGGAACGCTCTACGGCGCCAGTTCGATGGGCGGCACGCTGCGGGTGCTGTTCAACCAACCCGACGCGACGCGCTGGATGGGCCATGTCGAGGGTGGCGTGTCGGCGGTTCAGGGGGGAGGGACGGGGGCAAACGTCGCCGCGGTCGTCAACGCGCCGATCGTCCGCGATAACCTGGCGGCGCGGTTCGTCGTGCATCGTCGGACGGTCGGCGGCTATGTGGACAATGATCGGCTGGGGTTGAAGGATACCGGCGCCGTGCTTCGACAGGGCGTCCGGCTGGGACTGGCGTGGACACCGTCGCAGGCAGTGCGCGTCGACGCGCTGGCGCTCCATCAGCATACGCGGATCGACGATGCGGGATTCTGGTACCCGGACCTGGGCCGCTATCGCAACGATCAGCCGGTGCGTACGCCCAATAGCGAGCGGCTCGACCTGGCCAGTGTCACCGCGCACTGGACGACCGACGCCGTTGCGGTCGTCGCGACGGGCTCGCACTATCGCTGGACGATCGTCAAGGAAGCTGACTTCACGGCGGTACTGGCGCAGCAGGCGACCAGCGATGCGAGCTGCCGACGATATGCGATGCTTGTCGGCGAAACCGGCTGCACCCCTGAGCGGCGCCGTGCGTTTCAGGCCTATCTGCAAACGCGGTTGCCGGGCGTGCTGTACCAGCCGTTTCGCGTCGAGAGCACGACTGCGGAGGTCCGCCTGTCCTCCGACCGGCCCGGGGCGCCCGCCTGGACCATCGGGGCGTTCGTCGAGCGGCGACGCGATTCGGCGGAAAGCTATACGGTTCGTGCCGACGCCGTAACCGGGAAGCGCGTCGTACCGCTCGACATCACCGGATTGCGGCTGCTGCACAGCGCGCTCGACCAGCAGGCGCTGTTCGCGGAGACGCGCTGGGGCATCGCGCCGCGGCTGTCGGCGACATGGGGGCTGCGGTACTTCCACTATCGGCGCAGTGCCGATGGGTCGGTCCCGATCCCCAACATCATCACGGGAACCGGCGCGATCGGCAACGGCCGCTATGCCCGTGCCGATGACGGCGTCAACCTGAAGGCGGAACTCGCCTATCGCCTGCCGGGCGAGACCCTGATCTATGCGATCGCATCGGAGGGGTTCCGGCCCGGCGGGGTCAACATCACGCCCGACCTGACCGACCAGGAACGCATCTACGACGCCGACCATGTCTGGAATTACGAACTGGGCGTCAGGACCAGGGGCGCGGGCGGGCGGCTCGCGATCGAGGGGGCGGTCTATCATATCGACTGGTCCGACGTGATCTATGCGGCATGGAGCGCGAACGGCGCGTTCGGATACAACACCAATATCGGCACGGTGCGGATCGATGGGATCGAGGCCAAGGCAAGCCTGGCGATCGGTGCCATAAGGCTGACCGGGTCGGCCAACTATACCTATGCGCGGCTTGGCGAGGACCAGCCGGTCGGTACCACGGACGGCGCCGGACGGCGCGGCGATCCGCTGCCCAACGTGCCACGGCTCGGCTATGCGGCAGGGGTGCAGACCAGCATGACGGTGGCGGGCGGCAAGGTCGCCACGTTCGGCATCGACGCGGTCGGCGCGACCCGCGTTCCGACCGCCTTCAACGACCGCAGTCCCTATTACGAAGTCACTCCGGCCCGGTTCATGATCGACGCCAACGCCGATATCCGGCTGGCACGATGGCGCGCCGCGATCAGCGTGCGCAACGTGCTGAACGCGGTCGGCGCGAACCGGCTGACGTCGAGTTCGTTCGGCGAGCGCCAACTCTATAGCAGCGCGCCGCGCACGGTGATGCTGTCGCTCGATCGCGATTTATGAGAGGCGCCGTGTCGTGGGGTTGAGGACAAAGGGCGCAATCGCGTCTCGCATAGCAAGGGGGCGTGGCCCCGGTCTCGAACGATGGGTGTTTTCCATGAAGACGATGCTGCTTACCGGATGTCTGATGATGGCGAGTGTCGGCGCGGCGTCCGCCGAGCCCGCGCCCGGCCCCGCCGCCAACAGGGCGGCGATCGATGCCCAGATCGAGAAGAGCTATCCCGCGCTCGACGCGCTGTACCGTGATATCCATGCCCATCCCGAAATCGGGATGCAGGAGGTGCGCACCGCCGCGCTCTTGGCGAGCAAGATGAAGGCCATGGGTTTCACCGTGACCGAGAAGGTGGGCGGGACGGGGGTCGTTGCGATCTATCGTAATGGTCCCGGGCCGACCGTGATGGTGCGCACCGAACTCGACGGCCTGCCGATGGAGGAGAAGACCGGTCTTCCCTATGCGAGCCGCGCGCAGACCGAATATGAAGGCAAGACGACCTTCGTCGCGCAAAGCTGTGGACATGACGTGCACATGGCGGCGTGGATCGGGACGGCCCAGGCGCTGCTGGCGATGAAGTCGCAGTGGAAGGGCACGTTGATGTTCATCGCCCAGCCCGCCGAGGAGCAGTTGAAAGGCGCCAAGGCGATGCTCGATGACGGGCTGTTCACCAGGTTCGCCAAGCCCGATTACGGTTTCGCCGCGCATGTCGGGTCGGGCGAGACTGGGACGGTGCTGGTCAAGGACGGCGTCACCAGCTCCAATTCGGACAGCTTGCAGATCACCTTCAAGGGGCGCGGCGGACATGGATCGATGCCGAGTGCTACGATCGATCCCATCGTGATGGGCGCGCATTTCGTCACCGACGTGCAGACGGTGATCAGCCGCCAGAAGGACGCGAATGCGTTCGGCGTGGTCACCGTCGGCGCATTTCAGGCGGGAACCGTCGGCAACATCATTCCCGACACCGCCACGCTGAAGCTGAGCCTGCGGTCGTTCGATAAGGATGTGCGGCAATTGCTGCTCGACGGCGTGAAGCGGACCGCCGAGGCGTCGGCGGCGATGTCGATGGCGCCCGTGCCCGAGGTGAAATGGTTGTACGGCACCGCGGCCGTGTTCAACGACCATGCGCTGGCCGAACGCGCGGCGGCGGAACTGAAGGCGGCGGGCGGCGACCGCGTCACCTATGTGCCCGCAACCGCGCCCGGTTGGTCGGCGAGCGAGGACTGGTCGGCGTTCGTCGATGCCGGCATGCCCTCGGTCTATTTCACGATCGGCGGCTATGACGCGGCGACACTGGCCGCGTTCAAGGCCAAGGGCCAAGCGGTACCGAGCAACCATTCGCCCTTCTTCGCACCCGATCACGACAAGGCGATCCGTACCGGTATCCGTACCCTGACGCTTGCGGTGCTGATGGTGACGACGCCGAAGTGACCGCTTCCGCGACGATGGAGCAGGCGCGGCGGGCCAAGGTGGCGGGCGATCTGCGTACCGCCGCGACCCTATATGCCCGCGCCGTCGCGGAACGGCCCCAAAGCGCGGTGGCGGAGCATAATCTCGCCTCGACGCTCGGCGATCTCGGCGAATTCGCCGGGGCGGTGGAGGCATCCGCCCGCGCCCTTGCCAAGGGATCGACCGCGCCCGAGACGTGGTTGGTCCATGCGCGGGCGTTGCAGGGGACGGGGGACCTCGATGCGGCGGAGGCGGCGTTCCTGTCCGCGATTGCGATGCGGGCGGACTATGTGGCGGCGCATCGCGACCTGGCGCAACTCCGCTGGATGCGGACGGCGGATGTCGGCGCGGCGCTGGCGGCGGTCGACGCGGACCGCGTACCCGCACTCGCGTCGGTCGAAGCGGTCGTGCTGATGAGCGCAGGCGAACCCGCCCGTGCGGCGGCGGTGCTCGACCGGGCGATCGCGCGCACGGCGGATGCCGGGCTGCATCTGCTCGCGGCGAATGCCCGGGCTGCATTGGGGGAGGCCGAGGGCCAGCTTGCCCATGCGACGGCGGCCTTGCGGCTTGCGCCGTCCTCCGCTGAGGCGGCGAAGGCGGTGGTGGAGGCCTTGCTGCATGAAGGGCGTCCGTCCGAGGCGGCGACATTGGCGATGCGGATCAGCACCGCCGCACCGGACGATCAGGGGGTGATCGCGTTGCTTGCAACCGCGTGGCGACTGCTCGGCGATCCACGTCATGCCGCGCTGTGCGACGATCCCGCACTGGTCTCCGCACGTCGCATCGACGCGCCGCCGGGATGGCCCTCGTTGGCGGCGTTCCTGGACGATCTCGCCGAGACGCTGCGCGCGCGCCACGCATGGCGAACCCATCCGCTCGGCCAGTCGCTTCGCCAGGGCAGCCAGACGCAGGAGGATTTGAGCAAGGTCGATCATCCGGTCCTTCGCGCGCTGTTCGCGGCGCTCGACGCACCGATCCGGGCGCATCTGGCGCAGTTGGGGACGGGGGTCGATCCGGTGCGGCGGCGCAAGACCGGCGGATATCGCTTCGCGGGGGCATGGTCGGTGCTGCTGCGGCCCGGTGGCTATCACACCGATCACGTGCATCCGCGCGGCTGGTTGTCGTCCGCCTTCTATGTCGATCTGCCGGCGTCCGTGGCGGAGCAACCGCAGGGCTGGCTGGCCTTCGGACGGCCCGGCGTGCCGACCCGGCCTGCGCTGTCGCCGACGCGTCATGTCCGGCCGGTACCCGGACAGCTGGTGCTGTTCCCCTCCTATCTCTGGCACGGCACCGAGCCGTTTTCCGGGGACGCCCCGCGGCTGACGGTGGCGTTCGATCTGATACCGGGCTGATTTATCGTCGCTGCCGACTGAGGGACCGACCCGAAGTTACGTCTTGATGAACACGGGGACGGTCACGTCCGGCGGCAAAGGGGCGATATCATATGTCGAAGGTCATGCTTTTTCTGGGCGTCGGTGCGTTCGCGCTGGCAAGTGCGGCCTCTGCCGAACCGATCACCCCGAAGGTCGGCACCGTGACCGCGCCGTTCGAAGCCTTTGCCCAGGAACCGGGCAGCGACTATTTCCTCGCCGATTACGACGCCTACGAAGCCTATCTGAAGAAGCTTGCGAGCCAGTCGGACCGTATGAAGCTGGTCGATATCGGCAAGTCGGCGGAGGGTCGCACGATGTGGGTCGCGATCGTCAGTTCCCCTGCGAACCTGGCGAAGCTCGACCATTACCGCGACATCGCACGCAAACTCGCCAAGGCGGAGGTGAAGACCGAGGCCGAGGCGCAGGCGCTGGCGAACGAGGGCAAGGCGATCGTGTGGATCGATGCCGGCATGCACGCGACCGAGACGGTGACGACGCAAAGCCAGATCCATGTGCTCTACCGCATGCTGACCGGGACGGATGCGGAAACGATGCGCGTGCTGAACGACGAGATCATATTGTTCGCACAGGACAATCCCGACGGGCTTGAGCTGGTCGCGGACTGGTACATGCGCAATCCCGACCCCAAGGACCGCGAGTTCCGGACCATTCCGCGCCTCTACCAGAAATACATCGGCCACGATAACAACCGCGACAGCTTCATGGTGCAGATGCCGGAGACCGAAGCGGTCAACAAGATGCTGTTCCGGACCTGGTTTCCGCAGATCATCTTCAACCAGCACCAGACTGGCCCTGCTGGCATGGTGGTGTTCGTGCCGCCGTTTCGCGACCCGTTCAACTATAATTACAATCCGATCGTGATGACCGAATTGCAGGAGGTCGGCTCCGCGATGCACAGCCGGCTGGTGTCGGAGCAGAAGGGCGGGTCGGGGATGCGCAGCGCCGCGCCTTACTCCACCTGGCACAACGGCATGGAGCGCTCCGTCGCCTATTTCCACAATTCGATCGGGCTGCTGACCGAGATCATCGGCGGTCCGACGCCGGAAAAGATCCCGCTGATCGCCGACACCCAGCTCGCGCGCAGCGATGAGCCGTTGCCGATCGCACCGGGCGAGTGGCACCTGAAGGACAGCCTGGAATATCAATGGTCGCTGAACCGCGCTGTCATGGACTACGCGTCGCGCAATCGCGAGCGGCTGCTGATGAACATCTGGCGGATGGGCCATCAGGCGATCGTTCGCGGCAGCACGGATAGCTGGACCACCACGCCGAAACGCGTCGATGCGCTGAAGGAGGCGGGCAAGGGTGCCAAGGTCGATGAGGGCTATGTAGGCTATAACAGCCGCGCCAAGGAGGGGATGGTCGCGCCTTCGCTCTATGCCACGGTGTTGCAGGACCCGGCCAAGCGCGACCCGCGTGGCTATGTGCTCGGTCCCGACCAGCGCGACATGCCGACCACGATCGCGTTCCTCAATGCACTGATCAAGAACGGCGTCGATGTCGATCGTGCCACCGCACCGTTCACCGCCGGCGGCAAGCGCTATCCGGCGGGGACCTATGTGGTGAAGACCGCGCAGGCGTACCGCCCGCACGTGATCGACATGTTCGAACCGCAGGATCATCCGCACGACCCCGAATTCCCCGGCGGCCCGCCCAAGGCGCCATATGACGTCACCGGCTATACGCTCGCCTATCAGATGGGCATCCGCTTCGATCGCGTGCTCGACAATTTCTCCGGCAGCTTCGAACCCGTGCCAGACCTGTTGACCGTGAACCCCGGCCGCCTGATCGGATCGGGCAAGGCGGGCTGGATCGTCGGGCATGAGGCGAACAACAGCTTCATTCTCACCAATCGCCTGTTGAAAGCGGGCGTGCCGGTGGCCTGGATCGGGGCCGCGACCAGGGCGGGCGGCAAGGATCTGGCGGAGGGTGCGATCTGGGTCCCGGCGTCGGCGGCCGCTGCGGCGATCATGGCGTCGTCGACCAGGCAGCTCGGGATCGACGCCTATGCCGTGGATCGTGCGCCCGCTGCTACCAGGCTGGCGTTGAAACCGGTGCGTATCGGCCTGGTCGATCGCTATGGCGGGGTGATTCCCGCCGGTTGGACCCGCTGGCTGCTCGAACAATATGAGTTCCCGTTCAGCGTGGTGTATCCGCAAGAACTCGACGCCGGAAACCTGAACGCCAAATATGACGTGCTGCTGTTTGCCGACGGCACCGTGCCCACGACGCAGGGCGGGCCGTATCCGGGTGGCTATCGGTTCACGATGCCCGCCGCGAAAAGCATCCCGGCCGAGTATCGCGGCTGGCTGGGCGAGGTGACGCCCGAAAAGACGCTGCCGGCAGTCGCGGCGTTCGCAAAGGCCGGGGGAACGGTGGTGACGGTCGGCAGCGCGAACCGGCTGGCGACCCTGCTCGATCCGCAGATACAGCCCGCGCTGGTCACGAAGAAGGCCGATGGGTCGCTCGCCGCGCTCGACAAGAAGCAGTTCTACATTCCCGGCGCACTGCTGTCCGCTCGGGTCGATACCCGCCAGCCGCTGGCGTACGGCATGACGCCCACGGTCGACATCTTCTTCGACGAAAGCCAACCGTTCACGCTGTCCGGCAGCGCGGCGAAGAAGGTCGCGTGGTTCGAGGGGGCGGCCCCGTTGCGCAGCGGCTGGGCGGTCGGGCAAGAGCGCCTCGACGGCACGGTTGCGATCGTCGATGCCGATCTGGGCAAGGGCAAGCTGTTCGCGATGGGCCCCGAAATCACCCAGCGCGCGCAGCCCTATGCGACGTTCAAGCTGTTGTTCAACGGCCTGTTATACGGTCCGTCGGTGACCGCCATGCGTTGACCTCATGATATAATAGTACGCCAGGATGGCATTTGGGGAGCGGTTGGAAACAATCGCTCCCTTTTCATTGGAACTTTTTTCGTTCTGCACGTGAGGTGCGGCGATCGGGCCGCGTCATCATCCTTGAGGCCGCCAACGATGCGGTTAATTCAAGGGGGAAGTTCGACATGGTTGTACGGGGTATCACGCGAGCGTTTCTCGGCGGGAGCTGCGCTTCCATTGCACTCGCCGCCGGCACGGCGCATGCGCAGAGCAGTGTGCCGACCGCGCCACCGGCCAGCGTACAGGCTGAACAGTCCGAGAATGAATCGCTTGGGGAAGTCACCGTCACCGGATCGCGCATCGCCCGGTCCGACTATGTCGCGAACAGCCCGATCGTCTCCCTGTCGAGCGACACGCTGGAAAATACCGGTCGGGTCACCGTCGAGAGCGCATTGTCGCAGATGCCGCAGTTCACCGGCGCGTTCGGGCAGGGCAATACCGGCAGCACCAGCACCGGTCTGAACGGCGGCCAGGCCAATGCCAGCCTGCGCGGCCTGGGGGCGAAGCGCACGCTGATCCTGCTGGACGGTCGCCGGATGCAGCCATCCAATCCCGATGGCTCGGTCGATCTGAACACCATTCCGGAAGCCCTGATCGAGAATATCGAGGTCATCACCGGCGGGGCATCGACCACCTATGGGTCGGACGCGACCGCCGGCGTGGTCAATTTCCGGCTGCGCCGTAATTTCAAGGGCGTCACCCTGAACGGCCAGACCGGCGTTAGCGACTATGGCGACGGCAACACCTATCGCATCACCGCCACCGCCGGTTCGACCTTCGCCGATGATCGCGGCAACGCCGTGCTGTCGTTCGATTATACCCGCCGTGACCCTGCGCAGCAGATCAAGCGCGACTATTATACCTTCCGCACCACCACGCCGGGGCTGAGCACGATCCCGCAGGGCACCGCGCTGTTCGGTGCCAACCTGCCGACGCTTGCCGCGGTCAATTCGGTGTTCGTGGGACAATATGGAACGCCGGCGCTGACCGGCAATGCCGCCGGGCGCTATACCGGGCAGATCGGCTTCAACACCGACCAGACGCTGTTCAGCACGGCGGGCGTCCCCGTGCTCAATTATCGCGATCCCCAGACCGACGAAGCCTATATCGTCAATAGCGGCACCAACAGCCAGCAGGTCAATTTCGGCTATAATGGCGGATCGCTGCAGGCCGATCTCGATCGCTATTCGGTGTTCGGCAAGGTCGACTACGACGTCACCGACAACATCAAGGCGTTCGGCCAGTTCAGCTACACCACCTATAATTCGGTCGGCATCACCAACCCGACCCTGGCCTCGAACGTCTATGGCCTGACGGTGCCGACGACGAACCCGTTCATCTCCCCGGCCTTCCGTTCGATCCTGGCGTCGCGGCCAAACCCCAATTCGGCGGTCACCTTCTACAAGGCGCTCAACATCCTGGGGCCGCGCGTCCAGTCCTATGAGTACGACGTATATCAGTTGACCGCCGGCCTGTCGGGCAAGATCGGCATTCGCGACTGGACCTGGGACATCTACGCGAACACCAGCAAGGCGAAGTTCCAGAACGCGCAAACCGGCGGCGCCAGCGCGGGCGCCATCTCGCGCCTGCTCAACAGCCCGACCGGCGGCACCGAATTGTGCGCGGGCGGGTTCAACCCGTTCGGTAACGTGACGCCTTCGCAGGAATGCGTCAGCTATATCTCACGGCGCACACTCAACACCAACGAACTCCAGCAAAAGACGATCGAAGGAAATATCCAAGGCGGCCTGGCCGAGTTGCCGGCGGGGAGCCTCCGCTTCGCACTGGGTGCCGACTATCGCAGCAATTCCTATGCGTTCCAGCCGGATGCGCAACTCTCGCTGCCCGACGGGACCAGCGATATCCTGGGCTATAGCGTGCTGCGCGCGGCCGGCGGAACGGTCAGGGTGGGTGAGGTCTACGGTGAATTGCTCGTGCCGTTGCTGCACGACATCCCGCTGATCCAGCAGTTCGATCTCGATCTCGGCTATCGCTACTCCAACTATAATTCGGTCGGCGGCGTGCACGCCTACAAGGCCGATGCGAACTGGCAGGTGTTGGACGCGCTGCGGCTGCGCGGCGGGTATAATCGCGCGATCCGCGCGCCGAGCGTGGGCGAACTCTACGCCCCGATCTCGACGGGCAGCGTCGCGATCGGCAGCCCCGCCGCGACCACCGCGAACGGCGATCCGTGCGACGTGCGATCGTCCTACCGCGTCGGCGCGAACGGCGCGCAGGTCCGTGCGCTGTGCCTGCAACAGGGCGTGCCGACCGCGATCATCGACAGCTATCAGCTCGGTACGGCGCAGGTGTTCGCGCTGACCGGCGGCAACCCCGACCTTCAGGAGGAAATCGCCGACACCTATTCGGCGGGCGGCGTCATCCAGTCGCCCTTCTCGTCGCCGCTATTCCGCAACATGTCGCTGTCGGTCGACTATTATCGCATCGACATCAAGCAGGCGGTCGGCCCGCTTTCGATCGCTCAGGCATTCCAGTTCTGCTTCAACGCGGGCGGCAACAACCCGCAATATGCCGCCAGCAATTATTACTGCTCGCTGATTTCGCGCAATACGTCGAACGGCGTGCCGGTGAACCCGCTGCAACCGCTGCTCAACCTCGGCACCTTCAAGGTGCGGGGTATCGACGCCCAGTTCGACTGGAAGGTCAATCTTTCGGACATCGGGCTGGGAAGCGACGCGGGGACGGTCGCGCTGAATACCGCGGTCAGCTATCTGGCGTCGTTCACGATCCAGGCACTGCCGGGCGCGCCGAGCTATGATTATGCCGGCAGTATCGGGACCGGCGTCGAAACGACGGCAGGTCTCGCCCATCCCGAATGGAAGTCGGTGACGTCGTTCACCTACTCGCTGGGCGGGGCCAGCCTCGGGCTGCGGTGGCGGTATATCGACGGCATGATCGCCTCGGCGAAGGTCGTGAACCCCGCGAGCAGCACGCGCGGCGTCGCCGCATACAGCGTGTACGACCTGAACGCGCGGTTCGAGGCGGGCGATACCACCGAGTTCCGGATGGGCGTCACCAACCTGTTCAACACGAAGCCGCCGCAGGTCGGCGACACCCAGGGCAATTACGACGCGCAGAATTACGACGTGATCGGTCGCTACTTCTTCATGGGAATCACCAAGAAGTTCTGATCCGCGCGGACTTGAGGGAGATAGACGATGAAGACCATGATGCTCTGGGCGGCACTGATGACGACCGCCGCCATGCCCGTAACGGCGCAGGAATTGGCGCCCACCGATCGTACCGCGCTGATCGCCGCGGTCGATGCCAATGCCACGCCGATCTCGGACACTGCGCTGCAAATCTGGAAATATGCCGAGATGGGCTATCTGGAGACGAAAAGCTCGGCGCTGCTGCAAGCCCGGCTGAAGGCTGCGGGGTTCACGGTGAAGGCGGGGGTGGCTGGCGAGCCGACCGCCTTCGTCGCGAGCTTCCGAAACGGAGCAGGACCGGTCATCGGCGTGCTTGCCGAATATGACGCGCTTCCCGGGCTATCGCAGGCGGCGTTGCCGGTACGGACCCCCTTGGGTGGGGATGCCGGTCATGGTTGCGGCCACAATCTGTTCGGCACCGCGTCCACCTATGCCGCGATCGCCGTCAAGGACTGGATGGTTAAGAACGGCGTGCAGGGCGAAATCCGCGTCTATGGCACGCCGGCTGAGGAAGGTGGGTCGGGCAAGGTCTATATGGTCCGCGAAGGCCTGTTCAACGACGTCGACACCGTGCTGCACTGGCACCCGGGCAATGTGAACTCCGCGTCGCAGGCGCCGTCGCTCGCCAATATTTCCGGCAAGTTCCGCTTCCACGGCAAGTCGTCGCACGCCTCGGGCGCACCCGAAAAGGGACGGTCGGCGCTGGACGGCGTCGAGGCGATGGACGCCATGGTCAACATGATGCGCGAGCATGTTCCCGACCATACGCGGATCCACTATGTCATCACCAACGGGGGCAAGGCGCCCAACGTCGTGCCCGACGAGGCCGAAGTCTATTATTATGTCCGCGACCAGGATCCGGAGATCGTCAAATCGGTGATGGAGCGGGTCAAGAAGGCCGCGCAGGGCGCCGCGATGGGCACCGAGACGACGGTCGACTTCGAACAGATCGGTGGCGTCTACAGCCTGTTGCCGAACGAGGTGTTGATGAAGGCGATGGATCGCGGACTACACGCCGTGGGCGGGATCACCTGGACGCCCGAAGAGATCGCCTTCGCCACCCAGTTGCAGAAATCGATGCCGGCGGGCGCTCCCGCCCTCGCCAGCGTCGGCCAGATCGAACCCGCTCGGCTCGAGACAAAGGCGATCGGCGGGTCCACGGACGTGTCGGACGTCAGCTGGGTGACGCCGACCGTGGGGCTGTCGACCGCGACCTTCGTACCGGGATCGGCGGGGCATAGCTGGCAGAACGTCGCGGCGGCGGGATCGAGCATCGGCGTCAAGGGCGCCATCGTCGCCACCAAGACACTCGCGCTGACGGCGGCCGAACTCTTCCGAAACCCGGCCGAAATCGCGGCTGCCAAGGCGGAGTTCGAGAAGCGTCGGGGGCCGAACTTCACCTATGAGGCCATGCTGGGCAATCGCAAGCCGCCGCTGGATTACAGAAAGACCGCGTCGGAATAACCCCGGAAATCGGGGGGCTCTCGGAACTCGCGACCGTCATGAGTGTCAATCGGTGTCCAAAGACGATCCCTGCTCCGTCGAACCAACATGGCAGGCGGGGCAGGGGACCGATGCTGACGGTGGATGAACCGGAAATCGAGGGGGCTGCCGCCCGGATGGCGTGGTCCGGCCTTACGGAGTTGATGTTCCGGAGGCGGTCGCGAACTCCGGCGGAGGGAATGGATCGTGGACCAGTTGCGGCTGCGTTTGGATCATTCGGCATCGCCTATGTCTGTTCGACACGGCTCTCCGTGGCCTGGACCATTCCGCGGCGTTCGCGAAAGATGCGGGGGCTCATGCCGGTGCGGCGCGCGAAGAAGCGCGAGAAATAGGCGGGGTCGGTGAAGCCCAGCGCATAGGCGATCTCCGCCACCCCCTGCGACGAATAGAGCAGCGCGCGTTTGGCTTCCAAGAGCGCGCGTTCGTCGAGCAGCGCCATGGGCGGAAGGCCGGCCGCGCGGGCGGTGGCGCTGCGCAAGGTGGTCAGGCTGACGCCCAGCGCGGCGGCGTGGTCCGCCGCTGGCTCACGCAGGCGGAAGCGCGCCTCGATCCGTTCGCGCAGCCGCGCCACGAGCCGGTCGGCAGCGGTCGGCGGCTCGGCGATGTGGTCCTGTTGCTGCAACCGGCGCAAGGCGATGACGAGGATCGACAGCAACTGCGCCTGTATCGCCGCGCGGTGTCCGGGCGCGGTCCATGACAGTTCGCGGATCAGCCATTGCGTGGCGCCGCTCGCCAGCGCCGTGTCCTCCGCGCTCAGGGCGAGCGTGCATGGTGACTGAAACACCTGTCGCAGGGCAGGGTCGGCGCGGTACAGCTCGGCGAGCATGTCGTTCGACAAGGTCAGCACCGATCCGCTGACATCCGGGTTCCACAGGAAGCCGTGGACCGCCTTGGCTGGGACCAATACCAGCGCGGGCGCTTCGCAGGCGAAGCGGCGATCCTCCGCCACCATCCGCCCGCTGCCCTGTTCGATCACGAAGATCTGCGACAGATCGGCATGGGCGTGCGGGTGGATCAGCCATTCGTTCGGGCGGTTGCGATGATCGAGCGATTCGGCATGGACGAAGCCATGATCGACCGCCCGCTGCGGCTCGCCATAGAGATAGAAGGTCGGAACGGAGGTGGTGGCCATGACCGGCTCCTTGCCGCGGATCCGTTGAATAGTCCAAATCTCTCGTTGGATCGATCATGGCCGCCAGCGGGCATGGCTCGCTAGGTTCCGGGTCAGAAACTCGGCTCGCGCGGGTCCGCGTCAGAAGCCGAGGGTCGTGGAGAGAAGGATGCGAAGCAAGCTGTACGACACGCCGGCGGCGGCGCTGGAGGGGCTGTTGTTCGACGGGATGACGATCATGTCGGGCGGCTTCGGCCTGTCCGGCAATCCCGAGAGCCTGATCCCCGAAATCCGGGCGAGCGGGGTGACGGGGCTGACCGTCATCTCGAACAATGCCGGGGCGGACGGCTTCGGCCTGTGGATGCTGCTGGAGAGCCGGCAGGTCGCCAAGATGATCTCCTCCTATGTCGGCGAGAACAAGCTGTTCGAGCAGCAATATCTGTCCGGCGAGCTGGCGCTGGAGCTGAACCCGCAA
>NZ_JALNUR010000025.1 GCF_026540895.1 Sphingomonas sp. GM_Shp_1 | reverse complement strand
CGCCGGGGCTCGCCGCCTGATGGCGAGCATCAGCCTGACACTGCGCGGCGGCGATGCGCGCGATGCCGGGATAGTCGAACAGGTGATGGCCGCCGCTTTCGATCCGCAATGGGGAGAGGCCTGGACCCGTGCGCAATTGTTGGGCGTGATGGCGATGCCCGGCATTCATCTGCTGATCGCGGAAGCGGGCGGCGAGGCGGTGGGCTTCGCATTGACCCGCTCGGTGATGGACGAGGCGGAGTTGCTGCTGCTGGGCGTCGCGCCCGATCACCGCCGCAGCGGCATCGCCAGCGCGCTGATCCGCATGGTCGTCGCCGACTGTGCCGCGCGCGGGGTGGTCACCCTGCATCTGGAGGTCCGGTCGAACAATCCGGCGGTGCGCTTCTACACCGCCCACCGCTTTGCCAAGTGCGGCGAACGGCGCAACTATTACAAGGGCGCGGACGGCCAGCATTATGACGCCCACACCTATGCCCGGCCGATCGAGGCCGGGGCCATTGGCTGACCCGATCACAGTTTCCGGGTTATTGCGAGTCGCTATCCCCTTTTCGCAATAGCGCTTTGCGCGTAGAGAGGGGATCAGCCCGAGGAGTTGAATTTACCATGGCCCGCAAAATCGATCTCGAAGCGCTGTGCGCACAAAAGGGACTGCGCATCACCGAACAGCGTCGCGTGATCGCCCGCGTCCTGTCGGAAGCGGAGGACCATCCCGATGTGGAAAAGGTGTATGAGCGCGCCGCCAAGATCGATCCGGGCATCTCGATCGCGACCGTGTACCGCACCGTCCGCCTGTTCGAGGAAGCGGGCATCCTGGACCGCCACGACTTCGGCGATGGCCGCGCCCGCTACGAACCCTCGCCCGAAGCGCATCACGACCATCTGATCGATGTCGAGACCGGCCGGGTGATCGAGTTCGTCGACCCCGAACTGGAGCAACTGCAAAAGGCGATCGCCGAAAAGCTGGGCTTCCGCCTGGTCGATCACCGGATGGAGCTTTACGGCGTCAGCCTCGACCGCAAGGGATGATGGCGGTCGCCGCCTCGACCGACGCCGACAACAAGGGCGGCCTGCGCGCAGCGGGTCGCCTTTCGTGCATTATCGGCACGCTGCTGGTCGCGGTGGCATTGCACGGCGCGTGGCGAGCGCTGGGGCGGACCTCGCCATGGCCGCGCCGTTTCCTGCGGCGGGTGGCGATGATCCTGGGCGCGGATATCCGGGTGGTCGGCCAGCCGCTGACCCGCGATGCGGTGATCGTCGCCAACCATGTCAGCTGGTTCGACATTCTCCTGCTCGCCGGGACGGCGGGCGCGCGCTTCGTCGCCAAGGCGGAAGTCGCCGCGCTGCCACTGATCGGCTGGCTGGCGGGGCTGAACGGCACCCTCTTCGTCCAGCGCGGCGACCGGCTGGGCGTCGGCGATCAGGTGGCGACGATCCGCACCGCGCTGGCCGAGGGACAGCCGCTGGCGATCTTTCCCGAGGGCACGACCGGCGACGACCTGTCGCTCCTGCCCTTCAAGCCCGCCCTGTTCGCGGCGCTCGTCCCGCCGGTGCCGGATATCCGGGTGCAGCCGGTGCGGATCGACTATGGCGCGGCGGCGACCGATCTGGCGTGGCTGGGCGACGATGCGGGCGATGCCCATGCCAAACGGGTCCTGCGCCGTGCGGGGCGGTTCACCGTGACGCTCCACTATCTCGCCCCCTTCGACCCCGCCGACTATCCCGACCGCAAGGCGATGGCGGCGGAGGCACGGGCGCGGATCGTGGCGTCCTGACGCGCGGGCGGGCGGGTCGTCGGGTGCTGGCGACACGGCGCGATTTGCGATAAGGGGCGCGTCATGCCCGCATCCCCCAAGACCTTCCACGTCAAGTCCTTCGGCTGTCAGATGAACGTCTATGACGGCGAGCGCATGGCCGAATTGATGGCCGCGCAAGGCCTGTCCGCGACCGACGACGCCGCTGCCGCCGATCTGGTGGTGCTCAACACCTGCCACATCCGCGAAAAGGCGACCGAGAAGGTCTATTCGGACATCGGGCGTCTTCGGAAGGACGCGGGCGAACAGGGCCGCAAGCCGATGATCGCGGTGGCGGGCTGCGTCGCGCAGGCGGAGGGCGCCGAGATCGTCCGCCGCGCCAAGGTCGATGTGGTGGTCGGCCCGCAGGCCTATCACAATCTGCCCGAACTGGTCGCCAGGGCGGCGGCGGGCGAGGCGGCGCTTGACACCGACATGCCGGTCGAGTCGAAATTCGGCCATCTGCCCGGCCGTCGCAAGGTCGGCCCTTCGGCCTTTCTGACGGTGCAGGAAGGCTGCGACAAATTCTGCACCTATTGCGTCGTGCCCTATACGCGCGGGGCCGAGGTCAGCCGGCCCTTCGCGGCGATCGTCGATGAGGCGAAGGCGCTGGTCGATGCGGGCGCGCGCGAGATCACGCTGCTGGGCCAGAACGTCAACGCCTGGAACGACGCCGACGACCGGGGGCTGCACGGCCTGATCCGCACGCTCGACCGGATTCCGGGCCTGCACCGCATCCGCTATACGACGAGCCACCCCAATGACATGACGCAGGGGCTGATCGACGCGCACCGCGATGTCGAGAGCCTGATGCCCTTCCTCCATCTGCCGGTGCAGTCGGGCAATGACCGCATCCTGAAGGCGATGAACCGTCAGCACACCCGCGACAGCTATATGCGGCTGATCGACCGCGTCCGCGCGGTGCGGCCCGACATCGCGCTGTCGGGCGATTTCATCGTCGGCTTCCCTGGTGAGACTGAGGCGGAGTTCGCCGACACGCTGAGCCTGGTCGATGCGATGGGCCATGCCCAGGCGTTCAGCTTCAAATACAGCCCCCGCCCCGGCACTCCGGCGGCGACCATGGGGGATCAGGTTCCGGCGGAGGTGATGGACGACCGGCTCCAACGCTTGCAAGCCGCGCTCAACCGCGATCAGGCGGCGTTCAACGCGGCCAGCGTCGGCCGGACCTGCACCGTGCTGATCGAACGGCGCGGCAAGCTGCCCGGCCAGATGCTCGGCAAGTCGCCCTGGCTCCAGTCGGTCCACCTGATCGGCGACCACCGCATCGGCGACCTGGTAGAAGTCGAACTGGTCGCGGCCGGACCCAACTCGCTGACCGGCCAGGCAAAGGTGCGCGAAGCGGCGTAAGCCCCCGCTCACCAATTTTGATTCACGCGGAGACGCGGAGGCGCGGAGAATGTCTCGCGCGCGGAACTTGCACCCCGTAATCGCGACCGGAAGACGGTGACCCGGCCGGATACCGAAGGGTCAACCCGCCGCCGGATACACCCTCTCCGCGCCTCCGCGTCTCCGCGCGAACCATCTTTCTTTTTTATCGCGCAGAGGCGCAGAGAGCGCGGAGGTAGAAGAAGGTCTCCCGATCGCGAGGGCGAACTCTTCTTCTCTGCGCCCTCTGCGCCTCCGCCCGCCAAAAACCTCCCGCCGTCACACCTATGTCATGCAATTTCGCTGGCGTTCCGATCCCGTCGCCCCCATCTTGGTGGCAACCACAGACGGTGAAAGGACCGCATGAGCCGCAAGCCCCTCCCCGCCCAGGCCGGTGAACGCAGCCGGGCGGAACTCAGCTTCGACAAGCCGCAAGTGCTGGCGCAGCTGTTCGGTCAATATGACCGCAATCTGGTCGCGCTGGAGAATCGACTGGGCGTCTACATCACCGCACGCGGCAACCGGGTGGGGCTGGAGGGAACCGCCGAGCAGGTCGGGCTGGCCCGCGACGTGCTGAACGACCTCTACGCCCGTATCCAGCGTGGAGAAGAGGTGGACACCGGACTGGTCGACGCCTCGATCGCGATGGCGTCCGAACCGACGCTCGACGGCATCCTGAGCGCGGAACGCACCTCCGCGCCGCCGATCATGATCCGCACGCGCAAGAAGACGATCGTCCCGCGCACCCCTGCCCAGGCGCATTACATGAAGCAGCTCGTGTCGAACGACATGATCTTCGCGCTCGGGCCGGCGGGCACCGGCAAGACCTATGTCGCGGTCGCGCAGGCGGTGGCGCAGCTCATCACCGGCTCGGTCCAGCGGCTGATCCTGTCGCGCCCGGCGGTCGAGGCGGGCGAGCGGCTTGGCTTCCTGCCCGGCGACATGAAGGAGAAGGTCGATCCCTATCTCCGCCCGCTCTACGATGCGCTCTATGACTGCCTGCCCGCCGAGCAGGTGGAGCGGCGCATCGCCAGCGGCGAGATCGAGATCGCGCCCATCGCCTTCATGCGCGGCCGGACGCTGGCCGACGCCTTCGTCATCCTCGACGAGGCGCAGAATACCACTCCCGCCCAGATGAAGATGTTCCTGACCCGCTTCGGCCAGAATAGCCGCATGGTCATCTGCGGCGACCCCAACCAGGTCGACCTGCCCGGCGGCGTCGCCGCCTCCGGCCTGGCCGACGCGGTCCGCCGACTGGAGGGCGTGGAGGGCATCGCGATGAGCCGCTTCACCGCCGCCGATGTCGTCCGCCACCCGATCGTCGGCCGGATCGTCGATGCCTATGAAGGGCCCAACGCCTGAGATAGGATGCGGTCTTATATTCCTCCCCTGCAAGGGGAGGGGGACCATGCGAAGCATGGTGGAGGGGTGTAACCACCCGCGATGGAAACATACGCACCGCGACACCCCTCCGTCAGGGCTTCGCCCTGCCACCTCCCCTTCCAGGGGAGGAACAGGCGGAACGTCGATATTTCCCGAACTTTCTCGCCCCATAGCCAGCACGCGGAACTGTTGTACAAGGGCGACGATTTTGCCCTCACCGACCTGGACGATACCGAAAGGCTCCGATGATCGAGATTGCGCTGATCCATGAAGAGCCCTGGTCCGGGAACGAAGCCGGTTGGGAGGCGATCGCCACCCGCGCCGCGCGCGCCGCGATCGAGCGGACGCCGCATGGGCCGCTGCTGACCACCTCCGCGCTGATCGAGATTTCGGTGCGGCTGACCAGCGATGACGAGGTGCACGCGCTGAACCGCCAGTATCGGCAGAAGGACAAGCCCACCAACGTCCTGTCCTTTCCGATGGTCCAGCCCGACCTGATCGAGACGGTCACCCAGAATTCGGACGATGGCGAGGTGCTGTTGGGCGACATCGTGCTGGCCCATGGCGTCTGCGTCGCGGAAGCCGCCGAGCGTGGCATCGCGACCGAAACGCATGCGACTCATCTTCTGGTGCATGGCGTTCTGCATCTGCTAGGCTATGACCATATGAACGATGACGAGGCGGAGGCGATGGAAGCGATCGAACGCGATGCGCTGGCCAGCCTCGGCATCGACGACCCCTATCACGTACGCGAGGACTGACACCCCCCGATGGCCGACGGCCCCAGTAGCAGCACCGGCAACGGTGACTCCAACGAATCCAGTATATGGCGCGGGCTGAAAAGCCTGATCTTCGGCGGCGAGCACGAAGAGTCGCTGCGCGACCAGCTGGAAGACGCGATCGACCGTCATGAAGGCGATCCCGGCCCCGACGCCAAGGGCGACCTGACCCCGCTGGAGCGGCAGATGGTGCGCAACCTGCTCCATTTCGGCGAGCGCGATGCCGGTGACGTGGGCGTGCCCCGCGCCGACATCATCGCGGTCGAGGAGCGGACGACCTTCGACCATCTGGTCCAGATCTTCGCCGAGGCGGGGCATAGCCGCCTGCCCGTCTATCGCGAGACGCTCGATTCGATCATCGGGATGGTCCATATCAAGGACGTCTTCAACATCCTGGCGACCGGGGCCGCGCACCCCGAGACGATCGCCGGGCTGATCCGCGATCCGCTCTATGTCCCCATGTCGCGCGGCGCGCTCGATCTGCTCGCCGATATGCGCCAGAAGCGGGTGCATCTGGCGGTGGTGCTGGACGAATATTCGGGCACCGAGGGCCTGGTCACCATCGAGGACCTGATCGAAGAGATCGTCGGCGAGATCGAGGACGAGCATGACGACGCGCCGCAGGCGTTGCTGGTGCCGCTCGACGGCGGGGCCTGGGACGCGGATGCGCGGGTAAGCCTGGAAGAGGTCGGCCGCGCGGTCGATCCCGCGCTGGAAGAGGCCGAGGACGATGTCGACACGCTGGGCGGCCTGACCGCCGTGCTGGCGGGACAGGTGCCGCCGACCGGGACCTGCATCGACCATCCCAGCGGCTGGCGGATCGAGGTGACCGAAGCGGACGAACGCCGCATCCACCGCCTGCGCCTACATCCGGCGGTAGCGTCCGAAGTCGAGTGACGGCGACTCGGGCGGGACGACCTTATTCGCGGCCATAGGGTGGCGAAGGGAGTGGAGGTGGCTCACCCTGCGAACCACCTCCAACGCATTGGGCTCAGTCGCCCGTACCTTCGCGGCGAAAAGCCATCGTCCCGGAATATCCGGTATAACTCGAACCGGCGCAGCGTAATTCCGTCTCTTCCTGGACACATTCCTCATAGCTGGAATGCCGCGTATCGAGCCGCGGGCGGCCCTGCACGTCATAGCCCGAGCAGCGAATGCGGATTTCCTGCTCGCAGGTCGGCATCGCTTGGGCAGGCTGCGGCGCCGTCAGCACGCCAAGGACCGCGATCGTCCCGAACAGGGGAATGAATGTCGGTAGCTTCCTCATGCCATGTTCCTCCCTGACCCGAATGGGCGAGAGGCAGGATGAGTGGCGGCGCAATGGCCGGCAATGAGGGATGGCTCCGTTTCGGCACGATTGCGCCCGCGCCAATTCACTCACTCGATCACACTCGCCATTCCAATGCGTTAGCGGGAGCGAACGGGGCGCGATATGGGTCACCTCAGTGCAGGAAAGCCGCCCCGGAGCACCGCACAACCCTCCGGAGCGAACCACGCACTAGCGATTGCCAGTTCCCGAAATCGAGGGCGCGAATAACCTCCCTGACATTCGCGCCATCGAAGGCCGCCGGTGCGCTCCCCTGTGGCACCGGCGGCCGCCATGGTCAGGCGGCGGGGAGCAGGGAATCCACGTGGCGCACCGCCACGACCCAGCGATAAAAGGCGTCGGTCAACGCATAACGGAAAAACAGCGGCTCGACCTCGATCCGCTCGGGATTGCCCAGACAATGTTTGGCATGGTCGAGGATGCGATAGACATATTGGGTCTGTAGCGCGGCATCGCCATGCGCATGGACCATCCGCGTCGTTTCCTCCGGCTCCGCACGAACCAGACATTGCGTGACCTTCGCCCGGATCTTTTCATCCGAATAGGCGAAGAGCAACCGCTGCTTCTCCCGCGCCTCCAGACGAGCGTTCGCCGCCGGATCGTCGACCTCCTGCGCCGTCAGGGCCGCGTCGGGGGCGAAGCGCGCGATCGCCGCCTCCAACACCGCACCACGGTCATAACTGCTGCGGCAGACGGGCAGGCCCGTGACGGTATAGACCTGCCAGCAACTCGCCAGATCGGGCGGTGGTGGCAAGGGCGGCGACGGCATATCGGGCCAACAGGCCTGATTGGCACGGATGAAGCTGTCCATCGCGAGCAGGGTCGTCGGCCTATTGGGCTGACCATCGATCGCGCGACGCAGGACCTTGGGCGGGAAGAAGGGCGCACAGCGGACGAACATCTGCGCCTTTTCGTCGAGCGTGCGGTTGACGATCCGGTCGGTCTGCACCGTGATGCCCGGTGGCGGCGGGGCCTTGGTTTCCGGCAGCCTCTCGCCCCGAACGACGACATCCCGCCCCGGCGATCCCTGGGGCGTGTCGCGATCCTGCGCCGCCCCCGGAGTCGCTGCAACAACCAGCGAGATGATCGCGATCCCCCAGTTCCATATCCCCATGCGCATGTCATGCCCTCCCAAGCCTTGCCCACGCACTCCGCAGAATGACAAAAATATCGTTTCGGTGCCAGTGTGAGATTCGCGCAGGCCCCCCTTCCCCCCACGCCGGCATCCGCCTAGTTTCGCGCCATGCGCAAACATGTCCTGATCCTGCTGGCCATTTTCGTTCTGGTCGGCGTCGCCATTTTCGCCTGGCTCGCCTGGCCCGATCGGGCGCGGCTGAGCGTCGATCAGGTGGCCGGACGCCAGCCGACGATCCAGGCCCCGCGCGAGCAGGTGATTCCCACCGTCAACATCGCCAAGCCCGTGGGCTGGACGAACGGCGCGAAGCCGAGCGTGGCGCAGGGCCTGACCATCCGGTCCTTCGCCACCGGGCTCGACCATCCGCGCTGGTTGTACGAACTGCCCAATGGCGACGTGCTGGTCGCCGAGACGAACTCGCCGCCCCGCCCCAGCTCCGGGCTGGTGCAACGGGTGATGAACTTCTTCCTCGGACGCGCGGGTGCGGCGGTGCCGTCGGCCAACCGCATCACCTTGCTCCGCGATACCGATGGCGACGGCGTGGCGGAAATGAAGACGCCGTTCATGACCGGACTTAACTCGCCCTTCGGCATGGCGCTGTTCGACGGCCAACTCTACATCGCCGACACCGATGCGCTGGTCCGCGTGCCCTATCGCGAGGGTGAGACGAAGATCAGCGCGAAGCCCGAAAAGGTCGTGCCGCTCAATCCGGCGGGCAATCACTGGGCGCGCAACGTGATCGCGTCGGGCGACGGGCAGACGCTGTTCGTCTCGGTCGGATCGTCGAGCAACATCGCCGAGAACGGCATGGACGCCGAGAAATACCGCGCCGCCATCCTTCAGGTCTGGCCCAAGGACAAGAATTGGCGCATCTACGCGGCGGGGCTGCGCAATCCGAACGGCATGGCGATCAATCCGGGCAATGGCCGGCTGTGGACCGTGGTCAACGAGCGCGACATGCTGGGCTCCGACCTGGCGCCCGACTATCTGACCCAGGTCGAATTCGGCGATCATTTCGGCTGGCCCTGGTATTATTGGGGCGGCTATCCCGATGACCGAGTGGAGCCCGCCAACCCCGCGCTCCAGCAATATGTGAAGCGTCCCGACTATGCGCTGGGGCCGCATGTCGCGGCGCTGGGCCTGACCTTCTCGAAGGGGGCCAGGCTGGGTGACCGGTTCGCCAAGGGGGCCTTTATCGGCGAGCATGGCTCTTGGAACCGCAAGCCCGCCTCTGGCTATAAGGTGGTGTTCGTGCCGTTCGGCGCGAACAACTTCCCCGTCGCCAATGCCAAGCCGGTCGAGGTGGTCGGCGGCTTCCTCAACGCCAAGGGCGAGGCGCAGGGGCGGCCCGTGGGCGTGATCGTCGACAAGACGGGCGGGCTGCTCGTCGCGGACGATGTGGGCAATGTGGTGTGGAAGGTCAGCGCCGCCCGGTGATGTGGCGGCAGGCTTCGGGGGCGAGGATCGGGCTCGCCCCCTGACCCGCTCAGGCGGGCTTCACCTTCAGGAGCGCCAGGCCGAAGCCCATGAAGATTACGCCAGTCACCCGGTTGAACGCCCGCTTGACCATCGGCCTGCTCAGATAGCGCGACAGCGAACGCCCGCCGAGCGCATAGACCGCGTACCAGAATGCCTCGATCACCGCGAAGGTCGCGACCAGGATCGCGAACTGCGGCACCTGCGCCCTGGCGGGATTGATGAACTGCGGCAGGAAGGCGACCGCGAACAGGATCAGCTTGGGATTGCTGATCCCGATCAGGAAACCCCCGCGAAAGACCGCCAGCCGCGACAGGCTCGGCACGATCGGCGCGTCACCGACATCGACGGGAGCGACGTTCGCCCGCCAGGCCTTGACGCCCAGGAACAGCAGATAGGCGACACCCGCATAGCGGATGACCTCGAACGCCCCCGGCAATGCCAGCAACAGGGTGGTGAGGCCCGCAGCCGAAGCGGCAAGGACGATCACCACCGCGCTCAGGCACCCCGCCATGGCGGCGATGCTGCGCCGTAACCCCATATCGACCGAGCGGGTCATGATATGCAGCATGTTGGGGCCGGGCGTCCCGGACACCAGAAAGACCGCCCCGACGAAGAGCCACCAGGTATGAATCGCCATATACCCCCCATTTCCCCTTAGCAGGCGTAGGACACGCCCTTACTTCAACAGCTTCGGCGCCTCCGACCGGATCACCGCCTCCAACTGGCTGGAGAACAGCGACAGGAAGGCGGGCAGGTTCACCACCGCATGAACCTTGTCGTCATAGACGGTCGCCTGCGCACCGATCGACTGGCCCATGGCGCCGACGGTGAAGTGCACCGTATCACCGTCCCAGCGATGCTCGACCGTGGCGCCGCCCGGGATCATCCTGCCGATCTTGCCGATGCCGCCGTCCAGCCGTTCGCGCACCCCCGCCTTGCCGAGCTGGTGCGGGATATCGAGTGAAATGGGGGCGCTCATGCAGTCATCTCCGTGGCGAACAGCATCGAATCATCGGCGAAGGCCTTGAACTCCAGGGCATTGCCGCTGGGGTCGCGGAAGAACATCGTCGCCTGCTCGCCGGGCTGCCCCTTGAAGCGGACATAGGGCGCGATGCCGAAGGCGATGCCCGCCGCCTCCACCCGCGCGGCCAGCTTTTCCCAGTCGGGCATGGTGAGGACCACGCCGAAATGGGGGACGGGCACCTGATGGCCGTCGACCGCATTCTCGACCGCGACGGGCTTCGCGGCGGGGTCGAGATGCGCGACGATCTGGTGACCGAACAGGTCGAAGTCGATCCAATGGTCGCTGGATCGACCTTCGCGGCAGCCCAGCACCTCGCCGTAGAATTGGCGGGCGGCGGCCAAGTCGTGGACCGGGAAGGCGAGATGGAAGGGGCGTAGGGTCATGAGGAGAAGCTAGGGTTTGGGGGCGGGTTTTTCCACCTCTTGCGGGAATGCCTCTCCACCATGCTGCGCATAGTCCCCCCTCCCCAAGCACAACTTGGGGAGGGGGGACCGCCCGGCAAAGCCGGGTGGCGGAGGGGCATAGCCCCACATCCCGCATTGCTCCTGTCACAGCCACACGCCATATCCTGCGGCCGTGACCCGCTATCCCGCTCTTATCGCCCTGATCGCCGGGGCCGTCGCCGCCTGCGGTTTCGCGCCGCTCGACCTGTGGCCGCTGTCGATCGCGGGGCTGATCGTCCTGCTCGCGCTCGTGCAGGATGCGCCGAGCATCCGCGGCGCGCTGTGGCGGGGATGGGCGTTCGGGGTCGGGCATTTCACCGTCAACAACAACTGGTTTCAGCACGCCTTCGACTTTCAGGACAAGATGCCGCCGGTGCTGGGCTATTTCGCGGCGGTCGGGCTGGCGCTGTATCTCGCCATCTTTCCGATGGCAGCGGCGGGCGTGGCGTGGCGTTTGCGCGGGCGACGGCCGGATGCGGCTTATGTCCTGATCTTCGGGGCGGCCTGGATCGCCACCGAATATTTACGCGCGCGGCTGTTCACCGGTTATGCCTGGGACCCGCTGTCGGTCGTCTGGCTGCCGGTGATCGGCGTGGCGCGGACGAGCGCCTTCATCGGCACCTATGCGCTGTCGGGGCTGACCGTCGTTCTGGCGGGCGCGATCTGGCTGGCGCTGCGGCGGCGCTGGCATCTGGCGGCGGTGATGGTCCCGGCGACCGGCCTCGCCGCGCTGTCCGCTCCCCTCACCCGTGCGCCCGATCCGGCCGCCGATGCGCCGCTGGTGCGGGTCGTCCAGCCCAATGTCGCGCAGGATCAGCGGGGCGAGAGCGACGGGCCGATCCTGCTCGAACGGCTGATCGCGCTGTCGGGCCGTCCCGGTCCCCGCCCCCGTCTGGTTCTGTGGCCCGAGGGCGTGGTGCGCGACATGATCGAGGACGGCTATCCCGACTGGGCCTATTTCGGGTTCAACTATGCCCCACCCTTCTGGGATCGTCGCCGGATCGCCAGCGTGCTGGGTCCGCGCGATACCGCGCTGGTCGGCGGCACCGCGCTGAACTTCTCGCCGGATCGCCGCCGGGTGACCAGCGCCGCCAACAGCGTGTTCGCCATCTCGTCGCAAGCGCGGATCATCGACCGCTACGACAAGGCGCATCTCGTGCCTTATGGCGAATATCTGCCCATGCCGTGGCTGCTCAAGCCGCTGGGCCTGGCGCGCCTGGTTCCCGGCGACATGGATTTCAGCGCGGGGCCCGGCCCGCGCAACCTGCGCATAGCCGGCTTCGGACCGGTCGGGGTGCAGCTTTGCTATGAAATCATCTTCTCGGGCCAGGTGGTCGATCGGGCGCATCGTCCGCGCCTGCTGTTCAACCCGTCCAACGACGCGTGGTTCGGGCGCTGGGGCCCGCCGCAGCATCTGGCGCAGGCCCGGATGCGCGCGATCGAGGAAGGGCTGCCGATCCTGCGCGCGACGCCCAACGGCATTTCCGCGATCATCGCCGCCGATGGCCGGCTGGTCGCCACCGTCCCGCATTTGACCGCCGGGGCCGCCGAAGCCCCCCTGCCCGTCGCACTGTCGCCGACGCTCTTCTCCCGGGTCGGCAACATCATGGCGCTGGCGCTCGCCATCGCGCTGGCCGCGATCGGCGTTGCCATCCGCCGCCGTGGTCGCTAGAGGACATATAAAGCTATCTTTATATCCTTATGAGGACGGGAATGCGGAACTCGTACATCTTTACCTCGGAATCGGTTTCCGAAGGTCACCCCGACAAGGTCGCCGACCAGATCAGCGACGCGATCGTCGACCTGTTCCTGTCCAAGGACTCGGAAGCGCGCATCGCGTGCGAGACCCTGACCACCACCAACAAGGTCGTGCTGGCGGGGGAAATCCGCTGCAAGGGCGTGTTCGAGAACGACCAGTGGGCCGAAGGCGCGCTGGAGGAGATCGAGCGGACCGTGCGCGATACCGTCAAGCGGATCGGCTATGAGCAGTCGGGCTTCCACTGGCAGAATTTCGATTTCTCGAACAACCTGCACGCCCAGTCGGCGCACATCGCGATGGGCGTGGACGAGAGCGGCAACAAGGACGAAGGCGCCGGCGACCAGGGTATCATGTTCGGCTACGCGACCGACGAGACCCCCGGCCTGATGCCCGCCACTCTCTATTACAGCCACAAGATCCTGGAAAAGATGGCAGCCGACCGCCACTCCGGCGCGGCCCCCTTCCTGGAGCCCGACGCCAAGAGCCAGGTGACGTTGCAATATGAGAACGGCGTGCCGGTCCGCGCGACCGCCATCGTCGTGTCGACCCAACACTCGGCCGAGCTGTCGAACGAAGCCGGCCAGGCCAAGCTTCGCGACTATGTGAAGTCGGTGCTGACCGACATCCTGCCCGAGGGCTGGCTGCCGGACGACAAGCAGATCTACGTCAACCCGACCGGCCTGTTTGAAATCGGCGGCCCGGACGGTGACGCCGGCCTGACCGGCCGCAAGATCATCGTCGACACCTATGGCGGCGCTGCCCCGCATGGCGGCGGCGCGTTCAGCGGCAAGGACCCGACCAAGGTCGACCGCTCGGCCGCTTACGTCGCGCGCTACCTCGCCAAGAACGTCGTCGCGGCGGGCCTGGCCAAGCGCTGCACCATCCAGTTGTCCTATGCGATCGGCGTCGCCGAGCCGCTGTCGGTCTATGTCGACCTGCACGGCACCGGCACCGTCGAGGAAGCCAAGCTGGAGGCCGCGCTGCCCAAGCTGGTCCGCCTGACCCCGAAGGGCATTCGCGAACATCTGAAGCTGAACGCGCCGATCTATTCCAAGACCGCTGCCTATGGTCACTTCGGCCGCGAGGCGGAAGGCGCGCTGTTCACCTGGGAAAAGACCGACCTGGTCGACCCGATCAAGGCCGCCGTCGCCTGATCCGATCCCGGACGGACCGACAGGAAAAGGGGGGCTTCGGCTCCCCTTTTTCGTTTTCTAATCCCGTGTCTCGCCCTGCACCTGCCCATGGGCAAGCAGCGTGAACAGCCCCGCCCCGCCGAGCAGATTGCCGAGGATCGCAGGCAGCAGCAGCCCGAACACCGCCCGCTCCACCGTGACCTGTCCGGTGAACAGCAGGAGGAAGGTCTCGTCCGCGCCGACGATCGAATGGCTGAACCCGGCGATGGCGATGACATAGGTGATCGCCAGGATGATCCAGAAGGCCTGGGTGCGGCCATTGGGCAGGATCCAGGCCACCACCGCGATCAGGAACCCGGCGGGGATCGCGTTCACGAACGTCTCCCACCCGCCCAGTTCCAGAATGCGCGCCGAGACCGAGACCATCGCCTCGCGTATCTCGGCATTGCCCAACGCCCCGCCCGCGACCATCCCCGCCGCCAGCGCGGTGCCGATCAGATTGGCGAGCAGCACGATCCCCCAAAGCCGCAACGTCCGCCGCAGGGCCCAGCCCGACGGCCTGGTCACCAGCGGCAGCATCGCGGTGATGGTGCTTTCGGTGAACAACTGCATCCGCCCCAGGATCACGACCAGAAAGCCGACCGGATAGCCGAAGGACGCGACCAGTCCGCGCCACGGCGCATCGGGCAGTCCGGCGTGCAACGCCCCTTCCGCGATGAGCGAGCTATGGATCGCGACTCCCGCCGCCAGACCCGACCAAAACAGCGCACCCGCAGGCCGGTCGAGTTCGCTCTCCCCCGCTTCGCGTACCGCGCGGTGAAGATCCTTGGCGTCGGCGGCCTTTTGCGCCTTGCCCTCGGGTTCCGGTTTGTCCTGATCCATCGTGTCGGGGCAACGAGCGACGCCGGTCTTGGCTCCCCTCCCTCCCCGCGCTAAGGGCCCGGCGATGAACGATCCGACGACGATCCGCCGCCTTTATGGTCGGCGACAGGGCCACAAGCTGCGCCAGGGCCAGGCCGCGCTGGTCGAAGAGATGTTGCCCGCTGTCAGCGTGCCCGAGGATGGACCGCTGGACGCCGTGCGGCTGTTCGGCGACGACCGGCCGCTCCAGGTCGAGATCGGCTTCGGCGCGGGCGAGCATCTGGCGGGACAGGCGGAAGCCGCGCCCGGCACCGGCTTCATCGGCTGCGAGCCCTTCCTGAACGGGGTGGTCGGCGCGCTCGGCCATATCCGCGACCGCGAGCTGACCAATGTCCGCCTGCACATGGGCGACGCACTGGAGGTGATCGAGCGTCTGCCCGATGCCAGCCTGGAGCGGGTCTATCTGCTCCATCCCGACCCCTGGCCCAAGGCGCGCCATGCCAAGCGGCGGATGATGAACCACGGTCCCCTCGACACCATCGCGCGCAAGCTGAAGTCGGGCGGGGAGTTTCGCCTCGGCACCGACGACCCGACCTATTGCCACTGGTCGATGATGATCATGAACGCGCGGAAAGACTTCGTCTGGCAGGCGCGCACGCCAAGCGACTTCCTGACCCGCCCCGCCGACTGGCCCGAAACGCGTTACGAGCGCAAGGCTCGACGCCAGGGGCATGAGGTGTGGTATTTCCGATATATCCGCCGATAAGCGACGGCAGAAGCGATCAGACGGCTAGGGATGCCGACCCGATCCCGCCCCGGCCCGTCAGACCGGCAAGCGGCCCGGGCGGAGCCAGATGACGGCGGGCCATTTCGGCGCTGATCGCCGCGATATCCTCGCGATCGCCCGCGCCCGTGGCCAGGGTGAAGGCCGCGAGCAGGGTCTGGTCGTCCATATATTCGATCAGGTCGGGGTCGAGCATCGGGTTCATCGCATCCTCCCATTTTTCTAGTCTGGATCAATAACCAGCGGATTGTCCACCGGTTGCCTCGGTCGCCCGATCAATCCCTCTGGCGATGCTCGACCGCGCGGCTATAGACGACCGCCTCGTATCGGGAGGGAGCCGGAATTGGTCGATGACAGCTGGGGCGTGACGCCCGCCAAAGGCGGTTTGCGCATCCGTACCAACGACAGCCTGGAAGAACGCGCCGCCGCCCGGGCGAAGGCGCGTGAGGCGCGCGCCGGCGAGCGCGAATCGCTGATGGCCAGTCGGCTGGAGGCCCGCGCAGCGAATCGCGAGCGCGACATCGCCGCGCGCGAGGCGGAACGCACCGCCCGCCGCGAGGCCGAGATGGCCGCCGCCGCGAAAGACCCGCATGCCGCCGCCGCCAAGCGCCACCGTACCTCGGGCCGCAAGGACGTGGTGCGCGAACAGCGCGACACGCGCGGCTATGCGACGCTGATCGACGAGGGGCGGATTCGCGAGCTGGCCAAGCGCGGCGCGTCACTGGGCGGCCTAGCGGGCGCGTTCGGGATCAGCGAGGACGAGATTCGGGGGATTTTGGCGGCGGAGGCAGAGTAGCGCTTCATCCTCCCCGGCACGGGGAGGTGGCAGGCCGAAGGCCTGGCGGAGGGGCATTTCGACATGGGACGCCCCTTGCGGTGATCCCCCTCCACCACCGCTTCGCGGCGGTCCCCCTCCCCGTGCCGGGGAGGATTGTGATCGGCCCTAACGCCTTGATTACCGAAATAGGCTAAGCCCTCGCATTCCATGGCCGATCCTTCCTCCCCGTCAGCCCGCCCGCCGCGCCCCGCCTCCGCCGTCAGTCATGGCGTCGGCTTGGCGGGGCTGGTCGGATCGGTCGCGTGGATCGCCTTTGCGCGGTGGCGGCATCTGGACGGGCCCTATGCAGCGCTGTTCCATCTGCTGTGCGCCGGGGTGCCGATGCTGCTCTGGTCGGTCCTGGTCGACCGGGTGCATCGCCGTCCCTCGACCGGCATCGACTGGACCCATCCGCGTCCGTATCGCGAGACGCTGGACATCAGCCTGACCAAGCTGGCCGGGCTATGGGCGACCTTCGGCGGGATCGCGCTGATCTTCGCGACGGGGCGCTTCTATTGGCAGGGCATTTTCCTGTTCGCGATGAACTGCCTGGCCTGGGCCGCGCCTTTGCTCTTCCTGCTGTCCATTCCTTATGTGCTGTGGCTCGATCGACGGCTGGTGGAGCCCAAGGACGGGGCGTGGATGCTGGGGGCGTGGCTGACCGGGCAGCCGGGGGTGGAGGCGGAGGCGATCCATGCCCATCTGCGCGCCTGGGCGGTGAAGGCGTTCTTTCTGCCCTTCATGCTGGGCGTCGTGCCGGGGGGGTTCGGGATGTTCGTGCGCGGCGACCTGTCCGTAGTGCTGCATGATCCGGTGGCGCTGGCCAACTGGCTGATCACGCTGATGTTCCTGATCGACGTGGCCTTTGCGACGGTCGGTTATATGCTGACCATGCGGCCGCTGGATGCGCATATCCGCTCGGCCAACCCCTATGCGGCAGCCTGGTCGGCGGCGCTGATCTGTTACCCGCCGACGATCCTGATGGGGGATAACGGGCCGCTCAACTATCGGCCGGGGACGGCGGAGTGGAGTTACTGGTTCGCGGGGCATCCGGTCGTGCTGGCGGGGATCGGCGCGGTGTTGGTGGCGCTGACCGCCGTCTACGCATGGTCGACGGTGGCGTTCGGCATCCGCTTTTCCAACCTGACCCACCGGGGCATCCTGACCCACGGGCCCTATGCTGTGTCGCGGCATCCGGCCTATCTGTCGAAAAACATCTTCTGGTGGATCGCGACCATTCCGATCCTGTCGACGGGGACCTGGGTGGATGCAGCGCGGAGTACGTTGCTGCTGGGGGTGGTCAGCGGGGTCTATTACTGGCGGGCCAAGACCGAGGAGCGGCATTTGTCCGCCGATCCGGCGTATCGGGACTATTCGGACTGGATGGCGCAGTACGGAGCGGTGCCGCGTTTCTTTCGCTGGGTGATGGGGCGGTAGGGATTCCCTTGGCATTCGACTTCGCTCAGGCTGAACGGAGGTTTTAACCTACGGCCCGTTCAGGCTGAGCGAAGTCGAGGGCCACGTGGGAACCTCAGAAGCTTGCTTCTCCGTAAACCCGCGAGATATCCCCACCCCACTCGCCATGATAACGATCAAGCAGCACCTGCGCGGGCACCTTGCCCGAGCGGACGATCTCGCGCAGCGGGTCGAGGAAGCCGGTCTCGTTATCCCCTGCTCCGTTCAGCCGCGCGCGCGCCGCCAGGCCGACATGCGCAATGTCGAGCACCTCGCCCGCGATATCGCGCAACCGCCCGCCACCCGGCAACGGCGCATCCAGCGCCAGCTCCGGCACCGAGTCGCGCAGCGCCTGGCGCTCGTTCAGCGACCAATCCTTCACCAAGTCCCACGCCGCATCGAGCGCGCCGTCGTCATAGAGCAGCCCCACCCACAAAGCAGGCAGCGCGCAGATCCGGTTCCACGGGCCACCATCGGCGCCGCGCATCTCCAGGAAGGTCTTGAGCCGCACTTCGGGAAAGGCAGTCGACAGATGGTCGTTCCAGTCGTCGATCGTCGGCAATTCGCCCGGCAGGACCGACAGCTCGCCCTTCAGGAAGTCGCGGAAGGATAGCCCCGCCGCGTCGATATACGTGCCCTCGCGGTAGACGAAGTACATCGGCACATCGAGCGCATAGTCGGCATAGCGCTCATATCCGAAGCCATCCTCGAACACGAAGGGCAGCATGCCGGTACGCGCGGGGTCGGTGTCCGACCAGATATGGCTGCGGAAGGACAGCATCCCGTTGGGCTTGCCTTCGGTGAAGGGCGAATTGGCGAAGAGCGCGGTCGCCAGCGGTTGCAGCGCCAGGCCCACACGGAACTTCTTCACCATGTCGGCCTCGGACGCGTAATCCAGATTCACCTGGATGGTCGAGGTCCGCAGCATCATGTCGAGGCCCAGCGAGCCGACGCGCGGCATGTGGCGCAGCATGATCGCATAGCGGCCCTTGGGCATGATGGGCAGTTCGGCACGGGTCTTGTCCGGCCACATGCCCAGGCCCAGGAAACCGACGCCCAGCTTGTCGCCCGCCGCCTTGACCTGAGCCAAGTGACGCCCGGTCTCGGCACAGGTCTGGTGCAGATTGTCGAGCGGCGCGCCGGACAGCTCGAACTGCCCGGCGGGCTCCAGGCTGATCGAGCCGTCCGCGCCGTTCAACGCGATGACGTTGCCGCCCTCCAGCACCGGTTCCCAGCCATATTGCTCCAATTCGCCCAACAAGGCGCGGATGCCCGACGGCTCGTCATAGGATGGCGCGTGATGGTCGCCGAGCGCATAGACGAACTTCTCGTGCTCGGTGCCGATCCGCCAGCGGTCGCGGGGCTTTTCCCCACGCGCGAAACTGGCGATCAACTGGTCGCGGGACTCGATGATGGCGCCCTTGGCGGTGCTCGCGGTCTTGGTGCTCATGAACCGCGCCTTACGCGCGCGCGCGCGCTCACGCCATAGGGTGAATCAACGCCAGTCGCCTGCCGCCGCCATCCAGAGCGACACCGCCGCCGCCGCCGCCGTATCGGCGCGCAGGATGCGCGGGCCCAGGCCGATGCCGATGGCGGAGGGATGGGCCCGGATCGCCTCGCGCTCATCGCTATCGAAGCCGCCTTCTGGCCCGATCAGGATCGCCGCCGGACCCTTATGCGCGCGCATGGCGTCGAGCGCGGGGACGCCACCCGTCTCGTCGGCGAAGAACAGCGCGCGGCCTTCCGGCCAGTCGCGGAGCAGCGCGGGCAGCTTCACCGGCTCGGCCACGTGCGGCAGGGCGGTGCGGCCGCATTGCTCGGCCGCCTCGATCATGTGGGCGCGCAGCCGCTCGGTATTGG
The DNA here is from genome assembly GCF_026540895.1 of Sphingomonas sp. GM_Shp_1. GTDB lineage: Bacteria > Pseudomonadota > Alphaproteobacteria > Sphingomonadales > Sphingomonadaceae > Sphingomonas. Next base: position 28,383 of record NZ_JALNUR010000025.1, on the reverse strand, counting down.
GCTTGTCGACCACGGTGCGTCGCGTGACGACGGGCACCAGCTTTGCCACGCCCAGTTCGCACGCCTTTTCCGCCAGCCAGTCGACCCGCCCCTTCTTGAGCGGCGCGGCGCACAGCCACAGGTCGGGCACCGCCTCGCGCTCGCGAAGCCGCTCGGTCACGTCCAGGGTCAGGTCGCGCTTGCCGACCGAGGCCGCGACGCCCAGCCATTCGCCGGTGCGGTCGTCGAACAGCTTGACCGGATCGCCGACCTTGGTGCGCATCACCGACACCAGATAATGCGCGGCGGGACCGTCGATGCGGATCGGCCCCTCGGCCAGAAGCTCGTCGACGAACAGGCGGGGCGTGGATTGGGGCGGCCAGGCGGGGGTAGCGGGCATGGGGCTTCGCTTACACGGGTCGCGCCGCACTTGCCACTTTTGCGGTTTCCGGCGTTTCTCCTCACCAGGAGGTGACGATGGCGAAACAGTATCACGAGGAACTGGAGGCGCTGCAACTGGCGCTGGTCCGCACCCAGATGGCGATGGCGAACTCCGACGAGCGCGTTGTCATCGTCCTGGAAGGGCGCGACGGGGCGGGCAAGGACGGGACGATCAAGCGCATCACCGAGCATCTCTCGGTCCGCGCCACCCGCGTCGTCGCCCTGCCCAAGCCGTCCGACCGCGAACGCACCCAATGGTATTTCCAGCGCTACGTCACCCATCTGCCCGCTGCGGGCGAGATCGTGATCTTCAACCGCAGCTGGTACAATCGCGCGGGCGTGGAGGTGGTGATGGGCTTCTCCACCGCGACCGAGCAGGAAGCATTCCTGCGCGACGCCCCCGATTTCGAGCGGATGCTGGTGGAAAGCGGCATCAAGCTGGTCAAGATCTGGCTCGATATCGGCAAGGCCGAGCAGGAGGAACGGCTGGAGGCGCGGCGGACCGATCCGCTGAAGGCGCTGAAGGTCTCCGACATGGACAAGGTCGCGCAGGCCAAATGGGCGGACTATTCGGCGGCGCGCGACACGATGCTGACCCGCACCCACACCCCCTTCGCGCCGTGGCATATCGTCCGTGCCGACGACAAGAAGGACGCGCGGATCGCGATCATCCGCCACATCCTGCACCGCATCGCCCCGCCCGAGATCGCGACGGACGTCAAACTGCCCGACCCCGACCTGCTCTTCCCGTTCGACATGGCCGCGCTGGAGGATGGACGGCTGGCCAAATAGGGCGCGTTCAGACTTTCCTTACCCCGATGCGCTTTAACGGCGCCGCGCCATCGCATCCGGCGATAGCCGATAGGGAAAGTCGCGCCCATGGCACGGACCACGACCGATATCGCCGCCGTGCTGATCGTCCGCGACGAGGCGCGCAGCATCGCCCGCTGCCTGAGCAGCGTGGCGCCCTGGGTCGATCGGATGGTCGTGCTCGACACCGGGTCGACCGACGATACCGTCGCCATCGCGCGGAAGCTGGGCGCGGAGGTCCATCATCTCGACTGGCCCGACAGTTTCGCGATCGCCCGCAACCATGCGCTGACGCTGGCCGATGCCGATTGGAACCTGATCCTCGATGCCGATGAATGGATCGCGGGCGGCGGCGCGGTCATTCGCCAATGGTGCGCCGCCGCACCCGATCGGCTGGGGTGCCCGTGCATCCATAACCAGGCGGAAGGCGCGGACACGGTCCAGCGAAGCTGGGTGACGCGGCTGGTCCCGCGCGGCGTCTTCTATGAGGGGCGGGTCCACGAACAGATCGCCTCCCCCCTGCCCCGCCACCGGATCGCACTCGATATCGGGCATGACGGCTATCTCGCCGCGCAGATCGAGCGGAAGAAGGACCGCAACCACCATTTGCTGCTCGACGATCTCGCCGAGCGCCCCGACGACGCCTATCTCCTCTACCAGCTGGGCAAGGATTCGCAGATGCGCGGCGATATCCCCGCCGGCTGCGACTATTACGCCCGCGCGCTGGCGGCCACCGCGCCGACCGCGAACTGGCGGCATGAGCTGGTCATCAACGCCATCCAATTCCTGACCAAGGCCGGACGGCTGGACGACGCGCTGGCGCTGGCGGACGGGGAATTCGCCAATTGGCCGGAGTCGCCCGATTATTTCTTCATATTGGGCGACCTGTTGCTCGATCTGGCGCTGGCCGAGCCGGGCCGCGCGCTCGATCATTGGCTGCCGCTGGCCGAGGGGGCCTGGGAACGCTGCCTGGCGATCGGCGAGCGCCCGCAACTGGAGGGCAGCATCGCGGGTCGCGGCAGCCATCTGGCCCAGCACAATCTCGACGTGATTCGATCGCAACTGGCGATGCTGGCCGCCTAACGCCGCCGCCGGATCAGCCACCAGAGGACGCCCAGCCCCAACGCCACGAGCAGCACCACCCCGCCGACCATCCCCGCCACGCGCAGGATCGCCCAGAACAAAGCTTCGACGAAACGACCGACCGCGACCGACAGGCCGATCATCGTGGCAAGACGGGACAAGGTGTCACCGGACCGGTGATAGCCGCGAACGGGCTTGCGCGCCACGGGTCGCCTCCATAGGCGAATGCCATGACCACCGAAATCGTACCCGATAGCGAGCATAAGGGACTGGTCGGGCGGCTGCCGCCCCGGCTGCGCGGGCTGGCACTGCTCGCCAGGGTGGACCGGCCGATCGGCTGGTGGCTGCTTTTCTGGCCCGGTGCCTGGGCGATCGCGCTGGCGGGCGGCCTGCCGCAGCGGTGGCCGCTGATCCTGTGGTTCCTGCTCGGCTCCATCGCGATGCGCGGGGCGGGGTGCGTGTTCAACGATATCGTCGACCGCGATCTGGATGCCCAGGTCGCGCGGACGCGAGCACGACCGATTCCGTCGGGCCTGGTTTCGGTGAAGCTGGCCTTGATCTGGCTGGGGCTGCTCTGCCTGATCGGGCTGGTCGTGCTGGTGCAGTTGCGCCCGCTCGCGGCGATCGTCGCGGTGGCCAGCCTGGCGCCGGTCGCCGCCTATCCCTTCATGAAGCGGATCACCTGGTGGCCACAGGCATGGTTGGGCATGGTGTTCAGTTGGGCGGCCCTGGTCGGGTGGGCCGAGGTGGCGGGGGAACTCTCCGCGCCGCTCTGGCTGCTTTACGCCGGGTCGATCGCCTGGGTGATCGGATATGACACCATCTATGCGCTTCAGGATCGGGAGGACGATGCGCTGATCGGGGTGCGCTCCTCGGCTTTGCGGATGGGGGCCTATGTGAAGCCGGGCGTGGGTGCCTTCTATGCCGCGGCGCTGGCCTGCTGGGCGGGGGCGATCTGGCTGGTGCGGCCCGATCCGCTCGCGGTCGCGGCGCTGGTGCCGGTGGCGGTGCATCTGGCCTGGCAGGTGATGACGTTGAAGCCCGACGACGGCGCAGGCGCGCTGTACCGGTTCCGGTCGAACCGGTTCGCCGGGTTGCTGATGGCGCTGGCCTGTGTGGTGGTGGGGAGCACGGGCTAAATCGTCGCCCCAGCGCAGGCTGGGGCCTTTGTCGACGGAAACCACAGATCGAAAGAGATCCCAGCCTTCGCTGGGATGACGACCCCAGCTTGATCTCGCGCAACGCTTTGCCGGGTTGTCGGTTCTCGGAAACTCCGTCACATCTGAAGGTCGATGACCGTAGCCACGCCCGCCACCCGCTCGCTTGCCGAAAGCCATCGTTCGATCGCCATACCGGAGGGCGCGTCCTTCCTGCGGCGGTTGTTTGCCTTTGCCGGACCCGGCTATCTGGTCGCGGTCGGCTATATGGACCCGGGCAATTGGGCGACCGACATCGCCGGTGGTTCGGCCTATGGCTATGCGCTGCTGTCGGTCATCCTCCTCTCCAACATCATGGCGATGATCCTTCAGGCGCTGTCGGCGCGATTGGGCATCGCCGCCGGGCTGGACCTGGCGCAGGCGTGCCGCGCGGCGTACTCGAAACCGGTCTCGCGCATCCTGTGGCTGCTCTGCGAGATCGCGATCATCGCCTGCGACCTCGCCGAGGTGCTGGGCACCGCCATCGCGCTGCAATTGCTGTTCGACCTGCCCTTGGTCTGGGGTGTGCTGATCACCGGGCTTGACGTCTTCCTGATCCTCGCGCTCCAGCGTTACGGGTTCAGGAAGGTCGAGGCGTTCATCATCGCCCTGCTGCTGATCATCGGTGGCTGCTTCCTTTATGAGCTGATCGCCTCGCGCCCCGATCCGGGATCGGTGCTGGCGGGGTTCATTCCCACCACGCGGATCGTGACCGACCCGGCGATGCTCTACATCGCCATCGGCATCCTCGGCGCGACCGTCATGCCGCACAATCTCTACCTCCACTCCTCGGTGGTGCAGACCCGCGCCTTCGGCCTCACGACCGAGGGCAAGCGCGATGCGATTAAGATGGCGACGATCGACAGCACGGTGGCGCTGTTCTTCGCCTTCTTCATCAACGCCGCGATCCTGATCGTGGCGGCGGCGACCTTCCATGTCGCGGGGCGCACCGATGTCGCCGAGATCGACCAGGCGTATCGCCTGCTCGCCCCGATGCTGGGCGCGGGCGCGGCGAGCGTGGTGTTCGGCGTGGCCTTGCTCGCCTCGGGCCAGAATTCGACGGTGACGGGAACGCTAGCCGGGCAGATCGTCATGGAGGGTTTCCTCGACCTGCGGCTCGCCCCCTGGCTGCGGCGGCTGATCACGCGGGGTCTCGCCATCGTCCCCGCCGTCTTGGTCGTCGGCGCGAGCGGACAGGCGGGGGCGACCAAGCTGCTGGTGCTCAGCCAGGTGATCCTCAGCCTGCAACTCCCCTTCGCGGTGGTGCCCTTGGTCCGCTTCACCGCGAACAAGGGGATGATGGGGCCCTTTGCCAGCCCGGTCTGGCTGCGCATCCTGGCCTGGATCATCGCGGCCGTAATCATCGCCCTCAACCTGACTCTGCTCTGGGGCTTGGCTACGGGCTGATCTCTTTCGCAGATGCGAGGGAATGCCGCGTGACTTCACCCCTTACGCGGTTAAGCTGGGTGCGACTGGACCGACAGGGACGCCCGAATCAATGACGACCACCATCACCACCCTGCATGTCGACGACACCGGGCCGCTGGCCGACGCGATCGTCGACACGCTGGTGCACCGGATCGGCAAGGATGCCGCCAATGCGCGGCCCCATGACTGGCTGGCCGCGACCATATTGACCGTCCGCAACGACATTATCGAGCGCTGGATGGCCTCCACCCGCGAAGCCCATGCCGCGGGCGCCAAGCGGGTCTATTATCTCAGCCTGGAATTCCTGATCGGGCGGCTGTTGCGCGATGCCCTATCCAATCTGGGGGTGATGGCGCAGGTGGCGGGTGCGCTTCAGACCCTGGGCGTTGACCTGGCTGCCTTGGAGGAGATCGAGCCCGACGCGGCGCTGGGCAATGGCGGTTTGGGACGGCTGGCGGCCTGCTTCATGGAGAGCCTGGCGAGCCTCGACCTCCCCGCCTACGGCTATGGCATCCGCTATGTGAACGGCATGTTCCGTCAGCGGATCGACGATGGCTGGCAGGTCGAGCTGCCCGAAACCTGGCTGAGCCACGGCAACCCCTGGGAGTTCGAGCGCCGTGAGAGCGCCTATTTCGTCGGCTTCGGCGGCGAGGTGATCGGCACCGAAACCGGTGCGGTCCATTGGAAACCCGCCGAGGCGGTCGAGGCGATCGCGGTCGATACCCCCGTGGTTGGCTGGCGCGGCAAGCGGGTCAACACGCTGCGCCTGTGGACCGCGCAGGCGATCGACGAGATCCGGCTCGATCGGTTCAATGCGGGCGACTATACCGGCGCGCTGGCGGGACAGCTCGCGGCCGAAACGCTGGTCCGCGTCCTCTACCCCTCCGACAGTTCGCCCGCGGGACAGGAATTGCGGCTGCGACAGGAATATTTCTTCTCGTCGGCCTCGATCCAGGACATCGTCCGGCGTCATATCCAGTATTTCAAGGATATCCGCACCCTGCCCGACAAGGCGGCGATCCAGCTAAACGACACCCACCCCGCCGTCTCGGTCGCCGAGCTGATGCGGCTGCTGGTCGATCACCACGACCTGGGCTTCGACGAGGCGTGGGACATTACCCGGCGCACCTTCGACTACACCAACCACACGCTGCTCCCCGAGGCGCTGGAAAGCTGGCCGCTCCACCTGTTCGAGCGGCTGCTGCCGCGTCACATGCAGCTGATCTATGCGATCAACGCCAAGCTGCTGCGCGAGGCGCGAGGCATGGAGGGGGTGGACGACCGTGCCATCGCCGCGATCAGCCTGATCGACGAGGGCGGCGAGCGACGGGTGCGCATGGCGAACCTGGCCTTTGCGGGCAGCCACAGCGTCAACGGCGTGGCGGCGCTGCACACCGAGCTGATGAAGAAGACGGTCTTTGCCGACCTGCATCGCCTCTATCCGACGCGGATCAACAACAAGACCAACGGCATCACTCCGCGCCGCTGGTTGCAGCAGTGCAATCCGCAACTGACCGCCCTGATCCGCGAGGCGATCGGCCCCGCCTTTCTGGACGATGCCGAGAAATTGATAGCGCTCACGGATTTCGCGCAGGACGCGAATTTCCGGGAACGCTTTCTCGCGATCAAACGTTCCAACAAGGTGGGGCTGGCCAATTATCTTCGGGAATCGAGCGGATTGCGGGTGGACCCGGATGCCCTGTTCGACGTCCAGATCAAACGCATCCACGAATATAAGCGCCAGTTGCTCAATATCATCGAGACGGTGGCGCTCTACGACCAGATCCGCAGCCATCCCGAGCGCGACTGGACGCCGCGCGTCAAGCTGTTCGCGGGCAAGGCGGCGTCGAGCTATCACAATGCCAAGCTGGTCATCAAACTGGCCAATGACGTGGCCCGCCGCGTCAATTCGGACCCCAGCGTCGGCCATCTGCTGAAGGTCGGTTTCGTGCCGAATTACAATGTCAGCCTGGCCGAAAAGATCATCCCCGCCGCCGACCTGTCCGAACAAATCTCGACTGCGGGCATGGAGGCGTCGGGCACCGGCAACATGAAGTTCGCGCTTAACGGTGCGCTGACCATCGGCACGCTCGACGGCGCCAATGTCGAGATCAAGGAGCATGTCGGCGACGAGCATATCGTCATCTTCGGCCTGACCGCCGACGAGGTCGCTGAGAAGCGCCGCGACGGCTACGACCCCCGCGCGGTGATCGAGGGCAGCCCGGAGCTGCGCCAGGCGGTCTCCGCCATCGCCTCGGGCGTGTTCTCGCCCGACGATCCCGGCCGTTATGCGGGCCTGATGGGCGGGCTGTACGACGGCGACTGGTTCATGGTCGCCGCCGATTTCGATGCCTATGCCGCCGCGCAGCGCCAGGTCGACACCCGCTGGCAGGACCAGGCGGGCTGGGCGACCTCGGCCATCCACAATGTCGCGAAAGTCGGATGGTTCTCCTCCGACCGCACCATCCGGCAATATGCCGAGGAAATCTGGAACGTGATGTGAAGCCACCCCGTGCCGCTCTGGAAGCCCTGATCGAAGGCCGCAACGCCGACCCATTCGCGTTGCTGGGGCCGCATCAGGGGCCGGGCGGCACGTTCCTGCGGGCCTTGGTGCCGGGGGCGGAGACGGTCACGGCGTTCGATCTGGGCGGCACCGAACTGGGCGCGCTGCAACAGGTCGATCCGCGCGGGCTGTTCGAGGGCCCGGTCGAGGGCCCCGCCCAGCCGGTCCGATATTGCGCCAAGGGCCATGGCGCGGAGTGGTGGATCACCGATCCCTATAGCTTCGGGCCCGTACTCGGCCCCGTCGACGACTTCCTGATGGGCGAAGGCAATCACTTTCGCCTGTACGACAAGATGGGCGCGCACCTGATCGAGCATCAGGGCGTGGCGGGTGTGCACTTCGCCGTCTGGGCCCCCAATGCCGAGCGGGTCGCGCTGGTCGGGGATTTCAACGACTGGAATCCCGGCCGCCACGTCATGCGCCGCCGCCTGGACGTCGGGGTCTGGGAAATCTTCATCCCCGATATCGGCGAGGGCCGCGCCTACAAATTTGCCATCACCGGCCCGCATGGCGCGGAACAGCCGCTGAAGGCCGACCCCTTCGCCTTCGCCGCCGAGCTTCGCCCCAAGACCGCCTCGATCACCACCGCCCCGCCCGCCCATGTCTGGAAGGATGCCCCCCACCGCGAGCATTGGGCAGGCGTCGATCCGCGCCGCGTACCGATCAGCATCTATGAAGTGCATGCCGGGTCATGGGACCGCGACGAGAATGGCTGGTACTTAAGCTGGGACGCGCTGGCCGAGCGGCTGATCCCCTATGTGGTCGAAATGGGCTTTACCCATATCGAATTCCTGCCCATCTCCGAACATCCTTACGACCCGAGCTGGGGCTATCAGACCACCGGCCTCTATGCGCCGTCCGCGCGGTTCGGCGATATCGAGGGGTTTTCGCGCTTCGTCGATGGCGCGCATCTGGCCGGGATCGGCGTGATCCTCGACTGGGTGCCCGCGCATTTCCCCACCGACGCGCATGGCCTGGCGCATTTCGACGGCACCGCGCTCTACGAACATGCCGACCCGCGCCAGGGTTTCCACCCCGACTGGAACACCGCCATCTATAATTTCGGGCGGCGCGAGGTGGCGAGCTTCCTGGTCAACAACGCGCTGTTCTGGCCCGAGCGTTACCATATCGACGGGCTTCGCGTGGATGCGGTCGCCTCGATGCTCTACCGCGACTATAGCCGCAAGGACGGCGAGTGGGTGCCCAACGAACAGGGCGGGCGCGAGAATTGGGAGGCGGTCGAGTTCCTCCGCCAGGTCAACCGCCAGGTTTACGGCCAGCATCCCGGCGTCTTCACCGTCGCCGAGGAATCCACCGCTTGGCCCGGCGTTTCCGCGCCCGCGCATGACGGCGGCCTGGGCTTCGGGTTCAAGTGGAACATGGGCTTCATGCACGACACGCTCCAATATATGGCGCGCGAGCCGGTGCATCGGCGGCACCATCATGGCGAGATCCTGTTCGGCCTCCACTATGCCTTTGACGAGAATTTCGTCCTGCCGCTCAGCCATGACGAGGTGGTCCATGGCAAGGGCAGCCTGCTGACCAAGATGGCGGGCGACGACTGGCAGAAATTCGCCAATTTGCGCGCCTATTACGCCTTCATGTGGGGCTATCCGGGCAAGAAGCTGCTGTTCATGGGCCAGGAATTCGCCCAGCGCGAGGAATGGTCGGAAAGCCGCGCGCTCGACTGGCACCTGCGGTGCAGCCATGCGCATGAGGGGGTCCGCTCGCTGGTCCGCGACCTGAACCATCTCTATCGCGACACGCCCGCGCTTCACGCTCGTGATTGCGAGCGCGAGGGGTTCGAATGGCTGGTGGCGGACGACAGCGCGCATTCGGTCTTCGCCTGGCTGCGCAAGGCCCCCGGCGAGCGGCCGGTCGCGGTCGTCGTCAACATGACGCCCGTAGCGCGCGCGCCCTATCGCCTGCCGCTGCCGCATGACGGGCGCTGGACCGAAGTGCTGAACTCGGACGCGGCGCAATATTGGGGATCGGGGCTGGGCAATATGGGCGGCGTGGACGCGACCGACGGCGCGGCCTGGGTCACGCTGCCGCCGCTGGCCACCGTCATCCTGCGCTTCGACGGATAGGCCGCAATCGCTTTTTGCCGGGAATACCAACGCGTCAACAAGCGTTGCGATACTAACACACGGACAGGAGACGGACGATGGACCTGAGGCGCGGACAACCGCTGGCGCGCGATGCCATGGCCTATGTGCTGGCGGGCGGCCGTGGCAGTCGCCTGATGGAGATGACCGACACCCGCGCCAAGCCCGCCGTCTATTTCGGCGGCAAGGCGCGGATCATCGACTTCGCCTTGTCCAACGCGATCAACTCCGGCATCCGCCGCATCGGCGTGGCGACCCAGTACAAGGCGCACTCGCTGATCCGCCACCTGCAGCGCGGCTGGAACTTCCTGCGCGACGAACGCAACGAAAGCTTCGACATCCTGCCCGCCAGCCAGCGGATCAGCGAATTCCAATGGTATGAGGGCACCGCCGACGCCGTCTTTCAGAATATCGACATCATCGAGAGCTATGCGCCCGAATTCATGGTCATCCTGGCGGGGGACCATGTCTACAAGATGGACTATGAACTGATGCTCCAGCAGCATTGCGACAGCGGCGCCGACGTCACCGTCGCCTGTCTGGAGGTCACCCGCGCCGAGGCCAGCGCGTTCGGCGTGATGCATGTCGATGAGACCGACCGCATCGTTGATTTCGTCGAGAAGCCCGCCGATCCGCCCTCCATCCCCGGCAATCCGGACGTGGCACTGGCGTCGCTGGGCATCTATGTCTTCCGCACGTCCTTCCTGTTCGAGCAGCTGCGCCGCGATGCCGAGACGCCGGGCTCCTCCCGCGACTTCGGCAAGGACATCATCCCCTATCTGGTTCAGCACGGCAAAGCCCAGGCGCACCGCTTCTCCGCCTCCTGCGTCCGCTCGCATGACGAGCCCGGCGCCTATTGGCGCGATGTCGGCACGGTCGATGCCTATTGGGAGGCGAGCCTCGACCTGACCGACGTGGTGCCGCAGCTCGACCTGTACGACCGCAGTTGGCCGCTCTGGACCTATGCCGAGATCACGCCCCCGGCCAAGTTCGTCCATGACGTGGACGGGCGGCGCGGATCGGCGGTGGCCAGCCTGGTCGCGGGCGACTGCATCGTCTCCGGCTCCTCCATCCACCGCTCGCTGCTGTCGACGGGGGTCCGCACCCATAGCTTCGCGATGCTGGACGAGGCGGTGGTCCTGCCCTTCTGCCAGATCGGACGCGGCGCGCGGTTGCGGCGCGTGATCCTGGATCGCGGCGTGAAGATTCCCGACGGGCTGGTGGTCGGCGACGATCCCGTGCTCGACGGCCATCGTTTCCGGCGCACCGACAAGGGCATCTGCCTGATCACCCAGCCGATGATCGATCGCCTGGCCCACTGAAAGACACCATGACCCTCTCCGTCCTGTCCGTCGCTTCCGAAGCCTTCCCGCTCATCAAGACCGGGGGGCTGGCCGATGTCGTGGGTGCGCTGCCCGAAGCGCTGGCCCCGCACGATATCGCCGTCACCACGCTGATCCCGGGTTTCCCGAAGGTGATGCGGGCGATCGGCGACGCTCCGCGTGTCCACCACTTTCCGCACATCATCGGCACCGAGGCGTGGCTGCGCGAGGCGATGATCGGGACGCACCGGTTGCTGGTGATCGACGCGCCGCAGCTATGGGAACGCGACGGGCTTCCCTATGTCGATACCGCCGGCAACGACTGGCCCGACAATTGGCGGCGCTTCGCGGTGCTGGCGCGCGCCGGGGCCGACCTCGCCTCCGGCGCGGTGCCGGGTTATGAGTTCGACCTGCTCCACGCGCATGACTGGCAGGCGGCGCTCGCCCCCGCCTTTCTCCATTATGCGCCCGGCCCCGGCAAGGTCGCCAAGAGCATCGTCACCATCCACAATATCGCCTTCCAGGGATCGTTCGCGGCGCATCATTTCCCCGATCTCGGCCTGCCCCCCGAGGCATGGTCGGTGGACGGTGTCGAATATTATGGCCAGATCGGCTATCTGAAGGCGGGCCTGCGCACCGCCGACGCGATCACCACGGTCAGCCCCACTTACGCCGAGGAAATCCACCGCCCCCAATATGGCATGGGCCTGGAAGGGCTGATCGCCGCCCGCGCCGAGTGCGTCAGCGGTATCGTCAACGGCATCGACCCCGCCATCTGGAGCCCCAAGGCCGATGCCGCCCTGCCCGCCGCCTTCACCGTCGACACGCTGGACGATCGCCTCGCCAACAAGCGCGCGGTGGAAAAGGCGTTTGGGCTGGACGAGGACGACAGCCCGATCTTCACCGTCATCAGCCGCCTGACCTGGCAAAAGGGCATGGACGTGCTGGTCGAGGTGGTGGACGATCTCGTGGCCTTGGGCGGGCGGCTGGTGGTGCTGGGCACGGGCGATCCGGCGCTGGAGATCGCCTTCGCCACCGCCGCCCTTCGCCATCCGGGGCGCGTGGCGGTGCGGATCGGTTATGACGAGCCGGTTTCGCATCTGCTTCAGGGCGGATGCGACGCGATCCTGATCCCCTCGCGGTTCGAGCCGTGCGGGCTGACCCAGCTTTACGGCCTGGCCTATGGCTGCGTGCCCGTGGTCGCGCGGACCGGTGGGCTGGCCGACACGATCATCGACGCCAACGAGGCCGCACTCGCCACGGGCGTGGCGACCGGGTTGCAGTTCGACAATGTCACCACCGACAATATTATCGCCGTGCTGCGTCGCACAATGAGACTATATGGCGATGCAGACCAATGGCGGACCATGCAGATCAATGGCATGAACGCCGACTATAGCTGGCACCATAGCGGCCGCCACTATGCCGAACTCTACCGATCCGTTCTGGGGGACACATGATCAAGACGGTCGAAACGCAGCCCTATCTGGACCAGAAGCCGGGCACCTCCGGCCTGCGCAAGAAGGTCCGGGTCTTTCAGCAGCCCAATTATGCCGAGAATTTCATCCAGTCGGTGTTCGACGCGCTGGGCGACGAGAAGACCGGCGAAACGTTGGTCATCGGCGGCGATGGCCGCTTCCTGAACCGCGAGGTGATCCAGGTCGCGATCCGCATGGCGGCGGCGAACGGCTTTGCCCGCGTCGTGGTCGGCCAGGGCGGCATCCTGTCGACCCCGGCGGCCAGCAACGTGATCCGCCAGCGGGGGGCGCTGGGCGGCCTGGTCCTGTCGGCCAGCCACAATCCGGGCGGGCCCGATGAGGATTTCGGCATCAAGTACAACATCTCCAATGGCGGCCCCGCGCCGGAGAAAGTGACCGACGCCATCCATGCCAACACCAAGTCGATCAGCCGCTGGCTGACCATCGAGGCCGAGGACATCGACCTCGACACGCTGGGCGGCATTACGGTCGGCAACGGCATGATCGTCGAGGTGATCGACTCCGTCGCCGACTATGCCACGCTGATGGAGAGCCTGTTCGACTTCGCCGCCATCCGACGTGCGGTCGAGGGTGGCTTCACCATGTCATTCGACGCGATGAGCGCCGTCACCGGCCCTTACGCGACCGAGATCCTGGAGAACCGGCTGGGCTTCGCGCCGGGCACCGTGAAGAACGGCACCCCGCTCCCCGATTTCGGCGGGCATCATCCCGACCCCAATCTGGTCCATGCCAAGGACCTGTACGACCGGATGATGGCCCCGGACGCACCCGATTTCGGCGCGGCCTCGGACGGGGACGGCGACCGCAACCTGATCATCGGGCGCGGGCGCTTCATCACGCCGTCGGACAGCCTGGCGATGCTGGCGGCCAATGCGCATCTCGCGCCCGCTTATGCAGGTGGCCTGAAGGGCATCGCCCGTTCCATGCCGACCAGCGCCGCCGCCGACCGGGTCGCCGAGAAGCTGGGCATTCCCGCTTACGAAACGCCTACGGGGTGGAAGTTCTTCGGCAATTTGCTCGATGCGGGGATGGCGACGATCTGCGGCGAAGAGAGCGCGGGCACCGGATCGGACCATGTGCGCGAGAAGGATGGGTTGTGGGCGGTGCTGCTCTGGCTCAACATCCTCGCCGCCTCGGGCAAGTCGGTCGATCAGATCGCGCGCGACCACTGGGCGACCTATGGCCGCAATTATTATGCGCGCCACGATTATGAGGGCGTCGAGAGCGAGCGGGCCGACGCGTTGATGGCGGACCTGCGCGGCAAGCTCGCGACCCTGCCGGGCGAGAGCTTTGCAGGGCTGACGGTCGAGACGGCGGACGACTTCGCCTATACCGACCCGACCGATCAGTCGGTCAGCCGCAACCAGGGCATCCGTGTGCTGTTCGTGGGCGGCAGCCGGGTGGTGTTCCGCCTGTCGGGCACCGGCACCAGCGGCGCGACCCTGCGCGTCTATCTGGAGCGTTACTCGGCCGACGAGTTGGACCGCGAGACGCCCGAGATGCTCGCCGACATCATCGCGGCGGCGGACGAAATTGCGGGCATCACCCAGCATACCGGGCGCACCGAACCCGATGTGGTGACGTAACCCACGGAAATTCCTCCCCTGCAAGGGGAGGGGGACCGCGGCGAAGCCGTGGTGGGGGGGTGTCCCCGCTGGCCGTGACACCCCTCCGTCATCGCTCACGCGATGCCACCTCCCCTTCCAGGGGAGGAATTGCGATGCTGGGGCCATGACGAATCAGCCTCCCCCGTCCCGCGGCGCCGCACCCGTCTCCGGTGGCACCCGTTTTGCCGTGCGCTCGACTGCCGAGCGGGTGGAATTGTGCCTGTTCGACAGCGCAGACGAACACCGCATAACCATGACCCGCGACGGCGATGTGTGGAGCGCCATTGTCCCCGGCAGCGGCCATCTCTACGGCTATCGCGCACACGGCGGATACGACCCTGCCCGCAACCTGTGGTTCGACCCCGCCAAGCTGCTGGTCGACCCTTATGCGCTGGAGCTCGACCGCCCCTTCGTCCAGTCCCCCCGCCTTGGCATTTACGGCGAGGACACCGCCGATATCGTTCCGCGAGCGCGTGCCGTCGCGCCGCTGACCGCCACCCCCGCCCCGCCGCTCTTCCGCCCAGGCGGGTTGATCTACGAGCTCAATGTGCACGGCTTTACCATGCGCCATCCCGCCATTCCCCCCGAACAGCGCGGGACGCTGGCCGCGCTCGCCCATCCGGCGATCGTCGCGCATCTGCAAAAGCTGGGCGTCGGCGCGGTCGAGTTGATGCCGATCACCGCCGCGATCGACGAGCGCCATCTGCCACCACTGGGTTTGCGAAACGCCTGGGGCTATAACCCGGTCGTGCCGATGGCACTCTGCCCGGAGCGGGTGCCGGGCGGCGTCGCCGAGCTGGTCGCCACCGTCGCGGCGCTGCGCGAGGCGGGGATCGGCGTCATCCTGGACCTGGTCTTCAACCATATGGGCGAGAGCGACGTGCAGGGCGGCACCCTGTCCTTTCGGGGGCTCGACCCGGACGGCTATGCGCGGACGAACGATGGTACGCTCATCAACGATGCGGGCACGGGCAACACCGTCGACGCCAGCCGCCCGGCTGTGCGCGCGATGATCCTGGACAGCTTGCGCCACTTCGCGCGGGCGGGCGTGGATGGTTTTCGTTTCGATCTGGCGCCGGTGCTCGCGCGCGGGCCGGGCTTCGACCGCCAAGCGCCCATCTTCGCCGAGATCGCCGCCGATCCGATCCTGTCGAGCCGGGTCATGATCGCCGAGCCTTGGGACATCGGCCCCGGCGGTTATCAACTGGGGCAATTTCCCGACCATTGGCTGGAGTGGAACGACCGCTATCGCGATCAGGTCCGCCGCTTCTGGCGCGGCGACGGGCGGGCGGGCGATCTGGCGACGCGGATCGCGGGCTCGGCGGATGTGTTCGCCAGCGCCACCAGCCGCTCGGTCAATTTCGTCGCAGCTCATGACGGCTTCACTCTGGCGGACATGGTCGCCTATGCCGGGCGGCACAACCATGCCAATGGCGAGGACAATCGCGACGGACATGGCGACGAGGTGTCGTGGAACCATGGGCAGGAAGGGCCGACGGACGATGCCGCGATCCTGACGGCCCGCAACGCGTCGGTCCGCGCGATGCTCGCCACGCTATTCCTGTCGCGCGGCACTCCGATGCTGACCGCAGGCGACGAGTTCGGCCGCAGCCAGCGGGGCAACAACAATGGCTATGCACAGGACAACGACACGACCTGGCTCGACTGGAAAAACAGGGACGAAGCGCTGGAGGATTTCGTCGCCTGGCTCGGCCGATTCCGCCGGGATACGCCCATCGACTGGACGGAGTGGCTCGCCGATGCCGAGTGGCGCACTGTGTCCGGCGATCCGATGACGCCGGGTGATTGGAACGGCGACGGCTTCGCGCTGCACTTGTCGCTCGGCGACGAGAGCCTGATCCTCCGCTTCGACCGGAAGCGCGGCGTTTCCGCCATCCGAGGCGACGCCATACAAAGCGGGATATGAACGCTCCCCTCCCCTTCAGGGGAGGGGCTTAAAGTCATGGCTACGGCGTCGCCATCGGCCCCATCAGATTATGGTTCAGATGCCCCATGATCCAGATCGACCCCAGCAGCACCAGCGCCACGATCAGCACCCCGAACAACAGCGCCAGCACATTGTTGCTATTGTCCGGCCCGGTCGTGATGTGCAGGAAGAACACCAGATGCACCCCCATCTGCCCGATGGCCAGCGCCACCAAAGCGGCGGGCACGGCGGGCCCCCAGACGATGTCGAACTGAACCAGCGCGAAGGACGCCGCCGTCAGGATCGCCGCCGCGATCAGGCCGACGACATAGCTGCGTACGCCGCCGACGATCGAGTCCTTCTCGGTCTGTTCGCCCGGCGCGGTTTCGTCGCGGGCCATTTCCTCGTCGGGGCGCTCGCTCATCCACGCACTCCCATCAGATAGACCATGGTGAACAGCGCCACCCAGATGATGTCGAGCGCGTGCCAGAACAGGCTGAAGCACAGGATGCGGCGCAGGATATCCTCGCGAAATCCCTTGGCCCAGGCCTGCGCCATCATCGTCGTCAGCCAGAGCAGCCCCAGCGTGACGTGCAGCCCATGACACCCGACCAGCGCGAAGAAGGCCGACAGGAACGCACTCCGCCCCGGCCCCGCCCCTTCGCCGATCAGGTGAAGGAACTCATAGGTCTCCAGCGCCAGGAATCCCGCGCCCAGCAAGCCGGTCGCCGCCATCGCGATCTGGAACCAGCGCATGTCGCGCGCCAGCGTCGCGATCCCCGCCAGACCGCAGGCGAAGCTGGATAGGAGCAGCAGCACCGTCTCCGTCTCGACCAGCTTCAGCTCGAACAGATCCTTGCCCGAAGGCCCGCCGGCCGTCGCATCCTTCAACACCGCGTAACCGGCGAAGAAACAGGCGAACAGGATGAAGTCCGACAGCAGGAAGATCCAGAAGCCATAGGACACCACGATCCGCTTGGGCGCGGGGCCGTCCGGATTGGGCTCGGCGGCGCGGCCCAGCTTGTTGGGATCGTGCGTCTGCGCGGCCTGGCTCATGACAGCGCCTCTTCGGGCAGGTCGAGCAGGGTAGCCTTGCTCCGCCTGCGCGCCTGGTCCAGCCGCTCGACCTCGTCGACCGGGATCTCATACTCGGCTTTGTCGCGCCAGGCGAAGACCACGAACGTCCCCCAGGCGCCGAAAAAGCCCAGGATCACCAGCCACCAGATATGCCAGATCAGCGCAAAGCCCATCACGGTCGCGAAAAAGGCGCTGACCACCCCGGTCGGCGAGTTGCGCGGCATCTCGATGGGTTCGTAATCGGGGCGGTCGGACAAAGCGCGATTCTCCCGCGCCTTCGCCTTGATGCCCCAATAGGCCTCCTCGCCCTTCACATCGGGCAGCACCGCGAAGTTGAAGGCGGGCGGCGGCGAGGTGGTGATCCACTCCAGCGTCCGCCCGTCCCAGGGATCGCCGCTTTCGTCGATCCGGTCCTTGCGCGTCTTGATGGAGACATAGAGCATCATCACCTGACATGTGATGCCGGCCAGGATCAGCAACGCCCCGACGCCCGCGACCAGCAACCAGGGATGCCAGCCGGGCACGTCATAATGCTGCATCCGCCGCGTCATGCCCATCAGACCCAGCACATAGAGCGGCATGAAGGCGACATAAAAGCCACTGATCCACAGCCAGAAGGCGCGCTTCCCCCAGGTCTCGTCCAGGGTGAAGCCGAACATCTTGGGAAACCAGAAGGTGAAGCCCGCAAAGGCCCCGAACAGCACCCCGCCGATGATGACGTTATGGAAATGCGCGACCAGGAACAGCGAGTTGTGCAGCACGAAATCGGCGGGCGGCACCGCCAGCATCACGCCGGTCATGCCGCCGATCACGAAGGTCACGATGAACCCGATCGACCACAGCATCATCGACGTATAGCGGATGCGCCCGCCATATAGGGTGAACAGCCAGTTGAAGACCTTCACCCCCGTCGGCACCGCGATAATCATCGTGGTGATGCCGAAAAAGCCGTTCACATCCGCCCCGGCTCCCATGGTGAAGAAATGGTGCAGCCAGACCATGAAGGACAGGATGCAGATCACCATGGTCGCAATGACCATCGACCGATAACCGAACAGGGGCTTGGACGAGAAGGTCGAGATGATCTCGGAAAAGATGCCGAAGGCGGGCAGGATCAGGATATAGACTTCCGGGTGACCCCAGGCCCAGATGAGGTTGACAAACATCATCTGGTTGCCGCCCGCCTCGGGCGTGAAGAAGTGAAAGCCCAGATAACGGTCGAGGATCAGCATCCCCAGAACGGCGGTCAGCACCGGAAAGGCCGCGACGATCAGCAGGTTGGACGCCAGCGACGTCCAGGTGAACATCGGCATCCGACTATAGCCCATGCCGGGCGCGCGCATCTTCAGGATGGTGGTGACGAGGTTCACGCCCGACAGCAGCGTCCCCATTCCCGATATCTGGAGGGCCCAGAGATAATAATCGACGCCGACACCGGGCGAGAAGCGCAACTCCGACAGCGGCGGATAGACCAGCCAGCCGGTCTTGGCGAACTCGCCGATGACCAGGCTGATATTGATCAGCAGCGCGCCGCTGCACGTCAGCCAGAAGCTGACCGAATTGAGCGTCGGAAAGGCCACATCGCGCACGCCCAGTTGCAGGGGCACGACGAAGTTCATGAGGCCGATCATGAACGGCATCGCCACGAAAAAGATCATGATCGTGCCATGCGCCGAGAAGATCTGGTCGTAATGATCCGGCGGCAGATAGCCGTCGCTGTTATAGGCCAGCGCCTGTTGCGAGCGCATCAGCAGCGCGTCGGAAAAGCCGCGCAACAGCATCACGCCCGCCAGCAGGCAGTACATCACCCCGATCCGCTTGTGATCGACGCTGGTGATCCACTCGCTCCACAAGTAGGGCAGATGTCCGCGCCGCCAGACCCAGACGAAAACGCCCAGCAACACCACGCCGATGATGGCCGCCGTCACCAGCGGCAGCGGTTCGTGGAACGGGATCGAGTCCCAGCCGAGCTTGCCGGTGAAACTCATTGCTCGCGCCCGTCCTTGGCCTGCTCGCCCTCGGGCGCGCCGTTCTTCATCACGATCCGGTCGTAGAGGCCGGGCTGGAGCCGGGGGTAGCTGGCGGGGCGGACATTGCGGCTGGGCCGCGCCATGGCGACGAACTCGGCCCAGTCGAGCGTCTTGCCCTGCCCTGCCCTAGCGGTCGCGACGAAGCGGTCGAAGCTCACTTGCGGCACCGCATCGACGAAGAAGTCCATATCGGCAAAGCCCTCCCCGCTATAATGCGCCGACAGCCCGCGATAGCGCCCGGCCTGGTCCGCACGCAGGTGCAGCGTAGAGTCCATCCCCGACATGGCGTAGATCTGGCTGCCCAGTTGCGGCACGAAGAAGCTGTTCATCACGCCCGCCGAGGTGATGCGGAACTTCACCGGCGTACCGACCGGCACGACCAGCCGGTTGATCGTCGCCATCCCCTGTTCGGGATAGAGGAACAGCCATTTCCAGTCGGTCGCGACGACCTCGACCGTCATCGTCCTTGCCTGGGAGGCGATGGGCTTGGGCGGGTCGAGATCATGGCTACCGATCCAGGCGATGCCGCCCAGGAACATGATGGCGAGCGCGGGTACCGACCAGACCAGCAGCTCCAGCCGCCCTGAATAGGCCCATTCGGGAAGGTGTTTCGCGCGGGTGTTGCCTGCCCGGAACCACCAGCCAAAGGCGAAGGTCAGCAGGATCACAGGCGCTACAATGGCCAGCATCACCGCCAGCGCATTGAAGAAGATGCTGCGTTCGCCCGCCGCGATGGGGCCTGCGGGGTTCAGGATACCGGGCTCGCAGGCCGCCAGGGCCATGCACAGCCCAACCCCCGCGAAACGCGCGAAATTTCGAGCTAGGCGCGGATCACGAGGCATTCCAGCGGTGAACGGCGCGACACCGCTTTCGTTCCGCCTCAGGCGGCGAAGCGTTGCCCCTCGCTATCGCCGGAATCATTGGCCGGACGCTGGGCACGACGCGCCCGCACCGTTCGCCGGGAGGATCGCCGGGCGACGAAGCCCCGCACCACCGGCCAGCGCGACAGCATCGTGGAGGAGAATATCGCCGCCATGCCCAGTTCGACTATCCCGCCCCATTCGATCGCCGACGCCATCATGACGAGGTCGCCCATCGACCCGCCCGCCATGGCGAGCATCCGAATCTCGTCCATCTCGAACCAGATGGCCAGGCCGATCAGGGCCACGCCCAGGATCATGACGCCCCATTGCACCGGGGCGACCCGGTGCAATCGCCGCGCGGGCGCATCGACCAGCATCCGTGCCAACCAGCGGCTGACAGGCAGGGTCGGCCAGAGGCGAAGCACTATCGTCAGCCCCAGCAGCAGCACCGTCGCAGTCATCTCGATCCTCCCCCTCACTCCCTCCACTATGGGAAAGCGGACGCGAATTACCAGAGGCGTGACGCGGGCGGTCAGCGCCGACTATGATGCGGCCATGACCCTGCGCAGCGCCCTGTTCCTCCCTGCCTCCAACCCCCGCGCCATCGCCAAGGCGCGGACGCTCGATAGCGATGCGGTGATCCTCGACCTGGAGGATGCGGTCGCGCCTGACGCCAAGGACGGCGCGCGCGACGCGGCGGTGACGGCGGTACGCGAAGGCGGCTTCGGCAAGCGGCGGCTGGTTGTGCGGACCAACGGCCTCGATACGGAATGGGCCGCCGACGACCTTGCGGCGCTGGCATCCGCGCAACCCGCGGCGGTGCTGATCCCCAAGGTCGACGATGTCGCGACGCTGAAGGCCGCGCGCGCCAAGCTGGGGCCAGGCGTACCGCTCTGGGCGATGATCGAGACCTGTCGCGGCATCCTGTCCCTGCCCGCCATCGCCGAGACGGCGCGCGAGGTCGGGCTGAGCGCTCTGGTCGCGGGCACCAACGACCTCGCCAAGGACATGCGCCTGCCCGCCCCGCCCTCGGCCGAAGCGCTGTTGCCGCTGCGCGTCCAAATCGTCGTGGCCGCCCGCGCGGCGGGCATGATCGCGCTCGACGGCGTATGCAACGCACTCGACGCGCCCGATCGGCTGGCGGCGGAATGCGCCGACGGGCGGCGGCTGGGGTTCGACGGCAAGACGCTGATCCACCCCAACCAGATCGCGGCGGCGAACCGGGGCTTCGGCCCGCGCGAAGAGGAAATCGCCTGGGCGGAGCGCGTGGTCGCGGCCTTCGCGGACCCGGCCCGAGCGGCGCTGGGCGCGATCCGGCTGGACGGTCAGATGGTGGAGCGTCTCCATCTGGCGGAGGCGGAGCGGATATTGGCGCTGAGGCAATCCTGACTACCCTCACCCTTCCCACCCGCTATCGCGGGCGGGCCCCTTCCCTCTCCCGCTGGGAGAGGGAGGGAGGCGCGAAGCGCCGGAAGGGTGAGGGCCGCCTTACTCCAGCTCCAGGATCACCGCATCCACCGCCAGGCTGTCGCCGGTTTTGGCGGCGATCGCCTTGACCGTGCCGGACTCGGCGGCACGCAGGATGTTTTCCATCTTCATTGCCTCGACGACGGCCAGCGGCTGGCCCGCCTCCACCGTATCGCCCTCGGCCACGTCGAGGCGGACGAGCAGGCCCGGCATCGGCGCGATCAGGAATTTGGAGAGGTCGGGCGGGACCTTCTCGATCAGGTGCCGCGCGTAAGGCGCGGCGCGGGCGGGGAGGACGCGGGTGATGTGGCTGGCACCTCTGGTGGTCAGGCGGAAGCCGGTACGGGTCTTCGCGATACGCACCGACAGGGTCTCGCCCGCTTCATCTTCGACGGCGATCATCCGGTCGCCCGGCGTATAGGCGATGGCGAGGTCGAGTTCTGCACCATCGACGCTGATGCCATCGGTGGAGACGTGGACCTGATGGTCGGCCCCACCGATCCGCACCGTCCAGTCGGCGGGCGGCTCCAGCCGGTGGCCGAGTTGGCCGTCGATCCGCCGCGCGCGGTCGGCCTCGGCGGTGGCGGCGAAGGCCGCGACGGCGGCAAGGGTGCGGATCAGCACCTCGCTCGCGGGGGCGCCGTGGAAACCGTCGGGATATTCCTCGGCGATGAAGCCGGTCGACAGCGTGCCCGACCGGAAGCGGGGATGCTGCATAAGGGCGGAAAGGAAGTCGATATTCGTCCCCGGCCCGACAATCTCGAAGGCGTCGAGCGCGGCGATCTGGGCGTCGATCGCGGCTTCGCGGGTCGGGGCCCAGGTGACGAGCTTGGCGATCATCGGGTCGTAGAACATGCTGACCTCGCCACCTTCGGCCACGCCATCATCGACGCGCACCCGCAGGGCTTCGTCATGCTCCTCGGCGGGCGGGTTGTAGCGGACCAGCCGCCCGGTCGAGGGCAGGAAGCCGCGATACGGGTCTTCGGCATAGACCCGGTTCTCGACCGCCCAGCCGGTGATGGTCACGTCGTCCTGGGTGAAAGCCAGCGGCTCCCCTGCGGCGACGCGGATCATCTGCTCGACCAGATCGAGGCCGGTAATCTCTTCGGTCACGGGATGCTCGACCTGGAGACGCGTGTTCATCTCGAGGAAGTAGAAACTCTGGCCGGTCGTATCCGCGCCCGAGACGATCAGCTCGACAGTCCCGGCGGTATAATAACCGACCGCGCGGGCCAGCGCGACCGCCTGTTCGCCCATGGCGCGGCGCATTGCGGGGGTGACGAAGGGCGACGGGGCTTCCTCGACCACCTTCTGGTGGCGACGCTGGACCGAGCATTCGCGCTCGCCGAGATAGACGATGTTGCCATGTTGATCGCCCAGCACCTGGATCTCGATATGGCGGGGGAATTCGATGAACTTCTCGATGAAGACGCGGTCGTCCCCGAAGCTCGCCAGCCCCTCGCGCTTGGTCGCCTCGAAGCCTTCGCGCACATCCGCTTCGCTCCAGGCGAGCCGCATCCCCTTGCCGCCGCCGCCCGCGCTGGCCTTCATCATGACGGGAAAGCCGATCTCGCTGGCGATGCGCACCGCTTCGTCAGTGTCGGCGATCTCGCCCAGATAGCCGGGGACGACATTGACGCCCGCCGCCTTGGCCAGCTTCTTGGATTCGATCTTGTCGCCCATCGCGGCGATGGCGTTCGGCGGCGGGCCGATGAACGTGACACCCGCCTCGGCACAGGCGCGGGCGAAACTCTCGCGCTCGGACAGGAAGCCGTAACCGGGATGGATGGCGTCCGCGCCGGTGGCCTTGGCGGCGGCGAGGATCAGTTCGGCCTTGAGATAGCTCTCGGCAGCGGGTGCCGGGCCGAGCCGAACCGACTCATCGGCCAGCCGGACATGCGGCGCGCCCGCATCGGCGTCGGAATAGACCGCGACGGTGGCGATGCCCATCGCACGCGCGGTGCGGATCACACGGCATGCGATTTCCCCGCGATTGGCAATCAGGATTTTCTGGAACACGGGGATACCTCTCCTTTTATGTCGTTGGTCCGTGTCGAATTTGCATATCGGCGATCGTCACTCGCCGGACTTGGCAGCGCTTCTGTTTGCCAGCAGGGCAAGCGTGACAGTGGCCATCAGAAAGACCACCGTCACGACACCATAAAAGAGCATGAACGGAGCACTACACTCCGCCGCCAAGTCGCCAAATTGATGGCATCGCGCCGCTTCTTGGTCGACCAGCGGAAGTATGACCAAGCCATAGCCTGCCCATGCCAGCAGCAAAGCCGTCCCCAGAAGGACACGACGCCGCACCATCACTCCGCCGCGACCCGCATCGGCTCGGCGCCTTCCATCGGCTTCAGGCCCAGCTTGGTGAACAGCGCGGCGTCGGCATCGTCGCCGGCATTGCCCGCGGTCAGCAGCTTGTCGCCGGTGAAGATCGAATTCGCCCCCGCCAGGAAGCACAAGGCCTGGGTCGCCGCCGACATGCTCTCGCGCCCGGCCGACAGGCGGACCATGCTCATCGGCATGGTGATGCGCGCGACCGCGACGGTGCGGACGAACTCGATATCGTCGATCCGCGCCAGCGGCGTGTCGGCGAGCATGTCGCCCAGCACCGTGCCCTTGACCGGCACCAGCGCATTGACCGGCACGCTTTCCGGGTGGCGCGGCAAGGTGGCGAGCGCATGGACGAAGCCGACCCGGTCGCCCCGCGTCTCGCCCATGCCGACGATGCCGCCGCAGCAGACCGAAATCCCCGCGTCACGGACATTGGACAGCGTCTCCAGCCGGTCCTCGAAGCAACGCGTCGTGATGACGTTGGCGTAGTTTTCCGGCGAGGTGTCGATATTGTGGTTGTAATAATCGAGGCCCGCCTCGGCCAGCCGCTGTGCCTGGGGGGCGTTAAGCATCCCCAACGTCATGCAGGTCTCCAGCCCCATGGCCTTCACCCCCTCGACCATGGCGACGACCTTGTCCATGTCGCGCTCCTTGGGCGACCGCCAGGCCGCGCCCATGCAGAAACGCTGCGACCCCGCCGCCTTGGCCTCGGCCGCCGCCGCCAGCACCGCTTGCACGTCCATCAGCTTCTCGGCCTTCACGTCGCTCTCCGCCGAGGCGCTTTGCGAGCAGTAGCCGCAATCCTCGGGGCAGCCGCCGGTCTTGATCGAGCAGAGCGTGCACAGCTGCACCTCGTCCGCCGCATGATGCGCGCGGTGAACCTCGGCGGCGCGGAACAGCAGTTCGGTGAAGGGCAGGTCGAACAGCGCGGCGATCTCGGCGCGGGTCCAGTCGGTGCGCAGGGTCGGCTCGGAGCGGAGCGCGGTGGTCGTCGTCATCACGTCTTGTCCTGTCATTCGCCCGTCTCGGGCGGCATGTTATGTCCCAGCAGCCTCAGCACATCCTCGGCCGCTTTCACAAGATTGGTGCCGGGGCCGAAAATCGCCTGCACCCCGGCATCGTAGAGCGCCTGATAGTCCTGCGCTGGAATAACGCCACCCGCGATGACCTTGATGTCGGCGCGGCCCGCCTCGCGAAGATGGCCGATCAGTTCGGGGATCAGCGTCTTGTGCCCGGCGGCGAGGCTGGAGGCGCCGACGACATCGACATCGCGGGTGAGCGCGATCTGCGCGGCTTCCTCGGGCGTCTGGAAGAGCGGGCCGGGCACCACCTCGAACCCCAGGTCGCCGAACATCGAGGATACGAGGTTCGCCCCCCGGTCATGCCCGTCCTGGCCCATCTTGGCGACGAACAGCCGGGGCTTGCGACCGAGACGGCGTTCGACCGCCTCGACGCCCCGGATGAGGCGGGCCCAGCGTTCGTCCTCGGCGTACGCGCCGCCGTAAACGCCGGAGACAGGGCTCGGCTGCGTACCGTAGCGGCCGAACACATCCTCCAGCGCGGCGGAAATCTCGCCCAAAGTCGCCCGCGCCCGTGCCGCCTCGACAGCCAATGCAAGCAGGTTCGACCCCATTCCTCCCTGAGCTTGCTCGGGGAGGGGGACCGCCGGCGCAGCCGGTGGTGGAGGGGCAGCACCGTCAGCCCCGGCCCCTCCACCATCGCTAGCGCGATGGCCCCCCTCCCCAAGACGAGCTTGGGGAGGATTTTTTGCCGCCTCGCGCAGCGCATCCAGCGCCGCTTGGGCCGCCGCCTCATCCCGCGCCGCCTTCACCGCCGCGATCCGTGCGACCTGACCCGCGCGCACCGCATGATTGTCGATGTCGAGAATCTCGACCGGCGCCTCGTCGGCCAACCGGTATGTGTTCACTCCGACGATCACATCCTCGCCCCGGTCGACCCTGGCGGCGCGTGCAGCGGCGGCTTCCTCGATCATCGCCTTGGGCCAGCCCGCCGCGACCGCCTTGGCCATACCACCCTCGGCCTCGATCCGTTCGATCAATTCCCACGCACCATCGACCAGCGACTGGGTCAGGCTCTCGACATAATAACTCCCGCCCAGGGGATCGACGACGCGTGTCATCCCCGTCTCTTCCTGCAACACGATCTGGGTGTTGCGCGCGATTCGGGCGGAGAAGTCGGTGGGGAGCGCGATCGCCTCGTCCAGCGCATTGGTGTGGAGCGACTGGGTGCCGCCCAGCATCGCGGCCATCGCCTCGACGGTGGTGCGGATGACGTTGTTATACGGATCCTGCTCGGTCAGCGACACGCCCGACGTCTGGCAATGGGTGCGCAGCATCTTGGAGCGCTCGTCCTTCGCGCCCAATTGCGTCATCGCCCGGTGCCACAGCACGCGCGCGGCCCGCAGCTTGGCGACCTCCATGAAGAAGTTCATGCCGATGGCGAAAAAGAAGGACAGTCGCCCGGCGAATTTGTCGATGTCGAGG
Organism: Sphingomonas sp. GM_Shp_1; assembly: GCF_026540895.1. Taxonomy (GTDB): domain Bacteria; phylum Pseudomonadota; class Alphaproteobacteria; order Sphingomonadales; family Sphingomonadaceae; genus Sphingomonas. The sequence goes on along the minus strand of NZ_JALNUR010000025.1, from coordinate 2,139 downwards.
CCGGACGCCACACCATATTTCACATATTCCATGCCGTCGGCGATGGTGAAGGCCAGTTCCTGGAGCTGCGTCGCCCCGGCCTCTTGCATGTGATAGCCGCTGATAGAGATGCTGTTGAACTTGGGCATCTCGGCGCTGGTATAGGCGAAGATGTCCGAGATGATCCGCATCGAGGGTTCGGGCGGGTAGATATAGGTGTTGCGGACCATGAACTCCTTGAGGATGTCGTTCTGGATGGTCCCTTCCAGCTTCGATCGGTGAACCCCCTGCTCCTCCGCCGCCACGATGAAAAAGGCCAGCACCGGAATCACCGCGCCGTTCATCGTCATCGACACCGACATGGCATCCAGCGGAATGCCGTCGAACAGGATCTTCATATCCTCGACCGTGTCGATCGCGACGCCCGCCTTGCCGACATCGCCGGTCACGCGCGGATGGTCGCTGTCATAGCCCCGGTGGGTGGCGAGATCGAAGGCGACCGACAGCCCCTTCTGCCCCGCCGCCAGATTGCGGCGATAGAAGGCGTTCGATTCCTCGGCGGTCGAGAAGCCCGCATATTGCCGGATCGTCCAGGGCCGCCCCGCATACATGCTTGCCCGAACCCCGCGCGTGAACGGTGCGAAGCCCGGCAGGCCGGGGTCGGTGGTCACATCCGCCGCCGTGTACAGCGGCTTGACCGTGATCCCCTCGGGGGTCTGCCAGTCGAGGTCGCGCCCCTTCACCTCCCTGGCGGCAAGGGCTTCCCATTCAGACAGGTCGGGGCGTTCGGCCATCGGCCACTCCTAATCCACTCTTATTTTATTTCACTAGAGCGAAATCATCATGCGCGCGCAAGGGGCCGCCCCTTACCGCCCCTGGAAACGCGGCGGACGCTTTTCGAAAAAGGCTTGGCCGCCCTCCTCGCCGTCCTGGGTGGCGCGGGCGGAACGCTGATCCTCCGCCTCGCGGGTCAGCGCGGTGGCATAGCCGCTCTCGAATCCGGCATGGAGCGCGCGGCGCATCAGTCCCAATGCCACGCTCGGCCCCGCCGCCAGCCGCTCGGCCAGGGCAAAGGCTTCGGCATCCAGCGCATCATCGGCGACGACCTTGTGGATCATACCCCAGTCGAGCGCCTTGGCAGCCGGAACCCGCTCGCCCAGCATCATCATCTCGGCGGCGCGCGCCCGGCCGATCAGGCGCGGCAGCATCCAGCTCGCCCCGCCATCGGGGACCAGCCCGATATTGACGAAGGCGTGGAGGAAATAGGCAGTTTCGCTCGCGACGCAGAAATCGGCGGCCAGCGCCAGGCTGCACCCGATCCCCGCCGCCGCCCCGCGCACCGCGCTGACCACGGGAATCGGCAGCTCGGCGAGCGCCAGCATCGCGGGATTGTAATGCTCGACCAGCGCGCGGTGCACGGTGTCGGGTCCGACGTCGCCGCCCGAGATATCCGCGCCCGAACAAAAGGCCCGGCCCTCACCCGCGATCAGGAGCGCGCGAGCGTCGGCACGCTCCTCGATCGCCTCGCGGATCGCGTCGAACAGCGAAGGCGGCGCAGCGTTCAGCCGCTCGGGGCGGTTGAGCGTCAGGATCAGGACATCGCCCCGACGGTCTACGCGCAGCATGGCCTCGCTCAATGCCCCTCCCCCGGTGTTTCCATCAGCTCGACCAGCACCCCGCCCATGTCGCGCGGGTGGAGGAAGACGACGGGCGTGCCATGCGCGCCTATGCGCGGCTGGCCCAGCAGCGTCGCGCCCTTGGCCTGGAGTTCGGCGACGGCGGCGGCCATGTCGGCCACCTCGAAGCATAGATGATGCTGCCCGCCCGCCGGGTTTTTCTTCAGGAAATTGGCGATGGGCGAAGTCTCGTCCAGCGGCTGGATCAATTCGATCTGGGTGTTGGGCGCGTCGATGAAGCATACCCGCACACCCTGCGGCGGAAGGTCGAACGGTTCGCCGATTGCGTCGGCACCGAGGAGGTGACGATAGGTTTCGACCGTCTTTTCGATGGAAGGCGTGGCGATGCCGATATGGTTGAGGCGGCCCAGGGTCATGCGGCGCTCCTCGCGCGTGGGTATGTGGGGACAGCGCCACCCCTCCCCCGGCCCCTCCCGCCTGCGGGAGGGGAGAGGCTCTGGGCGACCGGCACGGTCAGGCCGAT
>NZ_JALNUR010000024.1 GCF_026540895.1 Sphingomonas sp. GM_Shp_1 | reverse complement strand
CCACCGCCAGGTCGGCGTCCAGCGCGGTCAGCCAGCGCACGCCGTTGCCGACCGCCGTCCGCCCCTCGAGCGACGCCAGCGCCGCCTCGGGCTTCATCGAGGCGAAGGGGGTGACCGGCGTCAGATCGCGGGCGAAAGCCTGTACGAAGACCTCGCCATGCCCGCCCTCCAGCACGACCGAGACGCTCTCGTCCGGCACGCCCGCGAAGAAGGCGGCGGCGACCAGCGCCAGCGAGTTGTAGCCCGACGCACTCACCCCCCAACCGAGCGCCAGTCCGCGCGCGGCGGCGATGCCGACGCGGATGCCGGTGAAGCTGCCCGGTCCGCAATCGACCAGGATACGCTCCGCCCGCCCGCCGTCCGGCAGGGCCGCGATCATCGGCACCAGCTTTTCGGCATGACCGCGCCCGACCACGTCATGCGCGCGGGCGATCACCCGGTTGCCGTCGAGCAGGGCGACCGAGCAGGCGGCGGTGGCGGTGTCGATGACCAGCGTGCGCAAGAGACGGCTCAGACGATCCGGTTGGCTTGTTCGAACGCCAGGCGCGGATTGCGCGGGTGCAGCGTGCTGCGGTCGCCATAGCCGATGGTCGCGATGAAGTTGGACCGCACGCCCGGCTGGTCGGCGAAGAAGGCCTTGTCCACCGCACCCTGATCGAAGCCCGACATCGGCCCCGTATCCAGCCCCAGTGCGCGCGCGGCGAGGATCAGATAGGCCCCCTGAAGCGAACTGTTGCGGAAGGCCGATGCCTCGCGCAGCTCGGTATTGCCGTCGAACCAGCTCTTGGCATCCACATGCGGGAATAGCTGCGGCAGATATTCGTGGAAATTCACGTCCATGCCGATGATCACGGTGGCGGGAGCGGCGCGGATCTTCTCGGCATTGCTGCCGCTGGCGCAATCGGCGAGCTTGTCCTTCGCCTCCTGGCTCAGGCACCAGACCAGCCGCGCGGGGCTCTGGTTGGTCGAGGTCGGGGGCATCTTCACCAGGTCCCAGAGCGCCCGGATCTCGTCCTCGCCCACGGGCTTGTCGAGATAATGGTTGAAGGTGCGCCCCTCGCGGAACAGCCGGTCCAGGCTGGCGTCGTCGATCGGGTTCATCAGACGGCCCTCACTTCGGTGACTTCCGGGACATAATGGCGCAACAACTGCTCGATGCCGTTCTTCAACGTCGCGGTGGACGAGGGGCAACCGGCGCAGGCGCCCTGCATCTTCAGGAAGACCTTGCCCTTGTCGAAGCCGCGATAGACGATATCGCCACCGTCATTGGCGACGGCGGGTCGCACGCGGGTTTCGATCAGCTCGCGGATCTGCGCGACGATGTCGGCATCCTCGGGATCGTCGGTGAAGGTCTCTTCCTCGCCCGGCACCGCGAAGTCCGCCGCGCCCTGCTTGAACAGCGGCATCTGCGCCGAGAAATGATCGAGCAGGATACCCAGCACATCGGGCTTCACGTCCGACCATTCGGCCCCCGGCGCGATCGTGACCGAGACGAAGTCGCGACCGAAGAACACGCCGGTCACGTCGCCTAAGTTGAAGATCGCCTCGGCCAGCGGGCTGGCACCGGCTTCCTCGGGGGAGGCGAAGTCGCGGGTTCCGCTGTCCATCACCTTGCGGCCGGGCAGGAACTTCAGCGTCGCTGGGTTGGGCGTGGGTTCGGTCTCGATCAGCATGGCCCCCATGTGGCGCGGGCGGCGGCGGGGATCAAGCGGGACACGGGAAAGGATGCGTTTCCAGCGTGCAACCTGGGGCTGGGCGGTTCGGCAAAATCCTCCCCGGTCCGGGGAGGATCGGATCAGATCCGCCCCCGCAACAACCGCAGCACCGCCTCCGCCACCCATTGCCCCGGCTGTCGCAGCGGACGGGCGAAGCGGATGCGCAGGACGATTCGCTGTCCTGCGGCGTCGTTGTGGATCTCGTGATCGAAGCTGTCGTCGAAGATCAGCGTCTCGCCCTCCGCCCAGCGGAGGATGCGATCGCGGACGCGCATCCGCGCCCCGCCGTCGCGCGGGACGACCAGTCCGAGGTGACAGGTGATCAGACCCTTGGTCGCGCCGCGCCGTGCCGGGATATGCGCATCCGGCGCGAGCGAGGCGAAGGCGGCGTCGTACAGGCCGGGGATCGCCCGAAGCGCCGCCAGGGTGCGCGGGCACCCCGCCGCACGGACGGCCACCGCCCCGCCGTCCTGCCAGAGCGGCATCAGGCCGGAGGGCGCCATCGCCACCGCCTCGGCGCGAATCGCGGCCCATTCGCGGCGCAGGCCGGCGGTCCAGGGGAAGTCGCGAACGTCGAGAACGGGATCGGTGGAGGCCAGCGAATGGAACGCGATCAGCCCGTCGAGCAGGCGGCTGAACCGGTGGAGCATCGCGCCGCCGGTCGGGCCGGGAGAAACGGTACCGGCGCCGGGTCCGGCGACAGGCGGCGGAACCAAGGTCGCGATACGCTCGACCCGGCCCGAATCGCTACGCAACGGCCGCGCGGCGGGCATCGGTCCATCGCCATCGGTTTCGCCCGATTCATGCCATATTGTGTCCGATGCCCGACGCCGGGCACCGGCATTCATCGACTTGGTCATCACGTTCCGTACATCCCCGGCCTGCTCCCGCATCCGGGCCTTTGACGGGCCCTTGTCATGCAGGATCAGTGACATCGCCCTAAGCGCATAGTGCGCCCAAATGATGGCGCGGCGGCCGGCGGCGCGGCGCGATCAAGGCGCTTTGGGGCAATTTAGGGGCGGCTGGCGAAGCGGCGGGCCACGGGTTAAGAGGGGGAATGGCGTTTCCGTCCCGCGCAATGCGCTGTCTTGCCCTGCCGGTCCTTCTCGGACTGGCACTTCCCGTCATCGGTCAGGCTCCCCGGACCGACCGGCCCCAGGACCCATCGGTCCCGCAGGGTATGCCGGTCCCCGCCACCGTGGCGACCGCGCCCCAGCAGCAGACGGCGCGCGATCCGCTCGCCCCGCTGCCGCCGATACCGGGCGTCGACCAGAGCCCGTGGCTCTACAAGGATTCCGACCTGCCGCAGGACAAGGCATGGAAGTTCGGCACCCTGCCGAACGGCCTGCGCTATGCCGTGCGGCGCAACGGCGTGCCGCCGGGGCAGGTGGCGGTCCGGGTGCGGATCGACGCCGGTTCACTCAACGAAAGCGATTCGGAGCGCGGCTTCGCGCATCTGATCGAGCATCTGTCCTTCCGCGGTTCGCAGCATGTGCCCGATGGCGAGGCCAAGCGCATCTGGCAGCGTCTGGGCGCGACCTTCGGTTCGGACTCCAACGCCTCCACCACGCCGACCCAGACCGTCTATCAACTCGATCTGCCCGGCGCGACCGAGCAGGGGCTGGACGAGAGCCTGAAGATCCTCGCGGGCATGATGTCCGCGCCGTCGATGACCAGCGAGGCGCTGAATGCCGAGCGGCCCGTCGTGCTGGCCGAGCGGCGCGAACAGCCGGGGCCGCAGGTCCGGTATTCGGACAAGCTGCGCGAGACCTTCTTCGCCGGACAGCCGCTGGCCGAGCGGTCGCCGATCGGCCAGCTCAAGACGCTGGAGGCCGCGACGCCCGACAGCGTGCGCGCTTTCCATGACCGCTGGTATCGCCCCGAAAATACGGTGGTGATCATCTCGGGCGATCTCGACCCGCTGCTGTTCGCGCGGCTGGTCGCCAAGAATTTCGGCGACTGGCAGGGCGTCGGTCCCAAGCCGCCCGCCCCCGATTTCGGCAGCCCCAAGGCGGATGCCGCCGTCGCGGGCGCGCTGGTCGAACCGGCGATCCCGCCGGTGGTGGCGATGGCGGTGCTGCGTCCCTGGAAATATCAGGACGATACCGCGATCTTCAACCAGAAGCGGATGGTCGACATGGTCGCCGCGCGGCTGATCAGCCGCCGTCTGGAGAATCGCGCGCGGGCAGGGGGCAGCTTCCTTCAGGCCAGCGTCGCGCTGGACGACGTGTCGCGCTCGGCCAATGTGACCACCGTCAATGTCATACCGATCGGCGACAATTGGGAAGCCGCGCTGAAGGACGTGCGCGCGGTCATCGCCTCCGCCATGGCGACCAAGCCGACCCAGGCCGAGATCGACCGCGAACTCGCCGATTACGATGCGATCCTGCGCACCCAGGTCGACACCGCGCGGGTGGAGGCGGGGGCCAAGCAGGCCGACGACATGGTCGGCGCGCTCGACATCCGCGAGACGGTGACCGCGCCCGAGACGAGCTATCAGATCCTGCGCCAGGCGATCGACAAGAAGATGTTCACGCCGGACTCGGTGCTCGCCTCCACTCAGAAGATATTCCAGGGGACGGCGACCCGCGCGCTGGTGAACACCCGCACGCCGGAGCCGGACGCGGTGGCGCGCCTGACCGCCGCGCTGAAGGCCGATGTCCGTCCGCTGGCGGAAAATCGTCGTCGCCAGGGCAATATCAGCTTTGCGCAGCTCCCCAGGCTGGGCACGCCCGGCAAGGTCGTGTCGCGCGAGAAGGTCGACGAGCTGGGGGTGGAGAAGATCACCTTCGCCAACGGCACGCGGTTGCTGCTGCTCGCCAATGACGGGGAGACGGGGCGCGTCTATCTACGTGCGCGGTTCGGGCGGGGCTATAATGCGCTTCCGGCCGACCGGGAGAGCCCCGCTTGGGCGGCCGATCTCGCGCTGGTCGCGGGTGGCGTCGGCAAGTTCGACCAGGGCGACCTCGACCGGCTGACCGCCGGGCGGCGTATGGGGATGGACTTCGATATCGACGACGATGCCTTTTCCTTCAACGCGCTCAGTTCGCCCGGCGACTATGCGGACAATCTGAAGCTGATGGCGGCCAAGCTGGTCGCGCCGCGCTGGGACGCCGCACCGGTCAATCGGGCCAAGGCGGCGATGCTGGCGGGCTATGACGGGTTCGACGCCTCGCCCGACGGGGTGCTGGGCCATGATCTGGAACGGTTGCTGCGCGACGGCGATCCGCGCTGGGGCACCCCGCCGCGCGCGGCCATCCAGGCGACCACGCCCGAATCCTTCAAGGCGCTCTGGGCGCCGCTGCTTGCCACAGGGCCGATCGAGGTTTCGGTCTTCGGCGACGTGAAGTCGGACGAGGCGATCGCGGCGGTGGCGAACAGCTTCGGCGCGATCCCGGCACGGCCCGCGACCGTGGGGCCGGTGCCGCCGGTCCGCTTCCCCGCGCATGTCACGACCCCGGTGGTGCGCACCCATACCGGCCCCGCCGACCAGGCGGCGGCGGTGATCGTCTGGCCGACCGGCGGCGGATCGGCGGACGACCGTATCCGCAACCGGCTGGACGTGCTGGCACAGGTCTTTTCCGACCGGCTGATGGACCAGCTCCGTTCGAAGGCGGGGGCGAGCTACAGCCCGCAGGTCGCCAGCCAATGGCCGGTCGGGCTACCCAGTGGTGGGCGGATGATCGCGATCGGCATGGTCGCGCCCGACAAGGTCGACTTCTTCCTGACCACCGCGCGCGCCATCGCCGCTGACCTGGCCGCCAACCCGATCGGCGCGGACGAGTTGCAACGGATCAAGCGGCCCATGGCGCAGCGTCTGGCGCGCATGGCCTCGGGCAACCAGTTCTGGATGCAGCGTCTGGCCGGGGCGGCCTATGACCCGCAACGGGTCGAGGCGACCAAGCGGCTGGCGCAGGACTTCGTCTCGATCGGTCCGGCGGATTTGCAGGCGGTCGCGGCGCGCTTCCTGCGGCCCGATACGGACTGGTCGGTGAAGGTGGTGCCGAAACAGAAGTAAATTCCTCCCCTTGCCAAGGGGAGGGGGACCATCCGAAGGATGGTGGAGGCGTGTCCCCGCCGGCCGTGATTCCCCTCGGTCAGCCCTGCGGGCTGCCGCCTCCCCTTACAGGGGAGGAACAAGGTGTCCGGCTGCACGTTTTCGCCCTGAACAAGCTTTGTGCGCCGCAAAATCCGCGCCGCCCTTTCGCTCGCGCCGCATTTCGGCTATGGGCCCCGGCGACATACCCTCCGAACAAGAGAAATTTGCATGAGCCTCCGCAACGTGGCGATCATCGCGCACGTCGACCATGGCAAGACGACCCTGGTTGATCAGCTGTTCCGCCAGTCGGGCACCTTCCGCGACAACCAGCGTGTCGAAGAACGCGCGATGGACTCCAACGACTTGGAAAAGGAGCGCGGGATCACCATTCTCGCCAAGCCGACCTCGGTCGACTGGACTCCGCCGGGCAGCGACGAGTCGATCCGCATCAACATCGTCGACACCCCCGGCCACGCCGATTTCGGCGGCGAGGTGGAGCGCATCCTGTCGATGGTCGACGGCGTCGTCCTGCTGGTCGATTCGTCGGAAGGCGCGATGCCGCAGACGAAGTTCGTGACCGGCAAGGCGCTGGCGCTGGGCCTGAAGCCCATCGTCGTCGTCAACAAGGTCGACCGCGCCGACGCGCGTATCCAGGAAGTGCTGGACGAAGTGTTCGACCTGTTCGTCTCGCTCGACGCGAATGACGAGCAGCTCGACTTCCCCGTCCTCTACGCCTCGGGCCGCAACGGCTATGCGTCGACCGACATGGACGCGCGCGAAGGCACGCTGATCCCGATGTTCGAGACGATCGTGAACCATGTTCCCGCCCCGAAGGTGGAAGTGGAGGACGTGCCCTTCACCTTCCTGGTGACGCTGCTCGACCGCGACAACTTCCTCGGTCGCATCCTGACCGGCCGCGTCAACTCGGGCACGGTCAAGCTGAACCAGGCGATCCACGCGCTCGACGCCGATGGCAATGTCATCGAAACCGGCCGCGCGTCGAAGATCCTGTCCTTCCGCGGTCTGGACCGTGTGCCGGTCGAGGAAGCCAAGGCGGGCGACATCATCTCGCTCGCCGGTCTGGCGGTCGCCACTGTGGCGAACACCATCGCCGACACCAGCGTCACCGTGCCGCTCCAGGCGCAGCCGATCGATCCGCCGACGCTGTCGATGCGTTTCGCGGTCAACGACTCGCCGATGGCGGGCCGTGAGGGCACCAAGGTGACCAGCCGCATGATCCGCGACCGCCTGATGCGCGAAGCGGAATCGAACGTCGCGGTGAAGGTCACCGAGAGCGACGACCGCGACAGCTTCGAGGTTGCCGGTCGCGGCGAACTCCAGCTGGGCGTTCTGATCGAAACGATGCGCCGCGAAGGCTTCGAGCTGGGCATCAGCCGCCCGCGCGTGCTGTTCGGCACCGACGAGAACGGCAACAAGACCGAGCCGTACGAAACCGTCATCATCGACGTGGACGAGGAATATTCGGGCACGGTCGTCGAGAAGATGAACCTGCGCAAGGCCGAGATGACCGACATGCGTCCCTCGGGCGGCGGCAAGACCCGCATCACCTTCTCCGCGCCGTCGCGCGGCATGATCGGTTATCATGGCGAGTTCCTGTCGGACACGCGCGGCACCGGCATCATGAACCGCCTGTTCGAGCGCTATGGCCCCCACAAGGGCAAGATCGAAGGCCGCAAGAACGGCGTTCTGATCTCGAATGGCGCTGGCGAAGCACAGGGCTATGCGCTGGGTCCGCTCGAAGAGCGCGGCATCCTGTTCGTCGGCCACGGCGAGGCGCTCTATGAGGGCATGATCATCGGCGAGAATGCCAAGACGGATGACCTCGAGGTCAACCCGATGAAGGCGAAGCAGCTGACGAACTTCCGCGCGAGCGGCGGCAAGGACGATGCCATTCGCCTGACCCCGCCAAAGAAGATGACGCTGGAACAGGCGATCGCCTATATCGACGACGACGAGATGGTCGAAGTGACCCCGAAGTCGATCCGTCTGCGCAAGCGCTTCCTCGACCCGAACGAGCGCAAGCGCGCCGCGCGGTCGAAGGCGGCGTAAGCGGAACACGCGAACAGGGAAGGGGCCGGGCGGAAACGTCCGGCCCTTTTTCTTTGTCCGTCCGATTTGCCCTCCGTCGAAAATGCCGGATAATGTCCGGCAAATAACGATCATAAGGGGAGTGGGATGACGCGATTGAGACAGACGGCCCTGCGTGTGTTGGGTGGGGCAACGGCGCTATTGACGATCCTGTCGGCCCCTGCGCTGGCGCAGGAGCAGGCGGCTCCCTCGACTCTATTGCTGCATGTCGACCAGCCCGGTCCCCGGATCGCCCCTGAAATCTATGGCCAGTTCGCCGAGCAGCTCGGGCGCGGCATCTATGAAGGCATCTGGGTCGGGCCCGATTCTCCCATCCCCAACACGCGCGGTATCCGCAAGGATGTGGTGGCGGCGCTGCGCGAGGTGAAGGTCCCGGCGGTGCGCTGGCCGGGCGGGTGCTTCGCCGACGGTTATCACTGGCGCGACGGGATCGGTCCCTATGGCAAGCGCCCGCGCGGGATCAACGCGGCCTGGGGCAACGAGCCGGACCGCAATGCCTTCGGCACCCACGAATATATGGATTTCCTCGAGCAGATCGGCGCCCAGCCCTTCGTCTCGATCAATGTCGGTTCGGGCAGCGTGCGCGAGGCGGACGAGTGGATGCGCTACATGACCGCGCCGCCCGAGAGCACCCCCGGCGCGGAGCGAGAGGCGAACGGCCATGCCGCGCCATGGTCGGTCCCCTATGTCGGTATCGGCAATGAAAGCTGGGGCTGCGGCGGCAATATGACCGCGGAGACCTATGTCGCGCAGTTCCGGCAATATGTCTCCAACGTCCGCAGCTTCTCCGGTCCCAAGGCCCGACTGATCGCGGTCGGCGCGGATACCGACGACTATGACTGGACCGAAAAGCTGATGGCGGGGGCGATGATGTGGCGTCCCGACCCGACGCCGCTCGCCTATATCGACCGCAACCCGTTGATGTGGGGTCTGTCGCTCCACTTCTATACTTTCACGGGCAATGACTGGTACGCCAAGGGGCGCAATGTCGATTTTACTCAGGCCGACTGGGCCAGGGCGCTGGCGCGTGCCAACCTGACCGATGAGATCGTCGCCCGCCATTCGGCGATCATGGACCGCTATGACCCCGACAAGAAGGTCGCGCTCGTCGTCGACGAATGGGGTGCCTGGTTCGACAGCGAAAAGGGCGCACCCTCGGCGCTCTATCTGGAAAGCACGACCCGCGACGCGGTGATCGCGGGGCTTAGCCTCAACATCTTCAACCGCCATGCCGACCGTGTCCGCATGGCGAATCTGGCGCAGATGGTGAACGTCATCCAGTCGCTGGTCCTGACGCGCGGCAAGGACATGGTGGTCACGCCGACCTGGCATGTCTTCGATCTGTACAAGGTGCATCAGGGCGCGACGCTGATCCCTGTCGATGTCGCGACGCCTGATTATGTCGAGGGCCAGACCCGGCTGCCGACGCTCAGCGCCTCGGCCTCGCGCGATGCGGGTGGCGTGGTGCACCTGTCGATCGTGAATCTCGATCCCGTGCGGCCTGCGCCCGTCCGTGCGGTGCTGACCGGGATGCAGGGGCGGAGTGCCAGCGCCCGCACGGTGACGGCGGAGCGGATCGACACGCGCATCCGGTTCGACGCACCCGATCCCTTCGTCCCGCGTGATCTGTCCGGCGTGGCGATCGCGGGCGACACCCTGTCGCTGACGGTTCCCGCCCGGTCGGTGACGATGGTCACGCTGCGTTAGGGTGGATCGACATTCGGTAGAGCTGTTTCTTCCCTCGCCCCCTCTTCGAGGGGAGAGGGTTGCGCAGACTTAGGCTTTGCGAAAGCAAAGGCTTAGTCGGAGCTGGGTGAGGGGTGTTGCGCTCGCGCAAGCGCGCGCGCGAGCCTGTGGCTCGCTCGACCCCTCACCCAAGCTGCGCTAGCCAGCAGGCTGGCAAGCTCCGCTAACCCTCTCCCCTGTCCAGGGGAGAGGGAAAGAAGAATCGATGGGGATTTTAATTCGACCTAAAACAAAAAGGCCGCCTTTCTTGCGAGGGCGGCCTTTTTCCATCCGGGGATGAGGGCGATCAGGCCTGTTCGGCTTCCTTGCGGGCGCGCTCCTCATAGAAGTTGCGGACCACGTCCCAGGCCTCTTCGGCGGTTTCGACATAGGTGAAGATGCCGAGGTCGCGCTCGGACACCACGCCTTCCTCGACCAAAGCCTCGAAATTGACGACCCGTTCCCAAAAGGCGCGGCCGAAGAGCAGCACCGGGATAGGCTGAATCTTGCCCGTCTGGATCAGGGTCAGCAGCTCGAACAGCTCGTCGAACGTGCCGAACCCACCGGGGAAGGCCGCGAGTGCGCGGGCGTGCAGCAGGAAGTGCATCTTGCGCAGCGCGAAATAGTGGAACTGGAGCGACAGCGAGGGCGTGACATAGGGGTTGGGGGCCTGTTCGTGCGGCAGGACGATGTTCAGCCCCACCGACTCGGCGCCGACGTCATGTGCGCCGCGATTGGCGGCCTCCATGATCGACGGGCCGCCGCCCGAGCACACCACGAATTGCCGCATGCCGCGATCGTCGCGGGGCAGGCGGCTGGTGATCTGCGCCAGTTCGCGCGCGATGTCGTAATATTTGCTCTTGGCGACGAGATTCTTGGCGATCTTGCGCGACTTGTCGTCATGCGCCAGCGCCAGCAGCGCCTCGGCCTTGGCGGGCTCCGGGATGCGGGCCGAGCCATAGAAGACGAAGGTCGAGGCGATCTTGGCCTCTTCGAGCAGCAACTGCGCCTTCAGCAGCTCCAGCTGGAAACGGACGGGGCGAAGGTCTTCGCGCAGCAGGAAGTCCATGTCCTGAAAGGCCAGCGTATAGGCGGGGCTTTCGGTCTGGGGCGTCGAGACGATCGTCTTGGCGCTCTCGGCGTCCTGGCTGGCATTGGGGAAGACGCGGTTCGGTACTTGGGTCTTATCGGTCATTTCGGATGATGTAGGGGATCGCATGGCCCCGCGCTACCGGCAAAAACGCGCGTTATCGTCCTCCAGGTGCAGGTGGTTGCGGTGCGCGGCATTGTAATCGGGGGTCAGCACCGTGCCGAAGCGCCGACAGGCCGAGGCGCGGATGGTCGTCCAGAATTGCCGGACCTGCGGATCGCTCGAATGCCAGTCGTTCAGCAGCGTGATCCGCCGCCCGTCCTTCAGCACGAAGCCGCCGACATCGACCGCATTGGCCAGCGCATGGCCCGACCGCCGGTCGCCCATCCGCGTGGTGCCGACGATGTTGCGACAGGCATAGCTGCCCATCCCCTCGACCTTGACCAGTGGCGAACCCAGTATCTGCCACGCGGCAGGAGCGACGGCGTTCCTGATCCACCCGGCAAAGGCCCGGGCATTGCCGCATCGCATCGCCGTGACGCCGGTGACGGGCACCCCGATATCGGTCAGTTGCACCGCGCCATAGAGGCCGCAGCCGGGCCCCAGTTCCTTGTCGGGCAGGCGGCGATAGGCGACTCCCTCGCGCCGCAGATCGGCCTCGCACTGCGCCGTTTTGCGTATCGGCGGGCGATAGGGTTCGGGGCGCGAGGCGGGCTGGCTGGGCCGGTCGGTCCGGCCACAGGCGGACAGGAGGACCATGCCGAGAATCGGGACGATCAGTGGAAAGGGAACGCGCACCATTGCCCTTCTTTCCGCTGCCGCTTCGCATTTGTCAGCCCCGATCCGTCATGCGGAGCCGTGCTTGCGACATGCTCCGCCGCCTATCCGGCGATGGAGCGAACTGCCTGCCATGGTCGGGAAATAGCCTCGCAATCAGGGGGATGGCTCGCGCCTCTGAAATTCCCTGAGGCGTGCGCTCACGGATGCATAATTGCGTCGCGACGATTGTGGTTGTCATCATCGATCGACACCGCTAGGGCCGTCGACGGGCCACGCGGTCCCAACGCCGCGCGTGCTCTCTGTGAGGAGAGTCTTAAATGACTGAAGTGATTGCCGCCGACGCCACTCTTGCGCCTGCGAAGCCCGCCACCAAACCGGCGCGTACCTATTTTTCCAGCGGTCCCTGCGCCAAGCCTCCCGGTTGGGATGCGGCCAAGCTCGCGACGGACAGCCTCGGCCGTTCGCATCGCTCGAAGCTGGGCAAGCAGCGGCTGCAATATTGCATCGACCTGATGCGTGAGCTGCTGAAGCTTCCCGACACCCATCGCATCGGCATCGTCCCCGGCTCCGACACCGGCGCGTTCGAGATGGCGATGTGGACCATGCTGGGTGCCCGTCCCGTCACCACGCTGGCCTGGGAAAGCTTCGGCGAGGGCTGGGTGACCGATGCGGTCAAGCAACTGAAGCTCGAGCCGACCGTCCTGCGCGCCGATTACGGCCAGATCGCGGACCTGAACGCGGTCGACTGGTCGAACGACGTGCTCTTCACCTGGAACGGCACCACCTCGGGCGTTCGTGTGCCGAACGGCGACTGGATCGCCGACGACCGCGAGGGGCTGTCCTTCGCCGATGCGACCAGCGCGGTGTTCGCCTATGACCTGCCCTGGGACAAGATCGATGTCGCGACCTTCTCGTGGCAGAAGGTGCTGGGCGGCGAGGGCGCGCACGGCGTCCTGATCCTGGGCCCGCGCGCGGTCGAACGCCTCGAAACCTACACCCCCGCCTGGCCGCTGCCCAAGGTCTTCCGCCTGGTGTCGAAGGGCAAGCTGGCCGAGGGCGTGTTCAAGGGCGAGACGATCAATACCCCCTCGATGCTCGCCGTCGAGGACGCGATCTTCGCGCTGGAATGGGCCAAGGGGCTGGGCGGCGCGAAGGCGCTGGTCAAGCGCTCGGACGCCAATGCGGCGGCGCTGAACAAGATCGTCGAGGAGCGCGACTGGCTCGGCCACCTCGCCGCCGATCCGGCGATCCGCTCGACCACCAGCGTCTGCCTGACGGTCGAGGGCGCGGACGAGGCGCTGATCAAGAAGATGGCCTCGCTGCTCGAAGCCGAAGGCGCGGCCTATGACGTGGCGGGGTATCGCGACGCGCCAGCCGGCCTGCGCATCTGGTGCGGCGCCACGGTCGAGACCGCCGATATCGAGGCGCTCGGCCCCTGGCTCGACTGGGCCTACGCCACCGCCAAGGCGGCCTGATCTTCTGACGTCGCCCCAGCGAAGGCTGGGGCCGCTCTCCCAAATCGTGCCCTTCGTGGCACCAGACCCCAGCCATCGCTGGGGTGACGAGGTGAACCATGCCCAAAGTTCTTATCAGCGACAAAATGGACCCCAAGGCCGCCCAGATCTTCCGCGAGCGCGGGGTCGAGGTGGACGAGATCACCGGCAAGACTCCCGAAGAGCTGAAGGCGATCATCGGCCAGTATGACGGCCTGGCGATCCGCAGCTCGACCAAGGTCACCAAGGAGATCCTCGAGCACGCCACGAACCTGAAGGTCGTCGGCCGCGCCGGGATCGGCGTCGACAATGTCGACATCCCCGCCGCCAGCGCCAAGGGCGTCGTCGTGATGAACACGCCGTTCGGCAACTCGATCACCACCGCCGAACACGCCATCGCCCTGATGTTCGCGCTCGCCCGCCAGCTGCCCGAGGCCGATGCCTCGACCCAGGCGGGCAAGTGGGAGAAGAACCGCTTCATGGGCGTCGAGCTGACGTCCAAGACGCTGGGCCTGATCGGTGCGGGCAATATCGGCTCGATCGTCGCCGACCGCGCGCTGGGTCTGAAGATGAAGGTCGTCGCCTTCGATCCCTTCCTGACGCCGGAGCGCGCGCTGGAAATGGGCGTGGAGAAGGTGACGCTGGACGAGCTGCTGGCCCGCGCCGACTTCATCACCCTGCACACCCCGTTGACCGACCAGACCCGCAACATCCTGTCGGCCGAGAATCTGGCCAAGACCAAGAAGGGCGTGCGCATCATCAACTGCGCGCGTGGCGGCCTGATCGACGAGGACGCGCTGAAGGCGGGCCTGGATTCGGGCCATATCGGCGGTGCGGCGCTCGACGTGTTCAAGGTCGAACCGGCCAAGGAAAGCCCGCTGTTCGGGACGCCCAACTTCATCTCGACCCCGCATCTGGGCGCGTCGACCACCGAAGCGCAGGTCAATGTCGCGATCCAGGTTGCCGAGCAGCTTGCCGATTTCCTGGTCTCGGGCGGCGTCACCAATGCGCTCAACATGCCCAGCCTGACCGCCGAGGAAGCGCCCAAGCTCAAGCCCTACATGGCGCTCGCGGAAAAGCTGGGCTCGCTGGTCGGCCAGTTGGCGCATGGCGCGGTGACGGGCATCGCCATCGAGGCGGAGGGTGCCGCCGCCGCGCTCAACCTGAAGCCGATCACGGGCGCGGTGCTAGCGGGCTTCATGCGCGTCCATTCGGACACGGTGAACATGGTCAATGCGCCGTTCCTTGCCAAGGAGCGCGGTCTGGACGTGCGCGAAGTGCGCCATGACCGCGAGGGCGATTACCACACGCTGGTGCGTGTCACGGTGACGACGGCGGACGGCGAGCGTTCGGTCGCGGGCACGCTGTTCGGCGACCAGGCCCCGCGTCTGGTCGAACTGTTCGGCATCAAGGTCGAGGCCGACCTGGCCGGGCCGATGCTCTATGTCGTCAACGAGGACGCGCCGGGTTTCATTGGGCGCCTGGGCACCACGCTGGGCGAGGCGGGCGTCAATATCGGCACCTTCCACCTCGGCCGCCGCTCGGCGGGCGGCGAGGCGGTGCTGCTGCTCTCGGTCGACGAGGCGGTGGATGCGGAACTGCTGGGCAAGGTGAAGGCCCTGCCGGGCGTGAAGACCGCGATGGGTCTGGTGTTTTAAATCCCAAAAGCCCTCTCCCCTCCGGGGAGAGGGTTGGGTGAGGGGCGGCCACGGGGGACTCTGTTAGTGAGTTGCCAAGCCCCAACCCCTCACCCCGGCCCTCTCCCCAGTGGGGAGAGGGAGTGGTACGCTCTTCCGAGTTATGGGGGAGCCATTCCATGAAGACCGATCCGGTCCTCCGCGACCGTGCCCGCGCCATGCGGCGGGAGATGACGGAACCCGAAAAGCGTCTGTGGCTCATCCTCCGCGACCGGCGCTTCCACGGCATCAAATTCTCCCGCCAAGTCCCCATCGGCCCCTATATCGCCGACTTCGCCGCGCGTTCTCACCGCTTGGTCATAGAGGTTGACGGCGATACGCATAGCGACCAATCACGCGACGCCCACCGCACCGCCTGGTTGCAGAGCCAAGGCTATGCGGTGATCCGCTTTCCCAATGCGGACGTCATGAAGAATCCTGACGGCGTTGCAGACACGTTGATGAACAGGCTGGCCCGATGACCGCGCTCCTTCCCGAAGGCTATCACGACCGTCTTCCCCCCTATGCCGATGCCGCCGCGTCGGTCGAGGCGCGGGTGCTGGAGGCGGCGCGGCTGCATGGCTATGAGCGCGCCGATCCGCCCTCGATCGAGTTTGCCGAGGCGCTGGGTTCGCGGTTGAAGGCGGGCGGCCTGCACGATGCAGTGCGCTTCGTCGATCCGGTGTCGCAGCGGACGCTCGCCATCCGGCCGGACCTGACCGCACAGGTGGCGCGGATCGCGGCGACGCGTATGGGCCATCACCCACGCCCCGTCCGCCTGTCCTATGCGGGCACCGTCGTCCGCCTGCGCGGCTCGGAACTGGCACCCGCGCGGGAATGGCGGCAGATCGGGGCGGAATTGATCGGGCTCGACTCCACGGCGGCGGCGACCGAGGTGGTGCGGGTCGCGGTCGAGGCGCTGGTCGCGGCGGGGACGACGGGCATTTCCATCGACTTCACGTTGCCCGATTTGGTCGACCTGCTCGCAGCAGGGCCCTTGCCGGTCGCCGCCGATCAGGTGGCGGCCTTGCGCGACCGGCTGGATGCCAAGGATGCGGGCGGGGTCGCCGCAATAGCGCCGGATTACCTCCCGCTGGTCGAGGCGGCGGGGCCGTTCGCCACGGCCATGGAGCGGCTGCGCGCGTTCGACCGCCAGGGTGTGCTCGCCAGCCGACTCGACGCGCTGGAGGCGATCGCCGCCGCGCTGGGGGAGGGGGTGTCGATGACGCTCGACCCGACCGAACGCCACGGTTTCGAGTTCCAGAGCTGGCTGGGCTTTTCGCTGTTCGTCGCCGGGCCCCCGCGTGAAGTCGGGCGCGGCGGCACCTACACCATCTTCCACGAGGACGGCACCGAGGAGAAGGCGACCGGCTTCTCGCTCTATGCCGACGCGATCGTCGCCACCGCGCCCCCGACCGAGCGGCGGCGGCTGTTCCTGCCCTTCGGCACCGATCCTGCAACGGGCGCGGGGCTTCGCGCGCAGGGCTGGGTGACGGTGCAGGCGCTGGAGGAGGGCGACACGCCCGAGGCGCAGCTGTGCACCCATATCCTCGACAAGGGCGAGCCGCGCCTGATCGCCGGTTGACATACGGGGCCGCAGCCCGCTAGGCGCGCCCCGCACATCTTTGGAAACCCCCTCGCGCCGAGTCCTGTCGAAGGGCGCATGGGGTCCGTCCGGCAGGCGGAGCATAGCATCCATGGCAAATGTAGCAGTCATCGGCGCGCAATGGGGCGACGAAGGCAAGGGCAAGATCGTCGACTGGCTGGCCGAGCGCGCCGACATGGTCGTGCGCTTCCAGGGCGGCCATAATGCGGGCCATACACTGGTCGTCGGCGAGAATGTCTACAAGCTGTCGCTCCTGCCCTCGGGCATCGTGCGCGGCACGCCCAGCGTCATCGGCAATGGCGTCGTCCTCGATCCCTGGGCGCTGAAGGCCGAGATCGAGCGGCTGGGCGAGCAGGGCGTCCATGCCTCGCCGGAGACGCTTCGCATCGCCGACAACTGCCCGCTGATTCTTCCCATTCACCGCGACCTGGACGGATTGCGCGAGGATGCGAGCGGGGCGGGCAAGATCGGCACGACTCGGCGCGGTATCGGCCCGGCCTATGAGGACAAGGTCGGCCGCCGCGCGATCCGCGTGTGCGACCTGGCGCATCTCGACGATCTGGGGCCGCAGCTCGACCGGCTTTGCGCGCATCACGATGCGCTGCGTGCCGGGTTCGGTGAGCCCCCGATCGACCGCGAGAGGCTGCTGGCCGATCTGCGCGAGATCGCGGCCTTCGTCCTGCCCTTCGCCAAGCCGGTGTGGCGCGACCTCAACGAGGCGCGCGCGGGCGGCAAGCGCATCCTGTTCGAAGGCGCGCAGGGCGTGCTCCTCGACATCGACCATGGCACCTATCCCTTCGTCACCTCGTCCAACACCATCGCGGGTGCGGCGGCGGGCGGCTCGGGCCTGGGGCCGTCGGGCGTCGGCTTCGTGCTGGGCATCGCCAAGGCCTATACCACCCGCGTCGGTTCGGGCCCGTTCCCGACCGAGCTGGAGGACGAGACCGGCCAGCGGCTGGGCGAGCGTGGCCATGAGTTCGGCACCGTCACGGGCCGCAAGCGGCGCTGCGGCTGGTTCGACTCGGTGCTGGTGCGCCAGTCGGCGGCGGTCGGCGGCATCACGGGCATCGCGCTGACCAAGATCGATGTGCTCGACGGGTTTGATGAAGTGAAGATCTGCGTCGGCTATAAGCTGGGCGACCAGACGCTGGATTATTACCCGACCCATGCGGCAGACCAGGCCAGGGTCGTGCCCGTCTATGAGACGATGGAAGGCTGGCAGGAATCGACCGCTGGCGCGCGGAGCTGGGCTGATCTTCCGGCGCAGGCGATCAAATATATCCGGCGGATCGAGGAGCTGATCCGCTGCCCGGTGGCGCTGGTGTCGACCAGCCCGGAGCGCGAGGACACGATCCTGGTTCGCGATCCGTTTGCGGATTGATTGGAAAGGCCCCGGCGATGCGTCGGGGCCTTTTTGTTTGAGGGTTTCCCTGGCCTTCGACTTCGCTCAGGCTGAACGGGGTTCAGTACCAACCTCCGTTCCGCCTGAGCGAAGTCGAAGGCCACGCTCTGAATCCAAATAAAAGGCCCGGTCGCTTTCGCGACCGGGCCTTTCCCGTAGTGACGAACCCGAAAGGGGTTACATGCCGCCGCTGCTGCCCGGCGGAGTGGTGGTGCCGCCGGTCGTGCCGGTGCCGACCTGACCACTGGTGGTCGTATCGCCGCCCATCGTGCTGCCGCTCACCGAGCCGCTGCCGGTCGTGGTGGACGACCCGGTCGCATCGGGCATGGTCGAGGGCGTGTTGACCGTGCTGTCCGGCGTGGTGGTGCGCGTCCGGCTCTTACTGCGCGTCGTCGAGCGGGTGGTGGTGCTCGGCGTCGTGGTCATGCTGTCACCGGTCTGGCCCATGGTCTGACCGGGCGTCTGCCCCGGCATCGTCTGACCCGGCATGGTTGTCTGGCCGGACATGGTTCCGGTCGCGCCGCCCGACACCTGCGCAAAGGCAGCGGCGGGGATCAAAAGGGCACCGGCGGCGATTACATGCATGTAACGCATTGATTCTCTCCTGCTTTTTATCTCGTGTTAGTTAACGAGGCAGGAGAACGTCCGTTCCTTCAGTTAACCACATTGACCGCGATGAAGCAACGCCTGATCGGCTAAAACCAGCGCGACCATGGCTTCGACCACCGGAACCCCGCGAATACCGACGCATGGGTCGTGACGCCCCTTGGTGGCGATCTGCGTTTCTTCGCCTGTTCGGGTGATGGTGTCGACGGGCGTCAGGATCGAACTGGTCGGTTTGAACGCAACTCGCATCGTCACCGGCTGACCCGTGGCGATGCCGCCCGCGATGCCGCCCGCATGATTGGCCAGGAAGCGCGGGGCTCCATTGCCGCTGCGCATCGGATCGGCATTCTGCTCGCCGGTCAGCGCGGCGGCGGCGAATCCGTCGCCGATCTCGAACCCCTTGACCGCGTTGATGCTCATACAGGCGGAGGCAAGTTCGCTGTCGAGCTTGGCATAGAGCGGCGCGCCCCAACCGGCGGGCACCCCGGTCGCTTCGCAGGCGACGATGGCGCCGACCGAGGAGCCCGACTTGCGCGCGCCGTCGACGATCGCTTCCCAGCGCTCGGCGGCGGCGGCATCGGGGCAGAAGAACGGATTGGCGTCGATCTGCGCGTCGTCGAACGCCTCATAGTCGATCCGGTCGCCGCCGATCGCCTCGACCCAGGCGCGGATGCGGACCTGCGGGATCACCGCCCGCGCCACTGCGCCCGCCGCGACCCGCGCCGCCGTCTCGCGCGCCGAGGAGCGGCCGCCGCCGCGATAGTCGCGAAAGCCGTATTTCGCGTCATAGGCGTAGTCGGCATGGCCGGGGCGATAGGCGAGCGCGACGTTGCCGTAGTCTTTCGACCGCTGGTCGACATTTTCGATCATCAGGCTGATCGGGGTGCCGGTGGTTTTCCCCTCGAACACGCCGGACAGGATGCGGACCTGGTCGGGCTCGCGCCGCTGGGTGGTGAAGCGGCTGGTGCCAGGACGACGCTTGTCGAGCCAGGGCTGGATGTCTTCCTCCGACAGCGCGATGCCCGGCGGGCACCCGTCGACCACCGCGCCCAGCGCGGGCCCATGGCTCTCGCCCCAGGTGGTGAAGCGGAACAGGCGGCCGAAACTGTTGAAGCTCACGCTGCGTCTCCCAGCCGGGCAAAGGCCGGCGCATGTGTGGCGGCCCCGCGCACGCCGCAGGGGATCAAGCCACCCTGAAGCGGGGCGGCGAGGAAATATTCGCCCGCATAGGGGCTGTCGAAGCCGCTCGCCACATCGGCGGCGAAACCGAACCGGCCGTAGAAAGCCGGATCGCCCAGCGCGAAGCAGAGGACGACGCCCTCCTGCTCCAGCCGTTCGAGTCCGGCGGCGACGAGCGCCTCGCCGACGCCCTGTCGGCGCCACTCGCGCGCGACCGCGATGGGGGCGAGGGCGACCGAATTGATCGGCTTGCCCGCGATGTCGACGGCCATACGGCTGAAGGCGATCGCGCCGATCAGCGTGTCGGTCGCCTCGTCGATCGCGACCAGCATCAGCACCATGTCGCCCTCGACGCACAGGTCGCGGACAAGCGCGGCTTCGGCGGGGGCGGGGAAGCTGGCGACGAGCAGCGCGTCGAGCGCGGCGACATCCTCGCCTCGCGCGGGGCGGATGGTGATGGCGGCGGAAGGCTGGTCGGACATGGTTTCGTCTTTAGCCGCGCCGGGGCGCAAGGCGCGATAGATAATGTTGGCGGACCCTATTCCTCCCCTGCAAGGGGAGGTGGCAGGGCGAAGCCCTGACGGAGGGGTATCGGCGTTCGCGATGGCGGGCTGTCCTCGCCATCGTCCATGCCCCTCCACCATGCTTCGCATGGTTCCCCTCCCCAAACATAGCTTGGGGAGGATTGAGATCAGGCCAGCGCGATGTCCGGTGCGTCCTCGGCCTTCATGCCGATGACATTATACCCCGCGTCGACATGGTGGATCTCACCCGTCACGCCCGACGCCAGGTCGGACAGCATGTAGAGCCCTGCGCCGCCGACATCCTCGATCGTCACGGTGCGACGGAGCGGCGAGTTCAACTCGTTCCACTTCAGGATATAGTTGAAGTCGCCGATGCCGCGCGCCGCCAGCGTTTGGATCGGGCCCGCCGAAATGGCGTTGATGCGGATATTCTCCGGGCCCAGGTCGACCGCGAGATACTTCACGCTGGTTTCCAGCGCCGCCTTGGCCACGCCCATGACGTTGTAATGCGGGATGACCTTTTCCGCGCCATAATAGGTGAGCGTCAGGATCGAGCCGCCCTCGGGCATCATCCGGCGCGCGCGCTGGGCGACGGCGACCAGCGAATAGGCCGAGATGTTCATGGTCATCAGGAAATTGTCGAGCGTGGTGTCGTAGTAACGACCGCGAAGCTGCGACTTGTCCGAAAAACCGATGGCATGGACGACGAAGTCAATCGTCGGCCACTCGGCCTTCAGCCCCTCGAACAGCGCGTCGAGCGACTCCATTTCCGACACGTCGCAGTCGAATAGGCGCGCCACGCCCAGCTGTTCGGCCAGCGGGCGGACCCGCTTCTCCATCGCTGCACCCTGATACGAAAAGGCGAGCTCCGCGCCCGCCTCCGAAAGCTGCTTGGCGATGCCCCAGGCCAGCGATTTGTCATTGGCCAGGCCCATGATGAGCCCCCGCTTGCCTGCCATCAATCCGTTCACGCCGTTACCGCTCCTGCCGGTTCACTGTCTTCAATCCCCCTCTCTAGCGCCGTTTCCGGTGGTTCCGCCAGTGCCGCGTTCAAATGCGCACCGAAAACGAGGCCAAGGCCGATCAGATAGAAGAACAGCAGCATCACGACGACGCCCGCCAGGCTGCCATAGGTCAGGTCGTATCCGCCCAGTTGCGACAGGACGATGGGCAGCAGCGCGGTCATGCTGACCCACCAGGCGGCGGTGAACAACGCGCCGGGCCATTTGGGGCAATCGCTCTCGCGATATTTGCCCGGCGTCACCGAATAGAAGAGCATGTAGAGCGCGCCGAACATCACCGCGCCGGGAATGAAGCGCGACAGGCCGACCCAGCCCGCAATGTCCTGCGCGAAGGGAACGAGGCGATAAATGAACTGCTCGGCGGCGGTCAGGATACCCGCGACCAGGAAGGACAGCAGCGCGATCACCACCGAGGCGACGATGACCAGCGTCGAGGACAGACGCGATCGCCAGAAGGCCGCCGTCGCCTTCACCCCGTAGGCGCGGTGGAAGATGTCGCGGATCGTCTCGATGAATCCGCCCACCGTCCACAGCCCGACCAGCCCGCCCAGCCACAGCAGCGATCCGGTCCGCGCCGCCAGCACATCGGCGATCGGCTTGCGCAACAGGTCGCTGACATCGGGGGGCAGGACGTGGAGGAAGCTCTCCACCGCATGCTGCGTCTCGTTGCTCTGCCCGAACAGCGAGAGCAGCGCGGCGGTGGTGATGAAGAAGGGAAACAGCGTCATCAACGCCAGATAGGCGAGATTCCCGGCATGGATGAACCCGTCGTTGAACACGCCCAGGCTGGTCCGTTTCAGCACCTCAAAGGCATAGGAGCCCGGCCGGACCTTGGCGATCTGCCGGTCCAGCCGCTGGCGGGCCTTGCCCTGATGATGTGCACGTTCTTCGGGGGTCAGGCCATTCGCATCGCTCATGGAACCTTCAGACGCCCATGGCGGCCCTCGGGTTCCTGCCGTCCTTCCATTCGGTGGCGAAGCGTTGCAGCTCTGCATCATCCGCCGGAATGTCGATGACCAGCGTGATCAGCTGATCGCCGCGCCCGCCGTTCTTCTTGTGAAAGCCCTTGCCCTTCAGGCGCAGCGTCTTGCCGGAGGTGGTGCCCTTGGGCACCGTCAGCATGACGGGACGCTCGACGGTGGGAGCCTTTACCTGCCCGCCCAGCACCGCTTCGGTCAGCGAGAGGGGCAGGTCCAGGCGGACATCGTCGCCGTCGCGGGTAAAGAAGGGATGCGAACTGACCTCGATCGTGACGATCGCGTCGCCCGCGCCGCCGGGACCGGGCTCGCCCTTGCCTGCCAGCCGCATCTGGGTGCCGGTCTCGACACCGGCGGGCAGCTTCAGGTCGATGGTCTTGCCGTCGCCCAGCGTCACCCGCTGCGGGCTGAGCGTCGCGGCGTCGATGAAGGGGACCTTCAGCGCATAGGCGATGTTGTTGCCCTTGGGCGCGGTACCACGGCGTCCGCCGCCGAAACCGCCGAAACCGCCGCTGAACCCGCCACGCCCCGCGCCGCCGAACATGCCCTCGAATATATCGGACATGTCGGCGCCTTCGCCGCCGAAATCGAATTGCTGGCGAAAGCCGCCGCCGCCCGGCCCCGGACGGGCGCCCCCGCCAAAGCCGCCCGCCGCGCCGCCGCCATAGCCGAAGGGCGAGGTCGGATTGCCGTCGCCGTCGATCTCGCCCCGGTCGA
The DNA here is from genome assembly GCF_026540895.1 of Sphingomonas sp. GM_Shp_1. Classification (GTDB taxonomy): domain Bacteria; phylum Pseudomonadota; class Alphaproteobacteria; order Sphingomonadales; family Sphingomonadaceae; genus Sphingomonas. The sequence goes on along the minus strand of NZ_JALNUR010000024.1, from coordinate 28,498 downwards.
ACCGGGCGCGCTTGTCCTTGTCGTTCAGCAGGTCATAGGCGTTGGTCACCTGGCTGAACTTCTCCGCCGCCTTGGGATTGTCCTTGTTGCGGTCGGGATGCAGTTCCTTCGCCAGCTTGCGATAGGCTTTCTTGATATCGGCTTCGCTGGCCGTTCGGCTTACGCCCAGCGTCTGATATGGATCGGCCACTCTTGTCCCCGTTGACAGTGTATTACCGATCTATGTGGGGCAGTCCGCGCCGGAGCGCAATGCGTTGCCCATGCGTTGCCCATGCGTTGCAGCAGGACGAAGGAGACGGATCATGACCCAGCCGATGCAGGCGACAGGAAACGACGGCAAGAAGGGCGCGCCCGACGGCGTCTCGGATGCGCCCGGCAAACATGGCGGCGAAAGCCAGGGCGGCGGTTACGAAGGCGTGCCGGAGCGCGAAGGCGACTTCCACGGCGGCCAGAGCGGCGCGGCCTATCACGGCAAGGGCGGACACCCGGACCCGGACAAGGACAATCCGAATGCGGTGACGGAGGAGGGGTAGGACTGGCCCGATCTCCGTTCAGCCTGAGCGAAGTCGAAGGCCATGGGAAGCGCTCGCGGCAAGGCAATGGGCGTGCACTTCGACTTCGCTCAGTGCGAACGGCGGTGGGATTGCGGGCGGAGTAGGGGGAGTTCATCCCTTGGCGCAGGGTTCTCGCGACAATAGCCTCAACCCCCGTTCAGCCTGAGCGAAGTCGAAGGCCATGGGACGATGCCCGCGGCAAGGCAGCGGACGAGCACTTCGACCTCACCCTGCGCAGACGGAGGCAGGATCGCGGGCTGAGCGGGGGATCGCGTAACCGAACGCGCTACCCCGCCACCAATTCCTCCACCGGTGCGACGTCGACGCTGACGTCCATCTTCTGCGCGCCCGAGCCCAGCACTACGCCGTCGACGGGCGCGATTTCCGCATAGTCGCGGCCCACCGCCACGATGATATGGTCGCCCGCCATCCAGATGCCGTTGGTCGGATCGACTCCCACCCAGCCACGGATCGGCCCACACCAGATCAGCACCCAGGCATGGGTCGCGTCCGCGCCGACCAGTCGCGCCTCGCCCGGCGGCGGCAGGGTGCGGATATAGCCCGAGGCATAGGCCGCCGGGATACCCGCCGCGCGCAAGCCCGTGATCATGATCTGGGCGAAGTCCTGGCACACGCCGCGCCGCTGGCGAAAGGCGTCCGCCGGGGGCGTGTCGACGAGAGTCGCGGCGGGGTCGAAGGCGAATTCGCGCTGGATACGACCCGCCAGCGCGAATCCCGCCTCCAGCGCGCCGCGCCCCGGCGAGAGGTCGGCGGCGCACCACTCGGCGATGGCGGGATCGAGCGGGATCAGCGGCGAGGGGAAGATGTAATTGGCCGGGCCCGCCGCCGACAGGTCGGGGCTGGACCGGGCCAGCGCCGATATCTCCGCCAGGGTCGGATCGTCGGGGGAGGGCATGGGCACCGGGCGATCGACCAGCATCCGCGCGCGGCTCTCGATGGTTAGGCTGCGCACCGGGCGATCCACCACCAAGCGGGTGACATGCGCCAGCCCGGCCTCGGCATGGGCGGAGCGGGTGCGTCCGACCGGCTCGACGATCAGGTCATAGCTTTCCAGCGTCTGGCCCGGCCAGTCGATCGGCTTCAACCGCAGATTGCACCGCGCATATTTGACCTGCGCGCCATAATCGAAGCGGGTGATGTGGCGGATGTCGTAGATCATGCCAGGGTAAGTCCCCCCGCGCGCAAAGGTTCGGCACCCTGCAGGAAATAGCGCCGCGCGATCGCTTCGGACAGCAGGCCCAGCCGCCGCTCGACATCGCCCAGCATGTCGGCGTCCAGGGTGCGGGCGTCCTGCGTCTCGACGGCGGCGCGGATCGCGATCGCCTGCGCCTGTTGCGGCTCAGCCATGTCGTCGTCGGACAGGACGGGCAGGCGCGACAGGCAGTCGGCGATGCGCGCTGTCTGATAGGCGAGCGCGCGCGGGTTGTTGGGGTCGAGCGCGACCAGATCGACCACCGCGACCCGTGCCAGGCCGGTCGGATAACGCTGGCGATAGCTGATCTGGCTGTTGGCGAGGTCGAGCAGCGTGGACAGGTCGTCCGCCGACGCCCCCGCCATGCCGAACAGCCGGGTCGCACGGGCCAGCGCGGTGGCGCGCTCCACCCGGCGGCCCAGATCGTGAAAGCGCCAGGCGGCGGTCCGCACCATATGCTCGGCGGACAGCCCGGCGATGGCGGCATAGCGGCGTTGCAGCGAGCCCGCCCGGTCGAGCATCCCGACATGGCTGGGGAAGGGCGCCTCCAGTAGCCGGACCATGTCTGCGGACAGGCGGTCGCGTGAGCCCTCGCTGATCCCCCGCGCCAGGCGGTTGATCCGCGCGACCGAGTGCCAGCCCTCATCCTCCATGGCGGTGCGTGCGAACTGGGTCAGCGCGGCGCGGTGCAGGCTGTCGGGATGCGGCGCGGCCCCCGCCCCGGTGATCAGGCCGACCAGCCGTCCGACCGTCCGCGGATCGAGCGCCGCGCCGCCATCGACGTCGATAGAATTGCCCAGCATCACCCGGATCGCCGCCAGCAGCGCCTCACCCCGCTCCAGATAGCGGCCCAGCCAATAGAAATTGTCCGCGACCCGGCTGGGCAGCGTGCCCGGATTGCGCCGGACGTGCAGCGAATCGGGCGCGGCGAGCAGCGACATCGGCGCGACCGGCTCCGGCCCATGGATGCAGACATCGGCGGACCACAGCCCTTCGCCGATCATCGCGGCGGTCGCCTCCGGATGGTCGCCGATCCGCCCGAAACCACCGGGCAGGACGGTCCAGTTCCCCTCGCCATCGCGCGCCGCGAAGACGCGCAAGGTGAAGGGGCGCGGCTCCAGCCGGTCGTCGATGACGACGGGCATGGTGGACAGGCGGACCATCTCCTGCCCGACATAATCCTGCGGCCGCTTGGCCATGTCGGCGATCAGGGCGGCACGCCCCTCGGTGGACAGGCTCGCCCCCGTGCGTGCACCATCGGGCAGGCCCAATGGCCGGGGGCCGAAGGCGGGGGCGATCAGCATCTGGTCGAGATGTTCGGCGACATGCGCCGCTTGAACCGGTCCGCCGCACCACCAGGTCGCGATGGTGGGAAGCGTCAGCGGTTCGCCCAGTATCTGCCCGGCGAGCGCCGGCAGGAAGGCGGAGAAGGCCGGGCTTTCGAGCACGCCCGCCCCCGGCGCATTGGCGATCACCACCTGTGCCTCGACATAGGCGTCGATCAGGCCGGGCACCCCGATCTGCGAATGGCTGTCGAAGGCCAGCGGGTCGAGCATCCGGGGATCGAGCCGCCGCCACAGCGCGTCGATCCGCTTCAGCCCGGCGACGGTGCGGACATAGACCTGTCCCTCGATCGCGGCGAGGTCCGCGCCCTCGACCAGCAACAGGCCCAGATAGCGCGCCAGATGCGCCTGTTCGGGATAGCTTGGGTTGAAGCGACCGGGCGTCAGCAGCCCGATGCGCGGATCGGCGCGGCGGCATTGCGCGGCGAGCCCGGCGCGAAAGGCGGCGAAGAAGGGCGCGTGCCGCTGCACGTTCAACCGGCTCTGCAACCCGCCCAGCGTCCGGCTGACCGCCAGCCGGTTCTCCAGCGCATAGCCCGCCCCCGCCGGATTGCGGAGGTGGTCGGCCAGGACCCGCCACTCGCCATCGGGCCCGCGCGCCAGGTCGAAGGCGACGAAGCTCAGATGATGGCCGCCCGGCGACGTCACCCCGACCATGGGTCGCAGGAAATAGGGGCTGCCGGTCGCCAGTGCGGCGGGGATATGGCCCTGACGGACCAGATCGCCGGGGCCGTACAGATCGGCCAGGATCGTCTCCAGCAGGGTGGCGCGCTGCTTCACCCCCGCCTCGATACCCGCCCATTCGCGCGTGTCGATCAGCAGGGGGACGGGGGAGACGGGCCAGGGCCGTTCGTCGGTCTCGCCGATGATGCGAAAGCCGGTGCCGATATCCGCCGCGTGCCGCTGCACCCGTTCGCGCGCATGGGCCAGGTTGCTGGCGACGGCGGCCAGTTCCTCCAGCATCGCGGTCCAGGCGGGATCGTTCGACCCGGCCAGCACGTCCGCCCGTCCGGCGGCGGCGCGATAGGCGGCGATCCAGGCGGCGGCCTGCGCGGGGCTGTCCTCGGAGGGGTCCATTGGGGGCGGAAAATCGCCGCATCGGCGCAAGGTTGCAACAGATGATTGCCAGGACGCTGGATATAGATCGCGAAATCACCGTTGCCCGTCACGGCGGATGCGCGATCCAGCGTTTCCGTTCGCAACATTGGTTTTCGATCGGCAGGGGCGTATGGACGCGCGCATGGCCGACGATCCCTTTGCCCTGTTCGATCTCTGGTTCGCCGAAGCGCGCGACAGCGAACTCAACGATTCCAACGCGATGGCGCTGGCGACGGTCGATGCGACCGGCCAGCCCTCCGTGCGGATGGTTCTGCTGAAGGGCCATGATGAACGTGGATTCGTGTTCTACACCAACCGCGAAAGCCGCAAGGCGCAGGATCTGGGCGAGGGGAGCAAGGCCGCGCTGCTGTTCCACTGGAAGTCGCTGCGCCGCCAGATTCGGATCGAGGGGCCGGTGTCCCGGGTCTCGGACGCCGAGTCGGACGCCTATTTCGCCAGCCGGAGCCGGGACTCGCAGTTAGGCGCCTGGGCCTCCGAGCAATCGCGCCCCCTTGACGCCCGCGAGACGTTCGAGGCGCGGTTCGAGGCAATGCGCGCCCGGTTCGAGGGCGGCGACGTGCCGCGCCCGCCGCATTGGGGCGGATACCGCGTGACGCCGCAAGCCATCGAGTTCTGGCTCGATCGCGAGCATCGGCTGCATGAGCGCCGCGTCTTCACCCGAACCAGCGAAACCGGCTGGGACGAAGGACTGTTGTTCCCGTGACCCAGGACGAACGCAAGAAGGTGATCCCGCTGGCGACCCGCGCGGCGCTGGCCAGCGTCGCGATGGCGCTGTTCCTACTGGCGCTGAAGGGCTTCGCCGCGTGGCGGACGGGCTCGGTCGCGATGCTGGGTTCGCTGGCCGACACCGCGCTCGACCTGCTCGCCAGCCTGGTGACGCTCTATGGCGTCCGACTGGCGGCGACTCCGGCGGATCATGACCACCGGTTCGGCCATGGCAAGGCGGAGGCGCTGGCGGCCTTGTTCCAGGTGGCGCTGATTACCGCCTCGGCGGCGGGCATCGCCTGGCGCGCGGTCATGGCGCTGGGCGCGGACAATCCCACCAGCGACGCCGAGTTCGGCATCGGCGTGTCGGTGATCGCGATCCTCGCCACCATGGTCCTGCTCGCCTATCAGCGCAGCGTGATCCGGCGGACGGGCTCGGTCGCGATCCTGGCCGACAATGTCCATTACCAGTCGGACGTGCTGCTCAACGGATCCGTGATCGTCGCGATGGTGCTGGACCAGTATTTCGGCTGGCACGGCGCGGACCCGGTATTTGGCATCGCCATCGCCTTGTGGCTCGCTTGGGGGGCGTTCCAAGCGTCCTCGACCGCGATCGACCAGTTGATGGACAAGGAATGGCCCGACGACCAGCGCGCCGCCTTCCTCGACGTCGCTGCGCGCCAGCCGGGGTTGAAGGGCATTCACGACTTCCGCACCCGCCGCTCGGGCAGCCACGACTTCGCGCAATTCCATATGGAGGTGGAGCGCGAACTCACCGTCGCCGCCGCGCATGACATCGTCGAGGGGGTGGAGGGTGCGCTGCGCCGCGCTTTTCCCAAGGTCGAGGTGCTGATCCATCTCGATCCCGAGGGCCATGTCGACACCGACAATCCGCTGGTCGAGGCGGACGTGACCCCGCACTGGTTCGGCAAGCGCGTTTACTGATGCGCATCCCCTTCACCCAGGTCGACGCCTTTGCAGAGGCGGCGTTCGGGGGGAATCCCGCGGCGGTGATGATGCTGTCGTCCTGGCCGGACGATGCGACCCTGCTGGCGATCGCGCGGGAGAACAACCTGTCGGAGACGGCCTTCCTGGTCGCGAGCGACGGGGGCGAGGCGGATTTCGAGTTGCGCTGGTTCACGCCGGGCGACGAGGTGGAGATGTGCGGCCATGCCACGCTGGCGAGCGGGCATGTCGTGCTGTCGTCGGATACGACGCGGCAATGGGTACGCTTCGCGACGCGTCATGCGGGGGTGCTGGAGGTCGCGCGGGACGGGCTGGGGTACAGCCTGTCGCTGCCCGAGCGGACGCCGGTGGCCGAGGCGTTGCCGGGGGTTGTCGATGCGTTGGGCGTCGAGGGCGTGGTCGAGACGCTGCTTCATCCTGCTGGTTACGCTGTGGTCGTCGTGGACGATGCCGCGACGGTACGGGCCTGCACGCCCGACTTCGCCGCGCTGGCCGGGGCCGGGCGCTATGTCGTGATCCTGACCGCGCGGGGCGGGGCGGGCGAGGCGGATGTGGTCAGCCGGGTCTTCGTGCCCGCCTTCGCGATCGACGAGGACCCGGTGACGGGCTCGGCGCATGCGGTGTTGACGCCATACTGGACGGCCAAGCTGGGGTGCGACGCCTTCGTGGCCGAACAGGCGAGCGCGCGGGGCGGGCGGTTGCGGTGCCGGATGGACGGCGACCGCGTCGTGCTCGGCGGCGGGTGCGTGACGGTGATCGAGGGCACGTTCCTGCTGCCTTGAGGGATTCCCGTGGCCTTCGACTTCGCTCAGGCTGAACGGGGGTGAGGGGCGTGTGGCCTCCCCAAAGTATTGCACGACCCCGGCGAAGGCCGGGGCCCAGGTTCCGCCACGCCGATAGCGCGCCGAGCGATGCGTGGGAGGCCAATGCACCTCGCCCTCCATAGCGCACTGCCACTGGACCCCGGCCTTCGCCGGGGCGGTCACGAAAGATTGCCCGAAACGCTATTCCGCCGCCAGCAACGTCTCCGCCGCCTGCAAATCCACCGAGACCAGCCTGCTGACCCCGCGTTCGATCATCGTCACGCCGAACAGCCGGTGCATCCGGCTCATCGTCACGGCATTGTGGGTGACGATCAGATACCGCGTGTCCGTCTCGCGCGCCATGCGCTCCAGCAGTCCGCAGAAGCGGTCGATATTGGCGTCGTCCAGCGGCGCGTCGACCTCGTCCAGCACGCAGATCGGCGCGGGGCTGGTCAGGAACAGGCCGAAGATCAGCGCCACCGCCGTCAGCGCCTGTTCGCCCCCCGACAACAGGGTCAGCGACTGGAGCCTTTTGCCCGGCGGCTGCGCCATGATCTCCAGCCCCGCCTCCAGCGGATCGTCCGAATCGATCAGCGCCAGATGCGCCGAGCCGCCGTCGAACAATGTCGCGAACAGCGTCTGGAAATGGCCGTTCACCGCCTCGAACGCCGCGAGCAGCCTTTGCCGCCCCTCGCGGTTGAGCAGCCCGATCGAGCCGCGCAACCGCGCCACCGCCTGCACCAGATCCTCGCGCTCGGCGGCATTGGCCGCGCCGCTCGCCTCCAGTTCGGCCAGTTCCTGTTCGGCGACGAGATTGACCGGCCCGATCCGCTCGCGGTCTGCGGACAGCTTGTCATGCGCGGCGGCCTCCGCCTGGGGCGAGCCGACGCCCGCACTCTCGAAACCCAGCCTTTCGGGCAGCACCGGGGCGGGGCAGGCGAAACGCTCGCCCGATACGCGGCCCAGCTCCACCCGGCGGAGTTCGTGATTCTCGACTCGCGCCAGCGCCCCGGCGCGCGCCTCCCGCGCTGTCGACAACAAGGCATTGGCCCCGGCATGGGCAGCCTCGGCGGCGCGCAGCGCATGTTCGGCCTCGGCTTCCTCTGCTTGCGTCCGCTCCGCGTCGGCCTTGGCGCTGTCATGCGCGGCGGCGAGGGTGGCGATCTCCTCCGCGAGCTGCGCGGGACGGTCGGCGAGCGCGGCGGCGTCGCGTTCCAGCGTCGCGGCGCGCGCGTCCATCTCGGCGATCCGCCCTGCCGCTTGCCCGGCGCGCTGGTCCCAGCTTTCGGCCTCGACCATCGCGGCGTCCCGTCGATCGCGGGTCTGCGCCAGGCTGCGTTCCAGCGTCGTCCGCTCCGACCGGGCGAGCGCCACCGCCGAACGCGCCAGTTGCGTCTCGGTCTGGAGCCGCGCCGTCTCCGCCGCACTCGCCGAGCCGTCGGGCAGGTCGGCCAACGCCGCCTCGGCGCGTTCGCATTCGGCCCGCGCCTCGTCCGTCTCGGCGGCCATGCGCTCGGCGCGCGCGGCCAGGTCGGCGCGCTGGGCGGACAGCCGTTCGATCATCGCCTGCGCCCGGTCCTCGGCGCGTTGGGCATCGCGCAAGGAGGTGACGGCGGTGGCGTGGAGCGTCCGTGCGCTGGCGGCGGCGGCGCGCGCGCGCGCGATGCGCTCCTCGATCACCGCACGCGCCTCCGTCGCGGCCTGGACCGCCGCCTCGGCCGCCGGGCGCTCGGCCTCCAACGCGGCCAGCCGGTTGCGCCGCTCCATCCGCTCGGCCGCCGCTGCGCCGCCGCCCTCGCCGATATAGCCGTCCCAGCGCCGCAGCCGGCCTTCGCGCGTGACGATCCGCTGGCCGACGCTGAGCTGCTGGCCCGAATCCACCTCGACCAAGAATATCTGCGACAGTCGCCGGGCCAGGGCAGGGGGCGCGGTGATCCGCTCGCCCAGCCGGAGCGTACCCACCGGCGGCGGCGGATCGTCGGGCAGGATCGGCGATCCATGCCAATCGATCAGCGGCGTTTCCAGTTCGTCGCCTAGCGCGGCAGCCAGCGCGCGTTCGTAACCGGGTTCGGCCTGCACCTCGTCGAGCAGTCGGTCGCCGCTCTTGCGCTCGGTCACACGAATCAGCGTTGCGATCTCGGCATCCAGCGCGGCGAGCGCGGCGATGGCGCGGGCGCGGGTCGCCTCGGCCGTGTCGCGCTCGGTCGAGGCGGTCGACTCGCTTTCCTCGGCCCAGCCCAGTGCGGCCTGCGCCTTGTCGGCATCGCGCTTGGCGGCGGCTTGGGTCGCGATGGCGGCGTCTCGCGCCGCCTCCTGTTCCGCCATGTCGGGCAACGCGTCGATGGCGGAGGCGACGCCCCGCGAATCGCGTTCCGCCCGGGCATGGCGGGTTCGCGCGGCGGTAAGCGCCGCTTCGGCGATCCGGCGTTCGGCCGCCTCGGCGGCTTGCGCGGACAGCGCGCGGGCCAGTGCCACCTCGGCATCGCGATTCTTCGTTTCCGCCTCGGCCAGCAGCGCGTCGAGCCGGGGCATCGCCTGCACCGCATGGGCGATGCGCGCGTCCAGATCCTCGCGTTCCTGGGCCAGTCGCTGGATCGCGGCGGCGGCGTCGTGCGCCAGCGCATCCTCGCGCGCGCGGTCCTGATCGATGCGGGTACGCGCGGCGGCCAGTTCCTCGATCCGGCGTTGCAGGCCGTGGCGGCGGTCGCGCGCGCGGGACAGCGCATGGCCCGCTTCGCTCAGCGCATCGCGTGCGGTCAGAGAGGCGGCCCGCGCCCTGGCGGCCCGCGCGACCGACTGTTCCTGTGCCTTGGCGGCGGCGCGTTCGGCGGTGGTGGCGTCGGTCACCTGACGCTCGGCGGCCTCGGCCTCGGTCTTGGCGAGGGTCGCCGCTGCCGCCGCGTCGCGCCAGCGGGCGAAGATCATCCGCGCCTCGGCCACCCGAATCTGGTCGGAGATCAGGCGATAGCGCTCCGCCGCGCGCGCCTGTCGCCGCAGGGTCGCGATGCGCGCGTCCTGATCGGCGATGGCTTCGTCCAGCCGGGTCAGGTTCGCTTCGGTCGCGCGCAGCTTCGACTCGGCGTCACGGCGGCGGACATGCAGTCCCGCGATTCCGGCGGCTTCCTCCAGCATGGCGCGGCGCTCGGCGGGCTTGGCGGCGATGACCGCGCCGATCCGGTTCTGGCTGACCAGAGCAGGGGAGTGCGCGCCGGTCGCGGCATCGGCGAAGAGGAGGGCCACGTCCTTGGCCCGCACGTCGCGCCCGTCGATGCGATAGGCCGAGCCAGCGCCCCGCTCGATCCGGCGAACAATCTCGGTCTCGTTCCCGTCGCGCTCGGCCAGGATGGTGACCTCGGCGAAGTCGCGCGGCGGGCGGGTGGCGGTGCCCGCGAAGATGACGTCTTCCATCCCCGCGCCGCGCATCGACCGCGCACTATTTTCGCCCATGGTCCAGCGCAGTGCTTCGAGCAGGTTCGACTTGCCGCAGCCATTGGGCCCGACAACACCGGTCAGCCCCGGCTCGATGACCAGATCGGCCGGATCGACGAAGCTCTTGAAACCCGAAATGCGAAGCCGCTTGATCTGCACGGACCCGGTGCCGTCCCCCGACGTCGATGGTGGTTATCGATAGCGCATGGGGACGCGTTGTCGAGGGGGGAGGAGCGGATGCCGTTTCGACATCCCGCCCGTCCGCCTCTATCCGTCAGAGAGTGAAACGGACGGAGTCGCCCCCGACCAGAATATTTCGAGGTGGCCCATCGGCGAAATTCAACACGGCGTCCGGCGATCCATCGGGACTGTGCATAATGACCGTCGAACCCTTCACGGTCACGATGGTGTAGGGTGGGGGCGACAACACATATTGTCCAGCATAGATGCCGTTGCGGAATAGGATGATCCGCTGGCCACCGTGCATGACGTTCGCCCCTATGGGCCGGTATCGGTAGCGATAGTCGTAGAGGGCAAAACGGCCTTGCTCTACGCGACCGATCTTCACGAATGACACGGCCTTGCCGGAGCATAAGAGCGGCCCGGTAAAATGCCCTTTGACGAGCGCCGCCCGCTTGCCCGCCATGCAGGAGGACGTGTTCGCCGTCGCCGCGACCACGGGCGTAGTCAGAATGACGGTTGCCGTTTGCATCACAAGCAACAGGAGCCGCGTCACCACACCCGCCTTTCACCGGAAATGGCGTGGATACGGCCCGAAGGGCTGGACCACGCCGCCAGCTGATGACATTCTTTCGGGATGATCCGCAAGCCTTCGACGATCACGCTGTGGCTCTTCCGGCTTGTGGCGGCCGTCTGGATTGCGACCGCCATCCCCATCGGGCCGGATAGCACGATGGAGGGTGTCTCCCTTTGGGGTGCGATGGCGGGATGGTTCTACATCACGCCTGTCATTCTGCTGGTGATCGGCCGCCGTTGGAATCGCCCGACGGCGGCCAGACACCGCGCAAATGGCGCTTAGACGAACCGTTCCAGCGCGAACGGCTCCATCGGCACCGCGACTGTCTCGCCATCCAGCATCCCCGACACCAATTCACCCGTAATCGGCGCCAGCGTCAGGCCCAGATGGTTGTGCCCGAACGCATAGGATACCCCCCGCGTCCCCGGTACTCGCCCGATCGCGGGCAGGTAATCGGGCAAAGTAGGCCGCGCGCCCATCCAGGGCTTCGCGTCCTCGCCGATCGGCAGGCCCAGCGCGGCGATATGGTGGCGCAGGCGGTTCCATTTGGCGGGGTCGGGCTTCGCTTCGGCGCGGGCGAACTCGACGATGCTGGCGGCGCGCAGACCCCCGGCAAAGCGGGTGACGATCATCGAGCGGTCCTCGAACACCACCGGCGGCAGGTCGGCGGGCCAGTCGACCTCGGGTCCGGTCTGGAGGTGATAGCCGCGCTCGGCGATGATCGGGGCCTTCAGGCCGAAGGGGCGGAGCAGCGCGGCGCTCGCCACGCCGGCCGTCACGACGATTTGCGCGGCGGCCAGGCGGCGGTTGTCCGATAGGCGGACCTCGCCGTCGCCGACCGCCTCGACGCGGGCGATGATGCGGATGCCGCCATCCGCCACGAAGCGCGCGGTCGCCGTCTCCGCCAGTCGCGTCGGGTCGGCGATCTGGCCGCTGCCCTCGAAGCGGATGCCGCCCGCAACGGGACTGCGGATGCGGGTGCGCCAGTCCTGCAACTCCGCCTCGGTCAGCGGGCGAAAGCGCGCGGTGCCGGTGTCCGCCGCCTGCCAGTTCGCCAGCCCCCGTGCGGCGCTATCCGGGCTTTCCCACAGCACGACATGGCCGTCCGGGCGCAGCAGTTCGGGCGCGCCGAGCGCGGCGACATGCCGCTCCCAGGCGGGCATCGCGTGCGCCAGCAATCCCGCCAGTGCCTGATGCGCGCGCTCGTAACGGGCGGGCCGCGCGGCCTTCAACAGGCGCAGCGAGAAGGGTAGCCAGGTCGCGATCTCGCGCGGCGGCAGGGCTAGCGCGCCGCCGCGGAAGAACAGCGGCTTGGCAAACCCACGCACCATCGCGGGCGAGGCGATCGGCTCGGCCTGTTCGGTCGCGATATGGCCCGCATTGCCCCAGGAGGCGGCGCGGGGCGAGTCCTCCGCCTCGATCAGCGTCACCATCCAGCCTTTGCGCTGGAGCGCCAGCGCAGTGGTCGTCCCCACCACCCCGCCACCCACGACGATGGCGCTGCGATGATCCGAGGACGACATGCTATTTTCCGGCTTGGGCATAAGGCGGGTCATATCGTATACGGATTTCCTAGCAAGGGAATCCCGATGACGTCACCCACAATCCGCCACACCTTTTTCTGCATCGACGGCCATACGGCGGGCAATCCGGTCCGGCTGGTGGCGGGCGGCGCGCCGCTGTTGCGCGGGGCCAGCATGGCGGAGCGGCGGCTGGACTTTCTGGAGCGGTTCGACTGGATTCGCACCGGGCTCTGCTTCGAGCCGCGCGGACATGACATGATGTCGGGCGGCTTCCTCTATCCGCCCTGCGAGCCCGACAGCGATGCCGCGATCCTGTTCATCGAGACGAGCGGCTGCCTGCCCATGTGCGGCCATGGCACCATCGGCATGATCACCTTCGGCCTGGAACATGGCCTGATCACCCCGCGCGAGCCCGGCAAGCTGAAGGTCGAGGTGCCCGCGGGCACCATCCATATCGAATATGAGAAGGAAGGGGCGAAGGTCACGGCGGTCCGCATCCGCAACGTCCCCGCCTATCTGGCGGCGGAGGGCATCCGGATCGACGTGCCGGGCTTCGGGCCGCTAACGCTGGATGTCGCCTATGGCGGCAACTACTATGCCATTGTCGAGCCGCAGGGGGCCTATACCGGGCTGGACGATCTGGGCGCGTCGAAGCTGGTCGAACTCAGCCGCACGATCCGCGAACTGGTGCGCGAACAGTTCGAGCCGGTCCACCCGCTCGAACCCTCCATCCGGGGGGTCAGCCATGTGCTGTGGGCGGACAAGCCCTCGGCGGAGGATGCCGATGGGCGTAACGCGGTCTTCTATGGCGAGCGGGCCATCGACCGTTCCCCGTGTGGCACCGGCACCTCGGCGCGCCTCGCCCATCTGGCGGCCAAGGGACGGTTGAAGGTCGGCGACCGCTTCGTCCATGAAAGCTATATCCGCAGCCGCTTCATCGGCCGGGTCGAGGCGGAGACGGAACTGGGTGGTCAGGCGGCGATCGTGCCGTCGATCCAGGGCTCGGCGATCGCTACGGGTTTCAATACGATCTGGATCGACCGTGAGGACCCATTCTGGGCGGGGTTCACCGTGGTTTGAAGTGATTGTTCACGCGAAGACGCGAAGCCGCGAAGGAAAATAGGGTTCGCGCGGTGACGCGGAGACGCGGAGGGGCAGGCTCGCCGCGTCAGCGGCCCTCCCTGTATTCCTCCCCTTGCAGGGGAGGAATGGGATGAATGGCGATCCGCCCTGAACAGCGGTCCGTTGACGATTCCAAAGCGCGGCCGCGCGGGCCGTCATCTCCGCGCCTCCGCGTCTCCGCGCGAGCAAAATGTCTTCGCGTCATCGCGGCTTCGCGTGAACCTGTTGCCCCGGCCTTCGCCAAGCCCACCCTTCACCCCAGATCGTCGATGGCGGGCTGGGGTTCGGTGAACCAGGCCGCACCCGTCTCGGTGACGTAGAAGTGATCCTCCAGCCGCACACCGAAACGCTCCGGCACCACGATCATCGGTTCGTTGGAGAAGCACATGCCCGGTGTCAGCGGGGTTTTGTCGCCGCGCACCAGATAGGCGGGCTCGTGGATCGACAGGCCGATGCCATGCCCGGTGCGGTGCGGCAGGCCGGGCAGGCGGTAGTCGGGACCGAGGCCGGAGCGTTCGAGGACCGCGCGCGCGGCATAGTCCACCGCCTCGCACGGCTCCCCCGGACGCACGGCGGCGAAGGCGGCGGCCTGGGCCTGCTTCTCGATGTCCCAGATGCGGCGGACCTCGTCGCCGACCTCGCCGAAGGCATAGGTGCGGGTGATGTCGCTATGATAGCCGTCGATCAGCGTGCCGGTATCGACCAGCACCACATCGCCCTCGCGCAGCACATCGTCCTGCGGCAGGCCATGCGGGAACGCCGTCGAGCGACCGAACTGGACCGCGCAGAAATAATTGCCGGTCGACGCGCCCAGCGCGCGGTGCGCTTGGTCGATGAAGCGGATCACCTCCGATGCGCGAATGCCCTCATGCAGGATGCGCGCGGCGCGACGATGGACCTCCAGCGTCATGTCCATCGCCTGTTGCATCAGCGAGATCTCGGCGGGCGACTTGATCGAGCGGCAGCCATCGACCGCGGGCGCGCCGCTGACCAGCGCCACGCCCGGCGCGGCGGCGCGGATGCGGTCGACGAACAGGAAGGCGAGCGCCGGGTCGATGGCCAGCGTCTTCGCGCCGTTCAGCGCCTGCGCGACAAGCGCGGAGGGGCTTTCATCCTCTTCCCACAGCCGGATGTCGGTGGCGGGGACGGACAGACTCGCCTCGAACGAGCCGAGCTCGAAGGCCGGGCAGATGAAGATCGGATCGCCCTGGACGGGCAGCAGCATCGCGACCAGCCGTTCGGTCGCACCCCAGGCGACGCCGGTGAAGTAACGCAGGCTTGCGCCGGCACCGATCAGGATCGCGTCGGCGCCCATCAGCCCCGTCAGTTCTCGCGCGCGGTCCATCCGGCGGGTGCGCTCCTCGGCGGTGATGACGGGGGCGGGATTCGCCCAGGGCGACAGGCTCGCCAGTTCGCATTCCGCCGTCGATCCGCCGATCATCCCTGCCATTCGCCTCACTCCATTTCGTATACGGTTGGGCGTCTAGCGTGGCGCGAGGCGGGACGCTAGCGGGCTCATCATACTCGCCGCCGTTCGGCCTGAGCGAAGTCGAAGGCCAAGGGAATCCCTTCGCCAAGGATCAGGCGGCGGGGCGTATGCTTCGACTTCGCTCAGCACGAACGGAGGTGCGGGCTGACGTCGAAACGGAGAAGTCCTCACCCCCCATACATCGCCATCGCATCCCGCCGGAACGCCGCGCCGCTGTCCGACCGGCTGTAGAACATGTGCCCGCCCGGATAGACGTTCAGTTGCACCCGCTGCGCCACGCCATAGCTGGGCATCTGGTCGACGATCAGGCGCGAGGCGAAATAGGGGCAGGACAGGTCGTCCCAGCCATGGACGATCATCACCTTCATCTTGGGATCGTTGGCGATCGCCTTGCGCAGGTCGGTGACGGGGGTGTCGTCGGGCTTGCCGCGATCCCAGGCGCTGTTCACCTCATAGGACAGCGCGTGATAGCGGGCGTCGGTCTTCCACCCCACTTCGCGCGTCACGAAGTCCACCATCGCGCTGGTCGTCGGCGCGATCAGCGAGTCGAGCAGCGGGTCGTTGGAGCGCTGCTGCGACGACCAGGGGAAGGGGTCGAAGGCGGTGACGTTGGAATCGTAGATGCTGCCGATGGTCGAATCGTTGCGGTGGATCTCGCGCAGATAGGTCCGCGTATCGACCCGCCCGCCCAGCTTGCGGACCAGTGCAGGGTCGAGCCCGGTCAACTCGGTCACCCGTGTCACGATCCGGTCGACCGCCTGGGTGTCCGACCGCCCGCGCATCAGGTCGCGCAAGTAATCGCCACGCGCATAGGCCTCGACCTCTGCCATCGCGGTCGGAGTCAGCTTGCCCTGTCGCTCCAGTTGCGCCGCGGCCATCGAGGGAAGGTCGATCATCCAGGGCAGGGGCGACAGCGCGGTCGCATCGTCGCCCGAGGCGGGGTCGAGATAGGGCGATACCATCACCAGCCCGTTCACCCCGACGCCGATCTGCGATTGAAGTTCATAGGCGATGCGCGGTGCCCGGTAACCGCCATAGCTTTCGCCCATGATATATTTGGGCGAGCGCAACCGGCCTTCCTTGACCAGCCAGTCATAGACGACCTTCGACAGATATTTGATGTCCGGATCGTTGGCGTAGAAAGCCTTTTTGGTTTCCGCCTCGTCCACCAGGCTGCGGCTGAAGCCGGTGCCGATGGGGTCGATGAAGACCAGGTCGGTGAAGTCCAGCCAGCTATTGGCATTGTCACTGGTGATCGGTGCGTCGGACGGCGCATCGCCCTGTGCGCCGAACTGGACGCGCTTGGGGCCGACCGCGCCCAGGTTCAGATAGACCGACGCCGCGCCCGGCCCGCCGTTGAAGGCGAAGGTAACGGGCCGCCGTACATCGCCGCCGGGCACGGTATAGGCGGTGTAGACGACCTGGCCGATTTCCTTGCCCTTGTCGTCGCGCACCGCGATCTTGCCGATGGTCGCCTTGTAGGTGATCACCCGACCGCCGATCCGCGCGCTTTGCGTGATCGTCTTGTCGTCGGGGAGCGGCGGGCGCTTGCTATCGTCGTCCTTCTTTTCGGTCGTGGTCGTCTTGGTCTCGGTCTTCTCGGCCTTTTGCGCCAAGGCGGGGGAGGCGGCGCTGGCGGCCAGCAGCAACAGGGCGGTCAGGTGCAAGCTCTTCGACACGTTGGAAACTACTCCCCCTCGAACGGTTATCGGGTGGGATCATGCGCGCATCTCCCGCGTTCCCGCAAGCCTGTCCCCCTCGAAATACGCCACCCCCTTTCCTATCTCCCCTCTGGCATTCCTCCCGGAACAGAAGTAGAACTAGCCCCATGCTGACCAAGATTTCCGTCCGCGGCGCGCGCGAGCATAATCTCAAGGATGTCGATATCGACATTCCCCGTGACACGCTGACGGTGATCACCGGCCTGTCGGGCTCGGGCAAGTCTTCGCTGGCGTTCGACACCATCTATGCCGAGGGGCAGCGGCGTTACGTCGAGTCGCTGTCGGCCTATGCGCGCCAGTTCCTGGAGATGATGCAGAAGCCGGACGTCGATCATATCGAGGGGCTGTCGCCCGCCATCTCGATCGAGCAGAAGACGACCAGCCGCAATCCGCGATCGACCGTGGCGACGGTCACCGAAATCTACGACTATATGCGCCTGCTCTGGGCGCGCGTCGGCATTCCCTATTCGCCCGCCACCGGCGAGCCGATCGCGGCGCAGACGGTCAGCCAGATGGTCGACCGGGTGATGACGCTGCCCGAGGGCACACGCCTCTACCTGCTCGCCCCCGTGGTGCGTGGCCGCAAGGGCGAATATCGCAAGGAAATGGCCGAGTGGCAGAAGGCGGGCTTCACCCGCGTCCGCATCGACGGCGAATTGTACGAGATCGACGAGGCCCCGGCGCTCGACAAGAAGTTCAAGCACGATATCGAGGTGGTGGTCGACCGCCTGGTGGTGCGCGAGGACATCGCGACGCGCCTAGCCGACAGTTTCGAGACCGCGCTGAAGCTGGCCGATGGCCTCGCCTATGTCGACCCTGCCGATCCGGTCGAGCCCGCCACGCCCAAGTCGGTCGTGCTGGGCAACAACGCCCCCGAAGGCCGGATCGTCTTTTCGGAGAAGTTCGCCTGCCCGATCAGCGGTTTCACCATCTCGGAGGTCGAACCACGCCTCTTCTCCTTCAACGCGCCGCAGGGGGCGTGCCCGGGCTGTGACGGGCTGGGCGAAAAACTGATCTTCGACGAAGACCTGGTCGTCCCCAATCACGAACTGTCGATCAAGAAGGGCGCGGTCGTGCCCTGGGCCAAGTCCAACCCGCCCAGCCCCTATTATATGCAGGTGCTGGGCAGCCTGGCGCGCGAATTCGGTTTCTCGCTGGAGACGCCGTGGAAGGATCTGGACGAGAAGGTCCGCGACGCCATCCTGTACGGGACGAAGGGCAAGGCGGTCACGCTGACCTTCATCGACGGCAAGAAGTCCTACGATGTGAAGAAGCCGTTCGAGGGCGTGATCGGCAATCTCAACCGCCGGATGCTCCAGACCGAGAGCGCCTGGATGCGCGAGGAACTGTCCAACTATCAGTCCTCGCAACCCTGCGAAGTCTGCCACGGCGCGCGGCTGAAGCCTGAAGCGCTGGCGGTGAAGATCGCGATGCAGGACATCAGCTACGCCACCCATTTGTCGGTGGTCGATGCGCTGGCCTTCTTCACCGGCCTGCCGGAGCATCTGACCGACCAGCAGCGCGCCATCGCGCAGCCGATCCTGAAGGAGATCGTCGAGCGGCTGGGCTTCCTGAACAATGTCGGGCTCGATTACCTCAATCTCGACCGGACCAGCGGCACGCTGTCGGGTGGCGAGAGCCAGCGGATTCGGCTGGCGTCGCAGATCGGTTCGGGGCTATCGGGCGTGCTCTATGTGCTCGACGAGCCGTCCATCGGCCTGCACCAGCGCGACAACGACATGCTGCTGGCGACGCTGCGGCGGTTGCGCGACCTAGGCAACACCGTGCTGGTGGTCGAGCATGACGAGGATGCGATCCGCACCGCCGACTATGTCATCGACATGGGGCCGGGCGCGGGTGTGCATGGCGGCCAGATCGTCGCGCACGGGACGCTGAAGCAGTTGCTCAAGTCCAAGACCAGCGTGACCGCCGATTACCTGAACGGCACCCGTGAGATCGCGGTCCCGGCCAAGCGCCGCAAGGGTTCGGGCAAGAAGCTGACCGTGCACAAGGCGACCGCCAACAACCTGCAGGGCGTGACCGCCAGCATCCCGCTCGGCACCTTCACCTGCATCACCGGCGTGTCGGGATCGGGCAAGTCCAGCTTCACCATCGACACCCTCTATGCCGCCGCCGCGCGGACGCTGAACGGCGCGCGCATATTGGCGGGCAAGCATGAGAAGATCACCGGGCTGGAGCATCTCGACAAGGTGATCGATATCGACCAGTCGCCGATCGGCCGCACGCCGCGCTCGAACCCGGCGACCTATACCGGCGCCTTCACCCAGATCCGCGACTGGTTCGCGGGGCTGCCCGAGGCGCAGGCGCGTGGGTACAAGCCCGGCCGGTTCAGCTTCAACGTGAAGGGCGGCCGGTGCGAGGCGTGCCAAGGCGACGGCGTGCTCAAGATCGAGATGCACTTCCTGCCCGATGTCTATGTGACCTGCGACGTGTGCCACGGCGCGCGCTACAATCGCGAGACGCTGGAGGTTAAGTTCAAGGGCCACTCCATTGCCGACGTGCTCGACATGACGGTCGAGGACGCCGCCGAATTCTTCCAGGCGGTGCCGCCGATCCGCGACAAGATGGCGATGCTGGTCGAGGTGGGACTCGGTTACGTCAAGGTCGGTCAGCAGGCGACGACCCTGTCGGGCGGCGAGGCGCAGCGGGTGAAGCTGGCCAAGGAACTCTCGCGCCGGGCGACGGGCAACACGCTCTACATCCTCGACGAGCCGACCACGGGGCTGCATTTCGAGGATGTGCGCAAATTGCTCGAAGTGCTCCATGCGCTGGTCGAGCAGGGCAATACGGTGGTGGTGATCGAGCATAATCTCGACGTCATCAAGACCGCCGACTGGATCGTCGATCTGGGCCCGGAAGGCGGCGTGAAGGGCGGCGAGATCGTCGCGGTCGGGACGCCCGAAGTGGTCGCGGCGGAACCGCGCAGCTTCACGGGGAAATATCTGAAACCGTTGCTCGACAAGGGCCAGGTGCAGGCGGCCGAATAACGATCCTCCCCGGCACGGGGAGGGTGACCATGCGCAGCATGGTGGAGGGGGCTTTCGGCAAGGGACACCCTGTGTGGAAGCCCCCCTCCGTCAGGCCTTCGGCCTGCCACCTCCCCGTGCCGGGGAGGATTGGGTTGCGTTCTGGCGGATTTCCTTGGGCCCCTTCGACAGCCTGCCAAGGCAGGCATGCCCTACCGCCACCAGCGCCCCCTAACACATCGCAACTTTTCCGCGCTCGAAACGATTCCCCCGCATCACTCATAAGGGAGGATGCGATGCGTGCACTGACACTCGGCCTGGTGGCGGCCGCGACCCTGGTTTCGGGCTGTTCGACCTATGGCGGCGGCGGTTATGGCGGCCCGCGCTACGCCTATGACTATAACCGTCCCGATCCCGCTTATGGCGGCTATTATGCCGACCGTTATTATGTCGACAACCAACGCTATCGCGAACGGCGGTTGAGCCGCAACGACCGCGTCTATGTCGGTCAGGACGGTCGCTATTATTGCCGCCGCAACGACGGCACCACCGGCCTGATCGTCGGCGGCATCGCGGGCGGTGCGCTGGGCGCCGCGATCACCTCGGGCGGCTCGCAGACGCTGGGCACGCTGCTCGGTGCCGCTGGCGGCGCACTGGCCGGACGGGCGATCGAGCGGAACAATGTCCGCTGCCGCTGACGATGACACCGTGTCCGCATAGCCGGACGAGAAGGCCGTTGCCGACGCCCTCTCCTTGGGGAGGGGGCGTACCGGGACGGCGATCGATCCCGCGCGGTCGATGCGAAGATGAACGAAGCGTCACGGGTTGCGACACTTGATGACAGAATCGTCAGGTGTCTGGGACAGCTTTGCGATCATCCCTCCCCATATAGGGGATCGGGCCAGTATTCGCCCGCTTTGTAATGGGAGTAACGTCATGAAGGCCATGATTCTCGCAGGCTTGGGGTTCGCCACGATCGCGGTTCCGTCGGTCGCCGATGCGCAACGCTGGACCCCGATCGCCCAGCGGCAGGGCCAGCTTCAGTCGCGGATCGATCAGGGCATCCGCTCGGGCGCGCTGAACCGGCGCGAGGCGGTGCGTCTGCGCACGCAGTTGCGCGATCTGAGCCAGCTCGAATATCGCTATCGCCGTTCGGGTGGCGGGCTGAGCGCGTCGGAGCGTAACGACCTCGACCGTCGCTATGCGGTGCTGACCCGTCAGGTCCGGTTCGAGAAGAACGACCGCAGTTATCGTCGCTGATCGGTGACGGGGGCCGCGCCGGGTGTTGCCGGGCGCGGTCCGTCCGGCCGTTCGATGGGGCGGCCGCTGTCCTTCCACTTGTCGAGTATCTCGCCCGACCGGGCCAGCCGCTCGCTGATGACCGCGCCACTCGCCGATACCGGCGGTGGCGCGTTCCGCGTGTCGCGCGGGGCGGGGGACGGCAGGGGACTGGTGGAGGCGGTCGGCGGCGGTGGAACGGGCAAGGCATTGGCGACCGGCATCTCGCTCGCGTCCGCCGGCGTCCCACCCGGCACCGGCAGGCTGGGCAGCACCTCCCCGCCACGATAGGCCCGAGTCATCACCGCCGCGGTGCCCCAATATCCCTTCCATCGATGGAAAAGATGCGCGCCGACCATATCGGTCATCACCATCGCCCGGTTCCAGGGCGGGGCGACCGCGAAGCTGTGGTAATGGGTGGCGAGCCCGACCGGGGCGAAGACGCCGCCCGACAAGGCCGATGCCGCGATCCGCGCCGCCCGCGCCCAGCCGAAGACGGCGGGGGCACGCGACAGGGCGCCGTCGCAGACGAAGCTGAACTGGCAATGCGCCCGTTCCACCCCCTGATAGACGACGCCGCAGACCGTGCCCGGAAAGGCGGGATGGCGGGCGCGGTTCAGCACCACCTGCGCTACCGCGCGCTGGCCGTCGATGCTTTCGCCATTGGCTTCGTAATAGATGGCGGCGGTCAGGCACTGCATCGCGCGCGCACGGTCGATCGCATTGGCCGGGCCCCAGAGGAAAGGACGGGCGGCGGTGACGCCGCTGTCGGTCAGGACTGCGCCCGGCGGAATGGGCAAGGCGGGCAGGGCGACCGTGCCGGTACTGCCGTCGATCGCGGGCAGCGCATCGGCGGCTGGGTCAGCCCGAGCGACCGGTGCCGGGGCGGGAGGGCGCGAAGCGGCCGCCACCGTCTGCGACGCCGACCGTCGCCATGCGCCCCGCGCCGCCAGCACCAGGCCGAAGGTCAGCATCAGGCCAAGCAATGCCAGCCAGACCTGCACCATTCGCCTTACCGTCTGCCTCGCCACCCGCAACGCGTGGATTTCCTTGCCGAACCTGGATCGTTCGGCCTGCTATAGCCGAGAGTGTTAAGGATTTCGCATAGCGTGGTAGGCGTCGTGGCCCTGCCGTTCGCATGTTGCCAGGCCCGATCGACATTCGAGCCGCTCCCCTTCCCTCGCCCCTCATAGAGGGGAGAGGGTTGCGCAGACTTAGGCTTTGCGAAGCAAAGGCTTAGTCGGAGCTGGGTGAGGGGTGAGCGCTCGCGACGGCGAGCGCGCGAGCCTGCGGCTCGCTCAACCCCTCACCCAAGCTCCGCTAACCCTCTCGCCTGTCCAGGGGAGAGGGAAGAAGACGCGGAATGAATGTCGGTCCAATGTAGGGGCGACCGACATTCATTCCATTCCTCCCCTGGAAGGGGAGGTGGCAGGCCGAAGGCCTGACGGAGGGGTGTCGCCGTTGGAGAGAGAGGACCTTCCTCGCGGGCGGTGGCACCCCTCCACCAGCTTCGCTGGTCCCCCTCCCCTTGCAGGGGAGGAATGGAGGCGGCGCGGCCGGACCCGAAATCCCATCCTGACGCGACCTGGGCCTCCGCCGGGGTCGCGCATGGTTTTGGGCCATGTGCCGATCCGCGCGGAAGCCCCGATTTCAGCGAAGCTTCGGGGTGTCGAGGTTGACCGCGTCCGCCGGGATCACCTCGACCTGCGGATGCGCGGACTTCAGCGCCGGCAGGAACTGCTTGGCGTCGCCGACCACGACGATGCTCGCTGCGTTGGGATCGAGCAGCGCGGCGGAGGCGGACTGGACCGCCGCCGAATCGACCGCCTGCACGCGCGGGATGTAGCGGCTGAGCTCGTCCAGCGGCACGCCCTGAAGCGTGTAGCTGGCCAGGATGTCGGCGATCCCGTCCGTCGTCTCGATCGTGCGGCCGAAACCACCGACCAGCACCGCCTGGCGCGTCGCCAGTTCGTCCTGGGGCACGGGGGCGGTGCCCAGCTTCGTCATCTCGGCATCGATCAGCCCGACCACTTCGGCGGCCGACGGGTTCTTGGTCTGGGTCCGGGCGGAGATCAGGCCGATATCGCGACCGGTCGCCACCGAACTGCCCGCGCCATAAGCTAGCCCGCGCTTGATACGGATTTCCTGGTTTAGCCGCGAGGAGAAGCCGCCGCCCAGCACCGTATTGGCGACCGCCAGCGGGTAGTAGCGGTCATCGGCGCGGCGGATGCCGGAGCGCGCGACGACCACGCCTGCCTGTCCGGCATCGGGCATGTCGACGACGATGACGCGCGGCGCGGGGAAGGCCGGCTCGGCGGGCTTGGCCGCTACCGCCGTCGCACCCGCCACACGCCATGCCCCTAGATGACGCTCGGCCAGCGTCCGCGCCTGGGCGGGGGTGACGTCGCCGACGAGCAGCAGGGTCGCCTGTCCGGGCTTCCAGCTTCGGGCATAGGCGGCGGTCAGGTCGGCGCGGGTCAGGGCCTTCAGCGAGTTGGGCGTGCCCGACAGCGGCTGGCCATAGGCGCGCGCGCCATAGACCACACGGTCCGCAACCATCGCCGAAAGCTGCGCGGGGTTCTTCATCGCGACGTTCAGGCTGTCGATCGACTGGGTCCGTGCGCGGTCGATCTCATCCTGTGCAAAGGCGGGCTGGGTGGCGACATCGGCCAGGATGGTCATCGCCGTGTCCGCCTGGGCCGATGGGACGGTCAGGTCGATGCTGGCCCCATCATCGGTCGCGCTGCTGGCGATCGATCCGCCCAGGCTTTCGACCGCGCGGGCGATCTCGGTGGCGGAGCGGGTCCGCGTCCCCTTGGTCATCAACTCGGCGGACAGGCTGCTCGCCCCCGCCTTGCCTGCCGGATCGGTGGCAGCGCCGCCCAATGCGACCAGCGAGGCGGTGACCAGCGGCAGGTCATGCCGCTCGACCGTCACGACGCGCAGGCCGTTGGACAGGGTGGCGACCACCGGTTGCGGCAAGGTGGGAGCGATCGGAGCGCCGGGGGCGGGGGGCAGGATGCGCTGACCCTCGGGCGCAGGGATGACGACCGCGATATCGGCGGGCGGGGTGAGCGCCGCCGTCTGGACCGTCGGTGCGATCTCGATCGGCATCAGGCGCACATTCGCGGGGCGGTCCGATTCGGGCAGGTAGCGGATGGTCGCGCTCTGGCTGTCCTGCAGATAGGCGCGCGCCACGCGCTGCACATCGGCGGCGGTGACCGTCTGGACAGCGGCGATCTGGCGGTCGGCGGCGGTTGGGTCGCCATCGACGATGACGCTGTTGGCGATCAGGTTGGCCTTGCCCTCGGCGGTTTCGCGCTGCTTGAGCGCGGCGGTCAGCAACTCGTTCTTCGCCTCGGCCAGTTCGGCGGCGGAGACCGGCGCGTCACGCAGCCGCGCGATCTCCTTCTTCAGCGCCGCCTCGCCCTCGGCGACCGGCTTGCCGCCCGCCATCATCGCATAGGCGACGAAATTGCCGGTCGATTGCTTGGTGTCGAGGAAGGTCGCGGCGGACTGGGCGAGCTGGTCGCGATAGACCAGATCCTCGTACAGCCGCGAGCTTTCGCCCGCCGACAGGATCGCGTTCAGCACCATCAGCGCGGGCGTATCCGCGCTGCGCTCCGGCGGGATATGATAGCTGATCAGGACGGCGGGAAGCGGGACATTCGCCTCATAGACGCTGCGCGTGACCGCCTCGGTCCGCTTGGGCTCCTGCACGGTCACGCGCGGAATCGGATTGGCGGGACGCTTGATGGTCGCGAAATACTGGTCGACCCAGCGGTCCAACTGGGCGGGGTCGAAATTGCCCGCGACGACCAGCACCGCATTGTCGGGCCGGTAATAGGTGGCGTGGAAGGCGCGGACGTCATCGATCCCCGCCGATTCCAGTTCCTTCAGGCTGCCGATGCCGGGGCGGGCATAGGGGTGCACCGAATAGGCGAGCTTGGGGTAATAGATGGAGAAGAGCTTGCCATAGGGCTGGGCCAGGGTGCGCTGGCGCAGTTCCTCCTTCACCACGTCGCGTTCGCTGGCGAAGCTCTTGGGCTCGACCACCAGCGCGGCCATGCGGTCCGCCTCGGCGAAGAGCAGGCGTTGCAGGTGGTTGGCGGGCACCACCTCGAAATAATTGGTATAGTCGTCGGCGGTGGAGGCGTTGTTATAGCCGCCGACATCCTCGGTCAGGCGATCCATCTGTTCGGGGACGAGATTGCGCGTCGCCTTGAACATCAGATGCTCGAACATGTGGGCAAAGCCCGAGCGGCCCTTGGGATCGTCCTTCGACCCGACATCGTACCAGACCTGGACCGAGACATTGGGCGTCGCGGTATCGCGAATGGCATAGACGCGCAGGCCGTTGGGCAGGGTGCGCGTGGTGAAGGCGATGGGCTTCACGCTTTCCGTGCGCGCGCCCTTTGCATTTGGGCTTGGCGCGGTTTGCGCCCCGGCCAGCGTGGGAAGGGCGGCGACGCCGAGCAGAAGCGCGGCACGGAAAAGGCGCATGAAAACCCTCTTTATGGAATGCGGATTACTTGGACTTGTTGCGGGTGCCGTACAGCACCGCCGCCGCGACCGCGGCCGAACCGATGCCGACACCCAGGCCGATCTTGCCCAGCGGCCAGTTGCGCGTCCGCTCCTTGATCGACTCGGCGGTCGCTTCGGCGGCGGCGACGGCATGCTCCTTGGCCTCCTTGGCGGCGGCGAGGATCTCGTTGGGGGCGTCTTCGGTGTGATCGGTCATGGTTACTCTCCTACTGTCCCGCAGCGTAGCGCGCCCGGAAGTCGTCCGCAAAGGCCGTCAGCCGTCCTTCGGAAATCGCGGCGCGCAGATCGGCCATCATCTGCTGGTAGAACCATATATTATGCTCGGTCATCAGCATCGCGCCCAGGATTTCCCCGGCGCGGACCAAATGATGGAGATAGGCGCGGCTCCAGGTCGCACAGACCGGGCAGCCACAGGCGGGGTCGAGTGGCCCCTGATCCTCGGCGAAGCGGGCGTTGCGGATGTTGATCGGGCCCTGCCGCGTAAAGGCCTGCCCGGTGCGGCCCGAGCGGGTCGGCAGCACGCAGTCGAACATATCGACCCCGCGCTCGACCGCGCCGACGATGTCGGTCGGCTTGCCCACGCCCATCAGGTAGCGCGGCTTCTCGACCGGCAACTGCCCCGGTGCGAAGTCGAGGCAGCCGAACATCGCCTCCTGCCCCTCGCCGACCGCCAGACCGCCGATCGCATAGCCGTCGAAGCCGATATCGATCAGCGCATCGGCCGAGGCCTTGCGAAAGCCCTCATCCAGCGCGCCCTGCTGGATACCAAAGATCGCATTGTCCTCGGCATGCTGGCCGCCCGCATTAAAGGCGTCGCGGCTGCGCTTCGCCCAGCGCATCGAGCGTTCCATGGCGCTCGCCTGCACGTCGCGGGTCGAGGTGGTCGGGACCAGCTCGTCGAACGCCATGACGATGTTGCTGCCGAGGAGGCGCTGAATCTCGATCGAGCGTTCGGGGCTGAGCAGATGGCGGGTGCCGTCCAGATGGCTCTTGAACGCCACGCCGTCCTCCGACCGCTTGGTCAGCTCGGCCAGGCTCATCACCTGATAGCCGCCCGAGTCGGTCAGGATCGGCCGATCCCAGCCCATGAAGCCGTGCAGCCCGCCCAGCCGGTCCACCCGCTCCGCGCCGGGGCGCAGCATCAGGTGATAGGTATTCCCTAAAATGATGTCCGCGCCGCTTGCGCGAACGTCGCCGGGCTTCATCGCCTTGACGGTGGCGGCGGTGCCGACGGGCATGAAGGCGGGGGTGCGGATTTCGCCGCGCTTCATGGTGATGGTGCCGGTGCGGGCGCGCCCGTCGGTGGCGTGGATGGCGAAGGAGAAGCGGGCGGTCATTTTCTTTTGTCTCGGGGCGCGAGCGGGCCGGTGGGGCCATGGGCGTCGGCGGGAATGGTGCGGATGGTCAACGCCTCGGCACGGCTGATCGCGCCGTCATGGTCGCGGTCGAAGCGCGAGAAGAGGCGGGAGAAATGCGCCTGGAGTTCGGGCAGCGTGATCCGGTCGTCGCTGTTCTTGTCGACATCGAACGGGCTGGGCAGCGCGTTGCGGTCGCCCAGCCAGCGTTCCGCCCAGTCGGCGAACTGGAGATAGCCGATCGATCCCTGGTGTGCGGTGTCGATCAGGTCATAGGAGCGCTTGACGCCCGCCTCCATCTCCTCTCGGCTGGTCTTGCCGTCGCCGTCCGCGTCGAAGGCGGCGATCATCATCGCCACCGGCTCCACCACCATGGTCGCGGGCGTCTGCGCGAAGGGGGCGGGGCGGGCGGTGACGGTCACCGTCTCGTTTGCGCCGGGCGTCACCTGAAGCAGCAGCGCGAGCAGCATCACGCCGCGTGCTCCGGCAGCAGTAGCGAGGCGTCGCCGTAAGAATAGAAGCGATAGGCGTTGGCGATCGCATGGGCATAGGCGGCCTGCATCCGCTCCAGCCCCATCAAGGCGGACACCAGCATGAACAGGGTCGATCGCGGCAGGTGGAAATTGGTCATCAGCCCGTCGATGCCGCGAAAGCGATAGCCCGGCGTGATGAAGATCGCGGTGTCGCCCTCGAACGGGCGGATCATGCCATCCTCTCCGGCGGCGCTTTCGATCAGGCGCAGCGAGGTGGTACCGACCGCGATCACCCGGCCGCCGCGCGCCTTGACGGCGTTCAGTCGGTCGGCGGTGGCGGCGTCGATGCGGCCCCATTCGGCGTGCATCTTGTGATCGACCGTGTCCTCGGCCTTGACCGGCAGGAAGGTGCCCGCGCCGACATGCAGGGTCAGTGTCGCATGTTCGATCCCGGCGGCATCGAGCGCGGCGAGCAGTTCCGGCGTGAAGTGCAACGCCGCCGTGGGGGCCGCGACCGCGCCGGGCTCGTTGGCGAACATCGTCTGATAGTCGTCGGCGTCCTTCTCAGTGATGCCACGCTTCTGCGCGATATAGGGGGGCAGCGGCATGGTGCCCGCCCGCTCCAGCAGCAGCTCGACCGGCTCGTCGCCGGCGAAGTCGAGGGCGAAGCTGCCATCCTCGGCCCGGTCGCGCGCGGTGGCGCTGACGCCCGCGCCGAAGTCGATCACGTCGCCGTAGCGCAACCGCTTGGCGTTGCGGATGAAGGCGCGCCAGCGGCGGGCGCCCTCGCGCTTGTGCAGCGTCGCGCCGATCTTCGCCTCGCCCCGGACGCCCTCAAGCTGGGCGGGGATGACGCGGGTGTCGTTGAACACCAGCAGGTCGCCGGGGCGGAGGCAGGTCGGCAGGTCGCTCACCCGCTGATCGCGGGTGGCGTCGCCGTCGAGGACCAGCATCCGCGCCGAATCGCGCGGAGAGGCCGGATAAAGCGCGATCCGCTCGGGCGGCAGCGCGAAGTCGAAAAGATCTACGTTCACTTGGTGGCCGTTGCCGCCTTCTTGGCCGGAGCCGCCTTGGGCGCGGGGCGGCGCACCGCGGCCGGCTTGGTGGCGGGCGCGG
>NZ_JALNUR010000023.1 GCF_026540895.1 Sphingomonas sp. GM_Shp_1 | reverse complement strand
CCCCTTTCGTCGTCCGGTCCCGGCGCTGCTCGCAATTCTGGTCGCGGCGCAGGCGCTGTTCTGCTGGCGGCTGACCACGCCGCACATGCTGGTGTTCGACGAAATCCATTACGTCCCTGCCGCGCGCACGCTGCTGGCGCTGGAGGGGCCGGTAAATATCGAGCATCCGCTGCTGGGTAAGGCCCTGATCGCGCTCGGCATGATGATCTTCGGTGACAATCCGCTCGGGTGGCGCGCATTGTCGACGCTGGCGGGGACGGCGATCGTCGGGGGCGTGTTCGCGATCGTCTGGCGGATGACCGGGCGGACGCGGGCCGCAGCGATCGGGGCGGTGCTGACGTTCGTCAATTTCATGGTGCTGGTCCAGGCGCGGATCGCGATGCTCGACGGGTTCATGGCGGCCTTCGTCGTGTTGGCGGTCGCCGCGATGGGCTGGGCGTTGCGGGGAACCCCCGCGCAGAGCCGGTGGCGCTGGGGGCTGGGCGCGGTGTTGCTGGGGCTGGCGGTCGGGGTGAAGTGGGCGGCGGTGCCCTATCTCGGCTATGCGGCGATCGGTTTCGTGCTGATGAAGCGGGACGACGCCAGCCGCTGGCCGGGCCTGCGCTGGTGGTCGGCCTGGGGGCTGCTCGGGCTTGGTGCGGCCATCGCCTATGCCGCGACCTTCGCGCCCGCCTTCTTCTATGCGCGCGAGCCGATGACATGGGCGAGCCTCCTGCCCTTCCAACTGGAGATGTACGCCCGCCAGACCCAAGTCCTGCCGCCGCACCATTACCAGTCGGTCTGGTGGAGCTGGCCAGTGATCGGGCGGCCGATCTGGTATTTCTACGAGGTCGCGGACGGAGCGCAGCGGGGCATCTTCCTGCTCGGCAATCCGGCGGTGATGTGGGGCGGGCTGATCGCGGTGGCGGCATGCGCGCTGGGCTGGTTGCGGACGCGCGAGGTGCGGCTGGGAGTTGCGGCGGGCTTGTGGATCGGCGGATTCGCGGTCTGGGCGATCATCCCCAAGTCGCTGGGCTTCTATTATTACTACTTCCTGCCGGCGATCTGGCTGTCGGTCGCGCTGGCAGTGGCGATCGACCGGTGGCGGGTGCGGCTGAAGGATTGGGACGAGGCCTATCTGGCCGGGGCGGTGTGCCTGTTCGTCTATTTCCATCCGATCCTGACGGCGGGGGCGCTGGCGGGGCCGCGCTCCTTCCTGCGCTGGGCGTGGTTTGCGGATTGGCGGTGAGCTTCGGGGCGTGCACTTCGACTTCGCTCATTTCCCTTGAACCCCATTCAGCCTGAGCGAAGTCGAAGGCCAAGGGAATCCCTCAGTACCGCCCCCACACAAACCGCGATGACAGCGCATAATTCCACACCGCGCCGATCAGAACTCCGATCAGCGCCGACACCGCCCACTCGTTCGCCCGGGCATCGTGCAGGAAGGCCGCGACACCGACATTGGCGATCGCCCCGACCGAGCAGACCAGGCAGAAGGACACCCACCCGTCGAGCAGCGGCTTGAACCCCCGCAAGCGCCGGTCGCGATAGGTCAGCGCGTTGTTCAGGAAGAAGTTGAACGTCATGGCGGCGGCCACCGCAACGATCTGGCTGGCCAGGAAACTCGCGCCCAGAGCGATGAAGAACAGGCTGAGTACCGCCATGTGCACACCCACACCCAGCACACCGATGGCGGAGAACATGGCGAAGCGCACCGGCACCACCTTGCCAAAGCGGCGGTCGTAGAGCGCGATCAGATATTCCATCGCCACGACATGATCGAGCTTCGACTCGCCCTCGGTCCGCAGGCG
The DNA here is from genome assembly GCF_026540895.1 of Sphingomonas sp. GM_Shp_1. Taxonomy (GTDB): domain Bacteria; phylum Pseudomonadota; class Alphaproteobacteria; order Sphingomonadales; family Sphingomonadaceae; genus Sphingomonas. Next base: position 50,906 of record NZ_JALNUR010000023.1, on the reverse strand, counting down.
GAACACATAGGGCATCTCGGCGGCGCGAAGCGGGCGCGGCGAGGCGCTCATGATGTCGAGCAGGATCTTGAAACCGATGCCCGACAGATGCGGCACCGTCGCGCGCGCGACATCGGTGCGGACCATGAAGAAGCCGCTCATCGGGTCGGACAGGTCGACGTTCAGCACCCGCTGCGACAGCTTGGTCGCGAAGGCCGACTTGGCGACGCGGTCGCGATCCCAGTCGCCGGTCCCCCCGCCCTCGACGAAGCGCGATCCGACGACCAGGTCGAGATCGGGTTCGGCCTGCAACCGGTCGAGCATCCTGGGCAGCAGCGTCTCATCATGCTGGAGGTCGCCGTCGATCACCGCGACCATCGGCGCGGCGGTGGCGCACATCCCCTCGATACAGGCGGAGGACAGCCCACGTCGCCCGATCCGCTGGATCACCCGGACGCGGGGATCGACCCGCCCCAGCTCGCGCGCGGCGTCCGCCGTGCCGTCGGGGCTGTTGTCGTCGACGAAGATCGCCTCCCACCGCCGCCCGGCCAGCGCCTGGTCGAGCTTGGCGATGAGCACGGGCACATTGGCGCGCTCGTTGAAGGTCGGGATGACGACCGCGAGTTCGAGGAGCGCGCTCACGGGCGTCAGAGCCGTTCGAGGATCGCGTCGGCCATGGCACGGGTCGACAGGCTGCCGCCCAGGTCGCCGGTCCGCGCACCGTCGCGGATCGCGCCCGCCACCGCCGCGTCGATCCGGTCGGCCGCCTCGGCCAGGCCCAGCGAGTGGCGGAGCATCATCGCCGAGGACAAGATCGCAGCGCACGGGTTCGCCTTGCCCTGTCCGGCAATGTCGGGGGCCGAGCCATGGATCGGCTCGTACAGCCCCTTGCCGGTCGCCCCCAAAGCGGCGGAGGGCAGCATCCCAATCGACCCCGCGCACATCGACGCCTGATCCGACAGGATATCGCCGAACAGATTGCCGGTCAGGATGACATCGAACTGGCCCGGATCGCGCACCAACTGCATCGCGCAATTGTCGACATACATATGGTCGAGCGCGACCTCCGGGTAATCCTTCGCCACCTCGACCACCACGTCGCGCCACAACTGCGAGGTCTCCAGCACATTGGCCTTGTCCACCGACAACAGGCGGCGACGACGACGCATCGCGGTCTCGAAGCCGACACGGGCGATCCGCGCGACTTCCTCTTCGTCATAGCGCATCAGGTCATGGCCCTCGCGCAGGCCCGCCTCGGTGGTACCCCGGCCCTTGGCACCGAAATAGACGTCGCCGGTCAGTTCGCGCACGATGACCATGTCGATGCGCCGCGCGATCTCGGGGCGCAGCGAGCTGGCATCCTCCAGCCCCTCGAACAGGCGGGCGGGCCGCAGATTGGCGAACAGGCCGAATGCCTTGCGCAACCCCAGGATCGCCTGTTCGGGACGATGCGCGCGCTCGAGGTTATCAAAGCGCGGATCGCCCACCGCGCCGAACAGCAGCGCATCGGCGCGCTCCGCCACGTCCAGCGTCTCAGGCGGCAGCGGGTGCCCGGCCGCCTCATAAGCCGCACCGCCGACCTTGGCCTCCTCGAAGGTCAGCCCCAGGTCCAGCGCCTCCAGCACGCGCCGCGCTTCCGCCGTCACTTCCGGCCCGATGCCGTCACCGGCGAGGATCGCGATCAATGCCATGGCTGGCCCCTTCTCATCTATGTTCGGAGCGCCCTTTGCCTTAGCGGGCGGGCATCACGCAACCGCCCTTTTGAACCGGTCGAACAGCCGCGCACGGGCGGGCATCGGATCATGGCGCAAGCCCACCAGGATATCGCGCGCCAGAAAGTGCGCGGTGATCCGCCCGGCGGCGAAAATCTCGGGCCAGTCCCCCACCCCGCCCTCGCGCAGGAAATCGGGGAGCGGAAACAGCCGCGCCTCATAGCCGAACGCCGCCCCCACCGACACCGCCGCGCCGCTCTTCGGGCTGACATAGCCGAGGTCGTCGGTCCCGCCGGTCACCGTGCACCGCTCCAGATCGAGCCCGAACCCGAGTTGCCCCAACAGCAGCAGCTCATACCGCACCAGCGCCCCCGCCCAGCCGCGCGCCGAGGGCGCCGACTCGATCGCGGTCAGCACCGCGTCCAGCGCGTCGTAGAGGACGGGATAGGGCTGTTCCTCTGGCAGCGCGGCGGCGGTCAGCGCGCACAGCCACTCGATCCCGGCGGCGGCCAGCGGTTCGCCATGCAGCCCCGCACGGCTATGCCCCGGCTCGATGGTCAGCGCGGCGAGTTGCTCTACCGTACGCGCCCGCCACTCGCCGATGATGCCATTGCCCGGTTGCAGGACGGGCCGCAAAGCCCGCGACCGACCGCCCCGGACATAGCCGGGCTGCACTCCGTCCTCGCGGGTCAGGGCCCGCACGATCGCCCCATGCTCGCCATGCGGCCGGACCGACAGGATGATGGCGGGGGCGACCCGGTGCATGAGGAAGGATGTAGGGGGAAATGGGGTGGGATGCCATGGATGACGGCGGCATGCGCCGGAAGACATGGCCGCCGACCAACGTTATGAGCGCGGCATGGCCCGGCTGCTCCTGTTCAACAAACCCTTTGGGGTCTTATCGCAATTTACCGACCGGGGTTCTCCGACGGCCCGGTCGACCTTGTCGGACTTCATCGCGGTGAAGGGCGTCTATCCCGCCGGGAGGCTCGACCGGGACAGTGAGGGCCTGCTGCTGCTATGCGATGACGGCCGGCTGCAGGCACGGATCGCCGATCCCCGCTTCAAAATGCCCAAGACCTATCTCGTGCAGGTGGAAGGCGATCCGCAGGAGCCGGAACTGGAGCGCTTGCGGCGGGGCGTCCGGCTCAACGACGGCATGACCCTGCCCGCCGATGTCGCGCGTATCGACGCGCCGGACCTGTGGCTGCGCGATCCGCCGATTCGCCAGCGCAAATCCATCCCCGATAGCTGGCTGAAGCTCACCATTCGCGAGGGACGCAACCGGCAGGTGCGCCGCATGACGGCGGCGGTCGGCTTGCCCACCCTGAGGCTGGTCCGCTGGTCGATCGGCGACTGGTCCGTCGCCGGGATCGCGCCGGGACAGTTCCAGGAGGTCTCCGGCCTGGGCAAGGCTCCCGGCACCCTATAGCGGCTTCTCGTCCCGTGACGCCCCCAAAGATATATCGGCAGGGTTCTGCACTTCCATGAATTATCGCCATTCCTTCCATGCCGGCAACAGCGCCGATGTCGTCAAGCACAGCCTGCTGATCGCGCTGGTCCGGGCCTTGCAGCAAAAGCCCGGCGCACTGACGCTGATCGACACCCATGCCGGTTGCGGGCTCTACGACCTGGGCGGCGAGCAGGCGCAACGCACCGGCGAAGCCGCACAGGGCGTGGTCCGCGCCTTTGCCGACACGAACCCCTTGCTGGACGACTATCGCGCCGCCGTACGGGCGGTGAATGTCGAGGCAGAGCCGCAGCTCTACCCCGGCTCGCCGCGCTTCCTGGCACAACTCCTGCGCGCGCAGGATCTGCTGATCGTCAACGAAAAGCACCCCGAGGACGCTCGCGCCTTGCGCGGCGCGATGCGGGGTACCCCGGCGGCCGTGCATGAGCGCGATGCCTATGAGCTGTGGCTGGCCATGCTTCCGACCCGTACGCCGCGCGGCGTGGTGGTGGTCGATCCGCCCTATGAGCAGACCGACGAACGCGAACGCATCACGGCCACCCTCGCCGCCGCGCACCGCAAATGGGCGCATGGCGTGACGGTCATCTGGTATCCGCTGAAAGACCGCGCCACGCACCAGCGGTGGAAATATGAGCTGCGCAAGCTCGGCATCCCAAAATTCCTGGTCGTCGAGCATTGGTTATATGATGCCGATCAGCCCGGCATCTATAACGGCGCGGGGCTGTTCATCGTCAATCCGCCCTATGTCTTCACACAAGGCCTGCCGCCGCTGCTGGAAGCCCTCCGCGCCGCCCTGGCGCCGGAAGGACATAGGGGCGAGATCATGGCAGATTGGCTGAACGAATGAAGAGCAGCCGAGGGAAACCCCCTCACCGGCTATGATAGAAGTCGTACACCTGCTGTGCGACGGCCTGGCTGACCCCCGGCGCTTTCCGCAAATCCTCCAGGCTCGCATTGCGTACCGCCCGGCCCGTGCCGAAGTGCATCAACAGCGCCTTCTTTCGCGCCGGGCCGATGCCGGGCACTTCGTCGAGGGGACTCGCCCCCATCGCCTTGGCCCGCTTGTCGCGGTGGGCGCCGATCACGAAGCGGTGGACCTCGTCGCGTAGCCGCTGGAGGTAAAAGAGCAGCGGCGCGTTGACCGGCAGCATCCGTTCGCTGCCATCCATCATGTGGAAGACCTCGCGCCCCTCGCGGCCGTGGTGCGGGCCCTTGGCGACGCCGACCAGGCAGACATCCTCGATGCCCAGATCCTCCAGCACCGCCTTGGCCGCGTTGAGCTGGCCGCGCCCGCCGTCGATCAGCACCAGATCGGGCCAGGTCGCGTCGTCGCGGTCGGGATTTTCCTCCAACTGGCGGGCGAAGCGGCGGCGGAAGACTTCGCGCATCATGCCGAAATCGTCGTTGGTCGCCGCCTCGTTCCCCTTGATGTTAAACTTGCGATACTGGCCCTTCTGGAACCCCTCCGGCCCCGCCACGACCATCGCGCCCAGCGCGTTGGTACCCTGGATATGGCTGTTGTCGTACACCTCGATCCGCTGCGGTGGCTCCGACAGGTCGAAGAAGTCCGCCACCTCGCGCAGCAGCTTCGCCTGGGTCGTCGACTCGGCCAGACGCCGGTCGAGCGCCTCGACGGCGTTGCGCTTGGCCTGGTCGAGCAGGCGGCGGCGGTCGCCGCGCTGGGGCACCGACAGTTGCACCTTATAGCCCGCCCGCTCACCCAATGCCTCGGTCAGCAACGCGCCCTCGGGCAACTCGCGGTCGAGCAGGATGGTCTTGGCGGGCGGCACCTCCTCATAGAATTGGCTGAGGAAGCTGGTCAGCACCTCTTCCTCGGGCACGTCCGTCGTGTGCGCAGGAAAGAAGCTGCGATGCCCCCAATTCTGGCCGCCACGGATGAAGAAGGCCTGGATGCCCATCACCCCCTCGCGATTGGCCAGCGCGAAGATATCGGCGTCGCCCACGCCCTCCGCATTGATCGCCTGCGTCCCCTGGATGAAGGTCAGCGCCTTCAGCCGGTCGCGCAGGATCGCGGCGAGTTCGAAGTCCATCGCCTCGGCGGCGTCCTGCATCTGCTTGCCGAGCTTGGCCTGGACCTGGGTGGACTTGCCGCCGAGGAAGTTCTTGGCGTCCGCGACCAGTTCGGCATAGGCGGCCTCGTCGATCCGGCCGACACAGGGCGCCGAGCAGCGCTTGATCTGGTAGAGCAGGCAGGGCCGGTCGCGCCCCTTGAAGAAGCTGTCGGTGCAGGAGCGGAGCAGGAACAGCTTTTGCAGCGCGTTCAGCGTGTTGTTGACGCTGCCCGCGCTGGCGAAGGGGCCGTAGTAATTGCCGACCGCGCGCCGCGCGCCGCGATGCTTCTGGATGCGCGGGAAATCATGGTCGTTGCGCAGCAGGATGAAGGGGAAGCTCTTGTCGTCGCGCAACAGCACGTTGAACGCAGGGCGGTAGCGCTTGATCAACTGCGCCTCGAGCAGCAACGCCTCCGCCTCGTTATTGGTCGTGACGATGGTCATCGACCGGGTCTGCGACACCATGCGTTGGAGCCGTTTGGGCAGGCGTTCGACCTGGGTATAGTTGGCAACGCGGTTCTTCAGCGCGCGCGCCTTGCCGACATAGAGGACGTCGCCGCGTGCATCCTGCATCCGGTAGACGCCCGGCCGCAAAGGCAGCGTCGCCAGCACGTTGCGGATTGCGGCCACCCCCGCCTGCAGATCGGGCGCATCGGCGCCGCGCAGGGTGAAGGTGGATTTCTCTTCGTTGAAGCGGTCGACGGGAGGCTCGGACATTGGCCCCGATTTAGGGGCGCGGGGGGCGGATCGCCAGTCCGTCGGACCCAATTGGTTCACGCGAAGACGCGATGGCGCGAAGCTTTTTGGTTCGCGCGGGGGCGCGGGGGACGCAGAGCAGAGTTCCCAACGGTCATCCCAGCGAAGGCTGGGATCTTGTCGTTAAAGGCCCCAGCCTGCGCTGGGGCGACGGGAAAAAAATGGCGCAAGTTCCTCCGCGCTCTCTGCGCCTCTGCGCGAACCACCTTCTTCGCGTCTTCGCGGCTTCGCGCGAACAAAAGACGGGGCGGCTCACCCCTGCGCGAAAAGCTTGGTCCCCATCACGCCGATCACGGTCAGCACCATGAAGCCCGCCTGGATCGGCGCGATCCGGTCGCCGAACACGATGGCCCCACCGATCACCACGCCGATCGCGCCCAGCCCGGTCCACACCGCATAGGCGGTACCCGCCGGAAGCCCGCGCATGGCGAGCGCGAGCAGGCCCATATTCACGAAGCTGAGGATGATCGGCACGCTCGACGCCTGCCAGGTGGCCAGCGTCGCCGCCCATTTCAGGCTGAGCGCCCAGCAAATCTCGGTGATCACGGCAATGCCCAGAATGACCCATGCCATCGGAGCGTCTCCTTGGTCACGGGCTCGAAAAATGGGCATCGGCGCCGGAAACCCGGAAGAGGCGGCGATGCGGGCCTGCCTTTGAGGGGCAGGCTATGATGTGGAGATGGAGTCGGCCCCTCCACCACCGGGCTTTGCCCGACGGTCCCCCTCCCCAAGCGAGCTTGGGGAGGAATGGGCTTTCCCCGCCCTCCGTTCAGGCTGAGCGACGTCGAAGCCTACGCCCTGCCCTATCCACGCGCGGGGAGAGGGATTCCCTTGGGCTTCGACTTCGCTCAGCCCGAACGGAGGAGTGGTGAGCTGCCCTTAAAACGGCCGAACCGCGCCTCGGTCACCCGAAGCGCGGTCCTGTCATCGGCACTCGGACCCGATCAGTTCGGGCGGCCGAGCCCCGCGATGCTGCGGTCGATCATCGCCCGGTCGGCATCGGCCGAGTGGTGCTCGGCGATCAGCAGACCGGCGGCCTTGGCGGCCGCCTCGGCGGCGCGGGCGCGGACCTCGGCCAGCGCGGTGCGCTCGGCGGCGGCGATCTTGTCCTCGGCCATCTTGGCGCGACGCTCCATCAGCGCCTCGGCATCCGCCTTGGCCTTGCTGAGCAACTGCCCGGCCTCATGCTGCGCCTGGACGCGCATCGCCTCGGCATCGGCATGCGCCGCCTTCGCCTTGGCCTCATATTCGGCCTTCAGCGTCTCGGCTTCCTGACGCAGCTTGGTCGCTTCGTCGAGCTGAGCGCGGATCGCGGCGATCTTCTGGTCGAGCGAACGACCGATCATCGCGGGGACCTTCTTCACCAGCATCCCGATCAGCACGACCAGAGCGGCCAGCGCCACCCAGCCGGTCGAATCGAAACCCAGCGCGGTCGGGCTGACGGCATGATGCTCTGCTTCGGCAGGGGCGACGGTGTTGCCAGTCAGGCCATCGCCTTCACGGATCGGACGCGGCGTCATGCCTTCGGCCGATGCCGCATCCGCCAGGTTCTGCGCCACCAGCGCATCGCCATTGGTCAGCACGCCGTTCGCGGAATGATTAGCCATGCGCGCTCACCTTTCGCACCGCGTCGGCCGCCGCATCCTCGCCCAGATGGACGCCGGACAGCTTGGCGACGAGATCGCGCGCGGCTTCCGCCGCCACGGACTGAAGATTGGCCATCGCCTCGGCCTTGGCATTGGCGATCGCCAGGTCGTGATGACCCAGCCGCTCGGCCAGGTCGGCATCGGCCGCCTTGACCTGCGCCTCGAAGGCATGGGTGGCCCGCGCCTTGGCGGCGTTGGTTTCCGCCATCGCGGCGACGCGCGCGGCGTCCATCTCGGCCCGCCATGCCGCCTCGACCCGGTCGGCCTCGGCACGCGCGGCCTCCGCCGCCGCCAGATCGCCGGCGATACGGGCTTCGCGAGCGTCGACGGTCGCCTGAATCTTGGGCACCATCCCACGACCGACCACGAAATAGAGCAGGCCGAAGGTGATCAGGAGCCAGAAGATCTGCGACGCATAGGTCGCACTGATCTGTGCTATCTGGGGCATGGAGTCCTCGTTGCCATATCAACCGGGCGACGGAAGCGCCGCCCGGTTGATCAGAATTATTGGGCGACGAACACCAGGATGATCATCGTCACGAAGGCGAGCAGGCCCAGAAGCTCGGCACCGGCGAAACCGATGAAGAGGCGGCCCTGCTGGCTGTCCGCCGCACCCGGATTGCGCAGCGCGCCTTCGAGGAACTTGGCGAACACGTTGCCCACGCCGAGCGCGGCGATGCCCATGCCGATCGCGGCCAGGCCGGCGCCGATCATCCGTGCAGCTTCTGCGTCCATTTCAATCACTCCAGTTCAAAAAGGGTCGTTTGGGTATTCAAGTCGGCGGCGCGTCCGCCTGCCCGGTCCGGCGTTACCGGATCAGTGCAGGTTGACGGCGTCGTTCAGATAGACCGAGGTCAGCAGCGCGAAGACATAGGCCTGGATCGCGGCGACCAGCAGTTCGAGAAGGGTGATGCCGATCATCAGCAGGAAGCTCGGCAGGGTGATGAGCGCGGCATAGCCCGGGCCCATGTTGATGCCGTTGATGACGAAGGCGGCGAGAACCTTCAGCAGGATGTGCCCCGCGGTCATCGCGACGAACAGTCGCAGACCCAGCGAGAAGGGGCGCACCAGGAAGCTCATCAGCTCGACCACGAAGATCAGCGGGATCATCAGCTTGGGCGTACCGTGCGGCACGAACAGCGCGAAGAAGTGGAAGCCGTGGCGACCGAAGCCGACGATCAGCACGATCGCGAACGAGATCAGCGCGAGCACGCCCGTAACGGTCACATGGCTGGTCACGGTGAAGGGATGGACACCCGGCACCACGCCGAAGGGCAGCAGGCCCAGCACGTTGGCGAAAAGGATGAACATGAACAGCGAGAAGACATACGGCAGGAAGCGCTTGCCTTCGGGGCCGATATTCGACGTCAGCATCGAGTTGACGAAGCCGGTGAAACCCTCGACCGCCGCCTGCCAGCGTCCGGGCACCAGATCGCGCTTCATGCCGCCGATCATGAACACCCACAGCGCGACCAGCGTCGCCACCATCCACAGAGCGGAATTGGTGAAGGAAAGGTCGTAGCCGCCGACCACCCAGTGCCGACCGAGCACCGGCTCGATCAGGAACTGGTGCATCGGATCAATCTTGCCGCCCGATTCTGCCGCCACGCTGCTTCGTTCCCACATATGACGAACGCCCGGTTACTCCGGGCGTTCGCCAGAAATCCGAATGATCTGCCTGAACGCCACGCCGATCCCCAGGAACAGCATCACGATCAGGGCCCAGGGCGCGGTGCCGAACCAGCGGTCGAAGAGCCAGCCGATCAACGCACTGCCGACAAGACTTCCGATCAGCGCGGAGATGACGCGGCTGCCCTGGGAATATCCCCTGTCGGCATCCACCTTCACCCCCTGCCGTGATGCTTCGTCCGCTCTCGCCTTGGCCAATCGCTGATCCAGCGCGGCCAGACGCGGATCGTCCGCATCGCCAAAGTCCCGTCCGGGCTCCTTCTCCGCCACGCAGCCACCCTCACCTGTTTTCGTCACCGAAGGGGAGAATGCGCGCGAACGGCGAGCGACCCCGCCAAGGCGAGGCCCGTTTAGAAAGCGTGTCCTCCCAAGTCAACCGCTTGGGGGTAAGGTTGTGACAGATGTGTTAAGGATTGTGTCTGAAAGGCGACAGGGGGTGTCCATCGAACCTCTTCACCTTCTTCTCCCCTCCCGCAAGCGGGAGGGGTCGGGGGGGGGCTGGCGCTGTCCGCGAGCGATGCCGCTTTTTGGTCGCACGGAATCCCGCCCGCTCCTCACATCGCTGGCTTGAACGCTACCCGAGTCCCCTCCCCCAGCCCCTCCCGCCTGCGGGAGGGGAGGAAGAAGCGCTTCTTAAACGCAGGCCGGGGCGCGTTCCGGTGGCGCGCTCGTCCGCGTCTTCCACACGCCTTCGGGCGTCTTGTACTTTTCGCCGCTCGCGGTCTGCGCGATCAGGTTGCAGCCGCTGGTGAAGGCCATCTGCTCGACGGTCGCGCCGCTGGCCTGCGCCTTTTGGGTATAGGCGGCCTTGCGCTGGATGTTGATGCTGTTGACCAGGGTGCGTAGCTCGGGCGTGGCGGCGCCGACGATGCCCAGATAGCCGTCGGGCTGCTCGCCGACCTGCCCCGCCGCGCGGGCCGCCGCATAGGCCGGGTCGCGCTGCGCCATCGCCATGCCCGACACGCCGAGCAGCGCGACCGCGCCGAGCGCCAGGATCAACGTCTTCGTCTTCATGATCAGAATATCCCCGGATTCTGCTGGATCAGCGATTTGGCCTCGCCATCCAGGCGATATACCACTTCCTGCGTCACATTGATGTTCAGATTGATTTCGATCGGCTTGTCGGGCGCGGAGATGTTCACGCATCCCCCGCTCATCGCCAAAAGCGCGACCGGCATCCATCGTGCTCCACCCAAGATCGGCATTCTGTCCAGCATTTTCAATCCTGTTACGGTCATGGCACGGTCTCGCTTGCGGAAGGCTGAATGGGCGGATTGGCGCGCGGCGCGGCGCGCTTGTTCTGCTCTTCGAGAAGCGCGGGCAGATTGCGCTGGATCAGGCGGCGCGGGTCGTAGAAGGACTGGGCCGAATCGAGCAGCCCGCGGAAAGGCGCCTTGATCCGCACGTTGAAGACGAAGGGCAGCCGCTGGAGCCGCCGGATCAGGAAATTGGTCTTCGCCCCCTTGCCCTGGCTGATCCCGGCGAAGCGGACATCGGTCACCATCTCGCCCGCCAGCGGGCCGTTCATGTCGATCCGCAAGCTGCGATAATTGAGCGAGCGCAGCGCCCCGAAGGCCAGATTGCCCCACAGGCCGAGGTCCTTCTGGCTGATCTCCCCCAGATAGGCGATGCTGCCGCCGCCGGGCCGCACCACCAGCCGCCCGCCTTCGATCCGCCCGCCGCGCTCGTCGAAGATCATCGGCAGCGTGCCGTCGAAGACCCCGGTGGCGTTCAGATTCTGGAAGTCGAACTGGAGCAGGAACTGGTCGGCGGCGGCCCCCTCGACATGGAAGGTCATGCGCCGTTCGACCGGTTGCGAGAAGTCGAGCAGCGTCGGGTCGAGGGTCAACGTGCCGCCCGCAAACGGCCAGCGCCCGCTCTCCACCCTCACCCGTGCGCCCGACAGTGTCTGATAGCGGACCACGCCGTTCGTCACCTGGATGCCGGGGTTGATCGTCTTGACCGTCGCGACCTGACCGGGGGCGCTTTCCAGCGCGAGCAGGTCGGTGAAGCGGATCGTGCCCGCGATCCCGCTGACCGGGCCCAGCGCGGCGGCGAGGTCGATCGCGTCGGTCCCGAACTGCCCGGTCGAGCGGACGCCGTTGCCGTCCCAGTCGATCCGGCCCTGGCCGGTGATCTTGCCCCGGACATCCTCGATCACGCCCTTGGTCACCGGGGTCAGCAGTTCGGGCTGGAATTCCTTGGTGAAGCTTATGCCCGGCACTGCCAGATCGGCCATGCCCACCGACCGGTCGAGCGCGTGGCGGATCGTGATATCGGCGACCTTCACCGACCGGGTCGGCTCGAACAACTGCCCGGTCGCGTCGATCCGGTTGCCCGCCAAGGTCAGGGCGACGCCGCGCGCCGCCATCGGCAGGAAGCGGGGCGATTCGGCGCGGGCGTCGCGCACCTGCAAATCGCCGTTGAGCGACAGCGTGCCGCCCGCGAGCCGCCAATCGCCCGCGGCCTGTTGGAGCAGCAGCGGAATCTGCCCGATCTGCCCCGCGCCACCGTCGAACCGGCCCGCAATCCCCTCCGGCGTGATCCGCCCGGTCAGGTTCGCCGCATCGATCCGGGTCGGCGATTCGGGGCGACCGATACGGCTTTCCACGCCGGTCAGCGCGAAGGAGCGGTCGGCCAGCGCGAAGCGGGTGGTCGCTGCCGCGACGGTCAGCGGGCTGCTGCCGATCCGGCCCACCACCCGCATCGGGCCGAGCCGGGCCCCGCCGCCCAGCCGGGTGCCGTCGAGCCGCACCAGCGCACCGTCGAGCGGACAGAGCCGGGTCGCCATCCGGTTCAGCCGCAGGCCCGAGACGGCCAGCCGGTCGATGGCCAGCGGCTGGCAATCGGGATTGATCCGAATATTCCGCCCGCCGTCCCAGCGCGCCGCGATCGGCAGGACGAGCCCGTCGATCCGACCGCCGCTGATCGGCCCGGACAGCGCCAGCCGCGTGGTGACCGCCGTCTCGCCATTGGCGGCGGCCCGGAACTGCATCCGGTCGAAGGCCAGCGCCGCACCACCCGCCTGATAACGGGCCAATTCCGCCGTGCCGAGAACCGGCGCGCCCGGTGCCGCCTGGCGCAGCGTCGCGCGGATAACGGGAAGTCCCCCGCCCCCCGTCGCCAGCGTCGTATCGACCCGCAGCCCGGTCGCGTCATAGACAAGGCCCGTCTCGCCGCGAAAGGCGATGCGCCCGCCGCTGTCCGAGGCCAGCGCGAGGCTGGGTATGCGCACCGACAGGCCCGCCGCGCGCGGTCCGCTTTGCCGGTCGAGCGCCAACCGCATATCGGCGGCAAAGCGGCGTCCGCTCCGCGCCGCGGCGTTCAGCATCGCGCGCACCACCGGCCCGACCGGGGTGGCGGCGGTGGCGGCGCTCCAGCCCTGGGTCCGGGCGAGCAGGGCGGGGGCGAGTTGCGCACCGCCGAGTTGCATCCGCCCGTCGAAGCGCATCGCGCGACCGAGCAGATAGCGCCCCTCGACGACGCCGCGCTCCGCCCGACCGGCCCGCGCCGCCAGCCCCCGCGCGGTCATCGCCAGCCGACCGCCGGTCGCCGCCGCATCTCCGGCAAAGTCGATCGTCCCGTCGACCGAGGTGGCGGCCAGGGCGGGATGGCGGATCGCCGCACTGTTCAGCGTCGCCCGCCCCTGCCAGCGGTCCAGCGCGGCGGCGAGGGCGACATCGACCCGTGCCGCCAGTTGACGCGCCGTCACCTCGCCGCATTTCAGCCCGTCCAACTTGACCGGTCCCGTCAGCGTCGGCCGTTCGCGCACGATCCGCACCCGCAGCGGCGCGGCAAGCCCGCTCGCGACGCAATCGCCCAAGGTCAGACGCGGCGCGACCGCGCCCAGCCGCCCGGTGAAACCGTCGCTCAACACGCCCTGTCCCGACAGGCTGAGCCCGATCAGCCCCTGCGGCGTATCCAGCCTTATCCCGCCATCCTGCACCACCACATCAAGTGCAGGCAGCGCGAAGGGCTTGCCAGAGGGCGGGCCCATCAACCGGTCGAGCGTGCCCAGCGTGATCCGCCCGTCCACCAGCCGCCCGCGCAACCGCACCCGCCCGGCGCGCACCCCCGTCACCACAGGCCCCGACAGGCCGATGCGCGTCCGCGTCTCCAGCCAGTCGGCGACCAGATCGGGATGGGCCGGGTCACCGATCACCACATTGGTCAGCCTTTGCCGACCGAGCCCCAGATCGGCGATCTTGTAGCGGGCGGGCACGCCGCGCTCGGCCAATGCGCGGTCGATCGCATCCCCGGCCAGCGACTTGCGCGCGATCCACAGCGCGATCAGCGCGACCAGCAGGATCAGGGCGATGGCGATCAGGATATGTTGCAGGCGACGGAAGCGTCGCGTCGGGCTGATGCGCGGTCCGACCTCCTCGTTCGCGCCCTCCACCCCGATGCCACTCCTTCAACCTGCCCCATGTCATAGCCACAGGGTCGCGCCGCACGCAATCGCATGAAGCCCGGCGACAGTTCCCCTCGCCCGCCCTATGCTGTCCCGACAGGGGGAATGGCATGGACGATAAGGGGCGGGATCAGGGTCCGGGTCGCGAGGGCGACCATGCCGGGCATCGCGCACGACTGCGCGAGCGATTGTTGGCGGGCGGCGGATTGCTCGATCATGAACTGCTCGAATATCTGCTGACCACCGCCATTCCCCGCCGGGATACCAAGCCGATCGCCAAGGCGCTGCTGCGCGAATTCCATGATATCGGCGGCGTGCTGACCGCCGATCCGATCGCGCTGCAACGGGTCGACGGGGTGGGCGAGACGGCGGCGGCGACGTTGAAGATCGCCCATGCCTGCGCGCTGCGGCTGGTCCAGGCGGATGCGGCGCGGCGCCCGATCCTGTCCAACTGGCAGGCGCTGCTCGACTATCTCCATGCCGATATGGCGCATCATGGCGTGGAGCGGTTCCGGGTGCTTCACCTCAACACCCGCAACATGCTGATCCGCGACGAATTGATGGGCGAAGGCTCGATCGATCAGGCCCCGGTCTATATTCGCGAGGTCATCCGCCGCGCGCTGGAATTCGGATCGGCGGCGCTGATCCTGGTCCACAACCACCCCAGCGGAGACCCCTCGCCCAGCCGCGCCGATATCGACGTGACGCGTGCCATTGCGGAGGCGGGGCGCAACCTGGGGATCACGGTGCACGACCATCTGATCATCGGCACCTCGGGCCATGTCAGCCTGCGCGCCCAAGGCCTGATCTGAATCCCGTCGGTCCCGAATCGGTCCTTCGCCGATACGGATCGTGACTTGCCGGGTCGATCCGGCTGCCTCATCACGGGGGCCATGATCGACACGATCCGTCATCTGCCGGGCTTCGACCTCGCCTTTCGCGCGGTCGATCGGCTGTTGCGGTCGCGGCGGATGAAGCGGCATCTCCGCGACGCGGTCGCAATCCTGGCGACGCCGCCGATCGTCCCCAAGGATGATGGTGTGGTCATCTTTTCGATGATCGGCACCGCGACGCTGCTGCCCTATCTGGTCGCGGTGAAGTCCTTTCACCATCATCTTGGGATGGGCCGGATCGTCATCCTCGACGACGGCAGCCTGACCGAGGCGGACAAGCGCATCCTGTCCCATCATTGCGGATCGCCGGTCATGCTGAGGCTGGCCGATGTCGATACCGGCACCTGTCCGAAGGGGGGCGCCTGGGAAAGGCTGCTGACGCTCCTCGCCCTTCGCGCGCATGATTATGTCATCCAGCTCGATTCGGACACGGTGACGCTGGGTGACGTGGCCGAGGTGCGGGCCGCGATCGCCGCCAATGGCAGCTTCATCTTCCTGGGCGGCCCGGACGCCGAGGAAAAGGGTATCCAGACCCTGCCCGACTATGTCGCCCGGCGCTATCCGCAGGGCCCGGTGGCCGAGCCCGCGCATATGCAGATCCTGGTCGAATCGCGCCTCGCCGGTCATGCCGATGCCGGGCGTTACTCCTATATACGCGGCTGTGCGGGGTTTGCGGGCTTTGCGCGCGGGGGGCCGAGCGGACGGGCCGAGGCGATGCGCTTCTCTACGGAGGCGACCCGGCTGGTCGGCGAGGATATCTGGCGGCGATGGGGCAGCGAGCAGGTCACCTCCAACTTCCTGCTCACCAACGAACCGGGCGCGCGGCTTCTGCCCTATGCGCGCTATTGCAACTATTGGCTCGACCCCGTCTCGGGCGACGAGCGGCTGATCCATTTCGTCGGCACGCATCGTTATTCCGACGAGACCTATCGCCGGATGACGGCACGCGCGATCGATCGGCTGACCGCCTGACCCTGTGCGTCCCGCCTCCCCGATGCTAGGGGCCGTGGCCAAAGACGCGAAGAGGAATATCACATGCAGGTCTGGACCGGACTGGGCAATCCGGGCGCGCAATATGCGATGCACCGCCACAATGTCGGCTTCATGGCGATGGACGCGATCGCCGAGGTGCATGATTTCGGCCCCGTGAAGAAGCAATTCCAGGGCTGGACCCAGGAAGGGCGGATCGGCGGCCAGAAGATCCTGCTGCTCAAGCCCGCCACCTTCATGAACGAAAGCGGCCGCAGCGTCGGCGAGGCCCTGCGCTTCTACAAGCTGGGGGTCGAGGCGTTGACCGTCTTCCACGACGAACTCGACATCGCGCCGTTCCGGGTGAAGGTGAAGACCGGCGGCGGCACGGCCGGGCATAACGGCCTGCGCTCGATCGACCAGCATCTGGGGCCGGACTTCCGCCGCGTGCGCCTCGGCATCGGCCATCCGGGGCATAAGGATCGCGTCACCGGCTATGTGCTCGGCAATTACGCCAAGGCGGAGATCGAGCCGCTGTCCGACCTGCTCGGCGCGGTGGCGGCGGAGGCGCATTGGCTGGCGGAAGGGGATGATGTCCGTTTCGTCAACGACATCGCGCTACGCATGGGGGACGCGGCATGAGCGTGCGGCGTCTGTTCGCCTCGCTGCTCTATGAGGGGCAGCTGGACGATGCCGATCTGCTGGAGGAGATCGAGCAGAGCTGCTGGGCGCTGGCCGAGGACGATCGCGCCGGGCGGCGCTGGTCGAGGGAGCATGGCTATCGCGGCTATACCAGCTACGCCTCGCTAAACGACCTGCCGATCCGCGATCCCGTCTTCGCCGACCTGCGCAAGAAGCTGGATCGCCATGTCGCGCGCTTCGCCGAGGAATGCGCGTTCGACCTGGGCGGGCGCAAGCTGAAGCTCGATAGCCTGTGGGTCAATGTCCTGAAGCCGGGCGGGCATCACTCCGCGCATATCCATCCGCATTCGGTCGTCTCGGGCACGCTCTATGTCGCCATGCCTGCAGGCTCGGGCGCATTGAAGCTGGAGGACCCGCGCCTCCCGATGCTGATGGCCGCCCCGCCTCGCCGCCCCGATGCGCCGGGAGACCTGGCGACCTTCGCCACCGCGACGCCCCAGCCGGGCACGGTGCTGTTGTGGGAAAGCTGGCTGCGGCACGAGGTGGTGCCCAATGGCGCCAAGGGCGAGCGGATCAGCGTCAGCTTTAACTATCGATAGGAACGACGACGCGTCGCAGACCGGCGACGAGCCGAAAAGTTCCATCGCCTCAGCGATGATTCAGGGCGCTTCGTCGCCCCGATATCGTGCGGTTAACCTATATCGGCTAGGGGATTGCCCATCGCAGCCCCAGGACCGGACGTTACGCCCCATGCTCGAATTTTGTGTCTTCACCTTTGGCATGCTGGCAAGTTTCGTCCTGTCGGGTCTCGGGCGGAACAAGAAAGCGAAGCGGGCGCATCCGCCGATGCTCTATTATATGGGCTTGGTGCTGATGGGCTTTTCGGCCGCGCTGGGTATGATGCTCCTCGCCTATGCCGCCGCGATGATGGCCGGGATCGCCTGAACACCCCGCCCCGTTCGGCCTGAGCGAAGTCGAAGCCTGCCAAGGCAGGCGCTCAGGGCAGGCTTCGACTTCGCTCGGGCGGAACGGGCGTTTGGGATTAAGCGCCCCACCCACCATCGGTTGAGAAATAGCGCCATCGTCGCTAGAGGGGCGCTTTCCCCTTTCCAGTAGGATAAGCGACGCATGGGTTTCCGCTGCGGCATCGTCGGCCTGCCGAATGTCGGCAAGTCCACCCTTTTCAACGCGCTGACCGAAACGGCGGCGGCGCAGGCCGCCAATTATCCGTTCTGCACGATCGAGCCGAATGTCGGCAACGTCGCGGTTCCCGACCCGCGCCTGTACAAGCTGGCCGAGGTCGCCGGGTCGGCCAAGATCATCGAGACGCAGCTGGCCTTCGTCGACATCGCCGGCTTGGTGCGCGGCGCGTCCAAGGGCGAAGGGCTGGGCAACCAGTTCCTGGGCAATATCCGTGAGGTGGACGCGATCGTCCATGTCCTGCGCTGCTTCGAGGACGGCGACGTGACTCACGTCGAGGGCAAGGTCGATCCCATCGCCGACGCCGAGACGGTCGAGACCGAGCTGATGCTCTCCGACCTGGAAAGCCTGGAAAAGCGCGTTCCCGCCTTCATCAAGAAGGGCCAGCAGGGCGACAAGGAGGCCAAGATCGCCGCCTCGGTGCTCGGCCAGACGCTCGACCTGCTGCGTGAGGGCAAGCCCGCCCGCCTGACCAAGCCCAAGGACGAGGAGGAAGCCCGCGTCTTTGCACAGGCACAATTGCTGACCGCCAAGCCGGTCCTCTATGTCTGCAATGTCGAGGAATCGAACGCTGCGAACGGCAACGCCCACTCGGCGCGAGTCTTCGAGAAGGCCGCTGCCGAGGGCGCGCAGGCGGTCGTCGTGTCGGCGGCGATCGAGGCCGAGATCGCGACCATGCCGGTCGAGGATCGCGGCGAATTCCTGTCCGAACTGGGCCTGTCGGAAACCGGCCTGGCCCGCGTGATCCGCGCCGGTTACGCGCTGCTCGACCTGCTCACCTTCTTCACCGTCGGGCCGAAGGAGGCACGCGCCTGGACCGTCCATCGCGGTGCCAAGGCCCCCAATGCGGCGGGCGAGATTCATAGCGACTTCGAGCGCGGCTTCATCCGGGCCGAAACCATCGCCTATGATGACTATGTCGCGTTCAAGGGCGAAGCGGGCGCGCGCGATGCGGGCAAGCTGCGCGCGGAAGGCAAGGAATATGTCGTCCAGGATGGCGACGTGATGCTGTTCCGCTTCAACGTGTGATCCATGATGCGCCGGTCGGCTTCCACCGGCCGGCGCATTCCCGCTTTGCAGGACGCGATCGGCGCGTTACGCCTGACATCATGATCCATGTTAGCCCGTACCGCCGCATCATCTATAGCAGCCGTCCGGTCGGCGAGGATGTGCGTGCCGATCATCAGGCGATTCTGGCGACCTCGCGTCGGAACAACGGCATGGACGGTATCTCGGGCCTATTGTGGATCGGCGAGGGCCAGTATCGCCAGTTGATCGAAGGCCCCGCCGACAGCGTCGCCGAGGCGTTCGAGCGCATCGCCCGCGATCCGCGCCATACCGACATCGCCATTCTGGACGACCGGATGATCGATGCGCCCGCGTTCGGCGAATGGGCGATGGCGGGCCTGCCCGGCGACCGGCCCAGCGACGCGGAGGCACGGCTGCGCCTGCTCCTGCGCAACAGCGATGACGAGATTCGTCGCTTCTTTCCCGTAACCTGACGGCACCTTCCGGGCGACTTGGCTCTACGTGGTTCCCTGCCGATCCTGGCCACGTCCAAGCTCAATCGACATTCGTTTTCGCGCGAAGCTGCGGAGAATGTGTTCGCGCGGAGGCGCGGAGGACGCAGAGAGGGTGTGCCTGCGGTGATCGCAGTCCGTCTTTACCATCGGACCATGCTGAGGCGCGCTGCGGTACGAACAGGATTTCTCTGCGCCTCTGCGCGCATAACTTGGTGAATGTCGATCCGGGGCCGATCGACATTCCTGCTACTTCCCTCTCCACTGGATAGGGGAGAGGGTTAGCGGAGCTTGCCAGCCTGCTGGCTAGGCCGGATCGACATTCAAGCGGAAGGGTCATCATTCCTCCCCTGCAAGGGGAGGGGGACCATGCGCAGCATGGTGGAGGGGTGTCCCCGTATCGAGAGCGCGACACCCCTCCGTCAGGCCTGACGGCCTGCCACCTCCCCTACAAGGGGAGGAATGAGTGAATGTCGATCAGGACTGGACCCAGTGCTCGCCAGTGCAACACGATCACGTTATCGGGTGGGACCGAAAGGACGATCCTCACCGTGACCCGACTCCCCCTCGTCGCTCTCGCGCTGGCCTTGCTGGCCGGTTGCGCCTACCCATACAGCCCGCCGTCGCTGCCGCCGGTCTCCAGCACCTCGCCAGCCGCATCCGTCGCTTCCGCTGCCGCCCCCGCCGAAGCGCGCGCGCCGGTGACGATCCTGGTGTCGATCGACGGGTTTCGCGCCGATTATCTGACGCGCGGCCTGTCACCCCATTTGTCGCACCTGGCGACGGAGGGCGTGACCGCCGCGATGCGACCGTCCTTTCCGTCCAAGACCTTTCCCAACCACTGGACCTTAGTGACCGGCGTGGTGCCCGACCGGCACGGCATCGTCGCCAACAGCTTCACCGACCCCGCGCATCCGGGCGAGCGCTTCACCATGGCCTCGGATCAGCCCTATTGGTGGGATGAGGCCGAACCGGTCTGGGTCACCGCCGAGCGGGCGGGCATTCCCACCGCCACGATGCTGTGGCCCGGCTCCAACGTCGCCTGGGGCGGCACGCTCCAGCCGCGCGGGCACCATGCCGTCACCGGCGGCGTTCGTCCGCATGATTGGTTGCAGTTCAACGCCAACATCTCCGACCGCCAGCGGGTCGATACGGTCATCGACTGGTTGCGACGCCCCGGCCCGACCCGCCCGCGCTTCCTGACGCTCTATTTCGACGAGGTGGATATCGCCGGCCATGACGGCGGCCCGGATTCGGCGGAGGTGAATGCCGCGATCGCCCATGTCGACCAGGCGATCGGCGCGCTGGTATCGGGCCTGGCCGAACTGGGCCTGGCCGCCAATCTGGTGATCGTCTCCGATCATGGCATGGCTGCCACCTCCAGCGAACGGGTCATCGCGCTCGACCGGATGGTCAACCCGGCCGATTACGAAATGTCCGAAGACGGCCCGTTCGCGATGATCCGCGCGGTGCCGGGTCACGAGGCCGCGCTGGAGGCGCGCCTGCTGAGCCATCACGATCATATGGATTGCTGGCGCAGGAACGGGATTCCGGCCCGCTTCCGCTATGGCCGCAACCCGCGCATCGCCCCCTATTTCTGCCTGGCCGATGCCGGGTGGCTGATCGACGCCAAGCCGGCGGACAAGCCCTTTACCGGCGGCGCGCATGGTTACGACAATGCCGATCCCAGCATGACCGCGTTGTTCATCGCGCAAGGCCCGGCCTTCCGCCCCGGCGCGAAGCTGGCCCCGTTCGACAATGTCGATGTGGCGCCTCTGCTGCGCGATCTGATCGGCCTGCCGCCGGGTCGCGGCCTGGACGGAACCGATGCGCCCTTCCGGCGCGTTCTGCGGCGATAAGGGAGGACGGCGATGATCTGGCTGGAGGATATGGCGGTGGGCGACGTGGCGCGGTTCGGCGCCTGCCATGTCGACCGTGACGAGGTGATCGCCTTCGCCGCGCGCTACGATCCCCAGCCCTTCCATCTGTCCGACGAAGCGGCGGCGGCCACCCATTTCGGGCGGCTGTCGGCCAGCGGCTGGCACACCGCATCGATGACGATGGCGATGATCGTCGCGCATTACCGGGACATCGGCTTTCAGAGCCTGGGGTCGCCCGGCATCGACGAACTCCGCTGGCTGAAGCCCGTCTATCCCGGCGACACACTACGTTGTGAGACGGAAGTGCTGGAGACGCGCCGTTCGGCCAGTCGACCGGACATGGGCTTCGTCGTCAGCCTGCTGACCGTCTACAATCAGGACGATGTGGCGGTCATGCGCTTCCGCCCCACCGTCATGATCCGGACCCAGCCCGCCGCCTGAGTCTCAGCGCGGTCCGCGAGACCCTCGCGGACCGCCGGGGCGAGGGCCGCCGCGCCCGCCGCCGGGCGTGCCCCGATTGCCACGCCAGCCCTCCGCACGCGGCACGCCGGGCGTGGGAGCGACGGCGCCATTGCCCCGCCAGCCCTGCCCGCGCCAGCGGTCGCCCCGCCATCCGTCACGGCCCCAGCCGCGCCACTGATCCCGGATCGGGCCGCCGCGCCACGCGCCGCGCCGCCCTTCCCAATAGGCCCGCTGTCCGTCGTTCCAGCGATAGGGCCGACGATAGCGGTCATAGACGTAGATGCCGGTACCCGGATAATAAAAGTCGTTGTACCAGCCATAATAGGACGGCGCATAACCATAGCCGCCGCCATAGCCATAATAGCCGGGGCCATAGCCGCCGCCGAAGCCCGATCCGACCGACACGCCGCTATAGCCATAGCCATCGGCGCAGCCGCCCAGTGCCAGCAACCCGGCCGCCATCAACGCGGCCCAACCCGTCTTGCCGAGGCCCATCCTCGCTCTCCATATCCCTGGCCTGTCGCCATGCGGGTGCGGCAGGGATCCGTCATCCGCGTCGATCGACGGTCAACCCGTCGCGTCGTGCCATGGTTCCTGCACCCATGGCGATGCATGGGCGCTGAACGACGGGGCCGGGGGGCGAAGGGGATTGGCCAAAGGGGATTGGCAAAGCCCGTCAAGCAAGGCTAACCTGAAGCACCGTTCATCATGGACGGGTGAGTTGAGAGGGCGGCGCAGGACCGGAACAATCCGGCGCGACCGCCACGGCGTATCGATCGCGGACGCGAACCAGGTGGAGGGACAGGACGAATGGCGATGACGGAGAACACCGTACCCCCCGGCGAGGCGCCGGAGCCATTCCAGGAAGAGGTCCATGATCCCCGCCGTCGCGACTTCATCAACGTCGCCGCCGTGTCCTTCGCGGGCGTCGGCGCCCTGGCGATCGTTCTGCCGCTGATCAACCAGATGAACCCCTCCGCCGACGTGCTCGCCCAGTCGACCACCGAGGTCGACCTGTCCAAGATCGAGCCCGGCCAGGCGATCAAGACCAGCTTCCGCAAGCAGCCGCTGTTCGTCCGCAACCTGACGCCCAAGGAAATCGCCGAGGCCGATGCAGTGCCGCTGTCCGACCTGCGCGATCCCCAGACGCTGGAGCAGCGGACCAAGCCGGGCAAGAAGAACTGGCTGATCACCCTGGGCGTCTGCACCCATCTGGGCTGCGTGCCGCTGGGCGCGGGCGAGGGCGAGAACAAGGGGCCCTATGGCGGCTATTTCTGCCCCTGCCACGGTTCGGCCTATGACACCGCCGCGCGCATCCGCAAGGGCCCGGCGCCGCTGAACCTGCTGGTTCCCGAGTATAAATTCGACACCGACACGACCGTCACGGTCGGCGCGGCCGCTTGAAGGGGATTTGAGAGATGAGCTTTCCCTGGGCCAAGCATTACGAACCGAAACAGCCGCTCATGCGCTGGCTGGACGAGAAGCTGCCGGTGCCGCGCCTCGTCTACAATGCCGTGGGCGCGGGTTATCCGGTGCCGCGCAACCTGAATTACTTCTGGAATTTCGGCGTGCTGGCGGGTGCCGCCCTCGCCATCCAGATCATCACCGGCGTCGTGCTGGCGATGCATTATGCCGCCAATGCGGGCGTCGCCTTCGACTCGGTCGAAAGCATCATGCGTGACGTGAACGCGGGCTGGTTCCTGCGCTATGCCCACGCCAACGGCGCGTCGATGTTCTTCATCGTGGTCTACACCCATATCTTCCGTGGCCTCTATTACGGATCGTACAAGGCCCCGCGCGAGATGGTGTGGCTGCTGGGCGTCGTCATTTTCCTCCTGATGATGGCGACCGCCTTCATGGGCTATGTGCTCCCCTGGGGGCAGATGAGCTTCTGGGGCGCGCAGGTCATCACCGGCTTCTTTTCGGCGATCCCGCTGGTCGGCGATACCATCCGCATCTGGCTGCTCGGCGGTTTCGCGCCGGACAATGCCGCGCTCAACCGCTTTTTCTCGCTCCACTATCTGCTGCCCTTCGTGATCGCGGGCGTCATCATCCTGCACATCTGGGCGCTGCATATTCCGGGCTCCAACAACCCGACCGGCGTCGATGTGAAGGGCGAGCAGGATACCGTGCCCTTCCACCCCTATTACACCGCCAAGGATGCGGTGGGGCTGGGCGTGTTCCTGCTGGTCTTCGCGGGGCTGCTGTTCTTTTTCCCCAATTATCTGGGGCACCCGGACAATTACATTCCAGCCAACCCGCTCTCGACCCCGGCGCATATCGTGCCCGAATGGTATTTCTGGCCCTTCTACGCGATCCTGCGCGCCTTCACCGCCGACTTCATCCTGCCCGCCAAGCTGTGGGGCGTGCTGGCGATGTTCGGGTCGATCCTGCTGCTGTTCTTCCTCCCCTGGCTGGACAGCTCGCCGGTGCGGTCGAACAATTTCCGGCCCAAGGCGCGGGTCGCCTTCTGGGTTCTGGTGGTCGACGTGCTGCTGCTCGGCTGGTGCGGGGGCTCGCCCGCGACGCCCTTCTTCATCATCCTCAGCCAGCTGACGGCGGCCTATTATTTCCTCCACTTCCTGGTGATCCTGCCCTGGATCGCCCGGACGGAGCGTCCTGCGCCGCTGCCCAACTCGATCACCGAAGCCGTGCTGTCCAAGCATGGCGGCACTGCGCCCACCAAGTCGGCCCTGGCCTGACCCGAACCGAAAGAGGATAGCTGAACATGGTTCGTGGCATCGCATTCCTGGTCGGCGCGGCCTTCACCCTGGTTCTCGCCATCGCGCTGTGGGGCAGCGTGTCGGGGCTCGTCTCCGACCCGCCCGCTCCATCCGCCGAGGAGGAATTCCACCTTCACCCCAAGCCCGCGCATCTGGCGTCGGACGGCATTTTCGGCCGTTTCGACCGTCGCCAGCTCCAACGCGGTTTCCAAGTCTATAAGGAGGTCTGCGCGGCCTGCCACTCGCTGCGGCTGGTGGCGTTCCGCGACCTGAAGGACCTGGGCTATAACGAGGCCGAGGTGAAGGCGATCGCCAACCAGTGGGTGATCGAACAGCCGAGCATCAACCCGGAGACGGGCGAGGCGACGACGCGCAAGAACGTGCCCGCCGACCGCTTCCCCTCGCCCTTCGCCAACGAGGTGGCGGCGCGCGCGGCGAACAACAATGCGCTGCCGCCCGACCTGTCGCTGATGACCAAGGCGCGGCATGACGGCACCAATTACGTCTATTCGCTGATCGGCCCCGACGCCTATCGCAACCAGCCTGCCGAGCTGCTGCGCAAGTTCCCGGACATCAAGACGCCGACGGGCCTGCACTACAATCCCTATTTCGCGAACCTCAACATCGCGATGCCGCCGCCGCTGACCTCGGACGGCCAGGTGCAATATACCGACGGTACGCTGGCGACCCGCGACCAGATGGCCAAGGACGTCGCCGCCTTCCTGACCTGGACCGCCGAGCCCCGGCTGGAATCGCGCCACGCCGCCGGGATCGGGGCGGTGATCTTCATCCTGATCTTCTGCTTCCTGGCCTGGGGCGCGTATCAGAATGTCTGGCGCGACGTGAAGCATTGAGACCGGGGTTGCCCGTGTGAGAGACTTAGGGGCGGTTTCCGAGAGGAGGCCGCCCTTTTTATTGGGAGTACCGCCCCCCCCTCCCGACCTCCGTTCAGCCTGAGCGAAGTCGAAGGCCAAGGGAATCGCTTTGCCAAGCGGGAAGGTCCACGCGTGGGCTTCGACTACGCTCAGCCTGAACGGAGTAAGGGATGCGCCCCCCCCTTTACCCCCGCGCCCCACCGGCCCATGAGACCCAGCATGACCGCCAATGACGACCTGAAAGCCCTGATCCGCACCATCCCGGATTTCCCCAAGCCCGGCATCCAGTTCCGCGACATCACCACTTTACTGCTCGATCCGAAGGGCTTCGCGACCGCCATCGAGCGGATGGCCGCCGCGACGCGAGGGGAAGTCGACCTGATCGCCGGGATCGAAGCGCGCGGTTTCCTGTTCGCCGCCGCGCTCGCGGTGCCGCTGAACGCGGGCGTGCTGCTGATCCGCAAGGACGGCAAGCTGCCCGGCGCGACCATCGCCGAGGATTATGCGCTCGAGTACGGCCAGGACCGGATCGTGATGCACGAGGACGCGCTGGTCCCCGGTGCCCGTGTCCTGCTGGTCGACGATCTGATCGCCACCGGCGGCACCGCGCGCGCCGCCGTCCGGCTGATCCGCAAGGCGGGCGGCGTGGTCGAACAGGCGCAGTTCCTGGTCGACCTGCCCGATCTGGGCGGTGCGGAGGCGTTGCGGGCCGAGGGGCTAGCGGTCGATTCGCTGCTCGCCTTTCCCGACCAGTAATGCGGCTCGCGCTTCATGAGCCCGACATTGCCGGCAATGTCGGCACGCTGATCCGCACCGCCACCTGTTTCGGCGTCGCGGTGGACCTGATCGAGCCGATGGGCTTCCCCTATTCGGATCGGGCGCTCGCCCGCTCGGCGATGGACTATGCGGCGATGGCCGAGGTGGTGCGCCACGCCGATTGGGAGGCTTTCCGGGCCGCGACGCCGGGGCGGATCGTGCTGGCGACGACATTGGGGGCGGTGCCGCTGCCCGAGATGGCGTTCCGGCCCGACGACGTGATCCTGCTCGGCTCGGAAGGGGCGGGCGTGCCGCGTGCGGTGCACGACGCCGCCGACATTCGGGTCCGCGTGCCGATGCGGGAGGGCGTCCGTTCGCTTAACGTCGCGATCACCGGCGGGATTTTGATGGCGGAGGCGCGCCGCCAGACCGGTTGGGCGCATATGGCGGGTTGACCCCCCGCCCCGGCCATGCCCAGAACGCCCCGGTGATGACCAGCCGCACCCCCGATATCGCGCTCGATGCCGAGCAGGACGCCGCCCGCCGGTGGTTCGAATCCCTGCGCGACCGGATTTGCGCCGAGTTCGAGGCGATCGAGCGCGAAGCCGGATCGGACGCCGCCTTCGCCTATACCGCTTGGGACCGTACCGACCCCAGCGGCGAGCCCGGCGGCGGCGGGGTGCGCGGCGTGATGAAGGGGCGGGTCTTCGAAAAGGTCGGGGTCAATGTCTCGACCGTCGGCGGTACCTTCGAGGGGCCGTTCGCCAAGACCATTCACGGCGCGGGCGACGATCCCCGCTTCGTCGCGACGGGGATCAGCCTGGTCGCGCATATGGCGAACCCGCATGTGCCCGCCGTGCATATGAACACCCGCTTCCTGACCACCACCAAGCGCTGGTTCGGCGGCGGCGCGGACCTGAACCCGCCGCTGCCCATCGAAGAGGACACCGCCGATTTCCACGCCCGGTTGAAGGCGGCGTGCGACGCGCATGACCCGGATCATTATCCCCGGTTCAAGGCCTGGGCCGACGACTATTTCTACATCCCGCATCGCCAGGTGCATCGCGGTGTCGGCGGCATCTTCTACGACCATCTGGAGGGCGATTTCGACGGCGATTTCGCCTTCACCCGCGATGTCGGCGAGGCGTTCCTCGACATCTTCCCGCGCATCGTCCGGCGGCGCATGGGTCTGCCCTCGACCGAGGCCGACCGCGCGCGGATGCTGGCGTGGCGCGGGCGCTATGCCGAGTTCAACCTGGTCTATGACCGGGGGACGCTGTTCGGCCTGAAGACCGGCGGCAATATCGACGCGATCCTGATGAGCCTGCCGCCGCTCGCGACCTGGGAATAAGCGCCATGGCATTGATCCCCGTCGATGCGACCGAGGTCGCGACCATCGTCACCACGCTGGAGATGCGCGAGCGGCCCCGCCCGCGTCCCATGCCCCCCGCGTCGCTGAGCCTGGTCGCCTGGGTGCAGCCCGACCCGGCCAAATACCGCACGCTGTTCGCGCGGGTCGGCGCGCCCTGGCTGTGGTTCTCGCGACTGGTGATGTCCGACGACATGCTGACCGCGATCATCCATGATCCCGCCGTGTCGGTCTTCGCGGTGGTCGACCGGGCCGGGATCGAGGTGGGGCTGCTGGAACTCGACCATCGTCAGGCGGGCGAATGCGAGATCGCCTATTTCGGGCTGATCCCCGAACTGGCGGGGCAGGGCCATGGCCGCTGGCTGATGGCACAGGCATTGATGCGCGCCTGGACCGCCAGCGTCGAGCGGGTATGGGTGCATACCTGCACCCTCGATCACCCTTCCGCGCTCAATTTCTATCGGCGTCAGGGTTTCACCGCGATCGGCCGCGCGATCGAGACCTTTGTCGACCCGCGCGCGCTCGGCCTGCTGCCCGAGGACGCCGCGCCGCAAATCCCCCGGATCAGGCCGGTCGATTGACCAGCCGGCGATAGGCGGCCACCGCGATCAGCGCCTGGGCCAGACCCGCCGCCATCGCGACCGCCGCCGCCGCGGCGTGGAGCAGCGCCAGCGCCACCGGATTGCCCGGCCCATCCCCCTTGGACAGGTCGATCAGCATCAGGATCGGCTGGGTCGCGACGATCCCGCCCAGATAGGTGCAGGCGGACAGCGCCGCCATCGGCAACCCCGCCCCGCGCGTCAGCTTGACCGAGCGGGCCAGCGCCGCCACCGCCGCCATCCGCCGCTCGGCCAGCAGGACGGGCCCGACGAGCAACAGCCGCCCCGCCACATAGAGGCCCGGCAGGATGTAGAGCAGCATCCCCGCCCCGACCGGCAGGGCGACCAGCACCATCGCCAGCACATAGCGGGGCGCGATCCCCAGCGCCCGGCCCAGCGCCTCCCCCACGGTCAGCCGCCCCTCGCCGAGCACCAGCGCGAGCAGCGCGGCGGTGCCGATCAGCCCGACGGCATAGCTGGCGAGATACCAGCCGCCATATTGGCCCGCCCATTGGCCGACCGAATCGATCCAGGCGGTGGCCTGCGCGGTCGCCTCCCCCACGCCTTCATCGGGCAGAGGCGGTGCGGGGACCAGCAGCCCCAGCGCCAGCGCGGGCCAGAACAGGAAAGGCCCCGCCAGCCGGATCAGCAGCGAACGATCCCGGAGGAATAGGCCCCAGGCATCCCGCAGGGTCGCGACGATGTTCAATGTCATTACAGTTGCGGCGATCCGTTCTGGCCATCCTGGCGAAGCGCCTGCTCCCCCGCCGTCGCGACATAGAGGCGCGCGATGAAGACATAGGCCAGCGTCATGAACGCCGCGCTGACCACCGCGCTCGCCAAGGTCGTCAACGCCAGCACGAGCCAGAGCATGTCGGGGCCCAGGATCAGCCGGAACACCGCGCCCGTCACGCCCTGTACCGCGAAGACCGACACCGACAGGACGATCAGGAACAGCAGCGTCATGCCGATCAGCCGCCAGGTCATGCCCCGCGTCAACGCGATCGAACGACGAAACGCCCCCAGCCCGCGCCGCTCGTTGAGGACCACGGCATAGGTCAGCATCAACCGCGCGACCAGCCATAGCGCCAGCGGCAGCGCCACAAGAAAATAGATGGTCGCGAAGATCGCCGCCGCGCCCGGCATCGGCGGCATGCGCGAGGGGTCGCCATTGACCGCCATCGCCGCCGCGAAATCGAAACCGAACACCACCATGCCGATGATGAAGACCAGGACCAGCAACGCGACAACGAAACCGATCGCCAGCGCCAGGCCCATTACCGGAAAGAAACGGCGGAACCCGGCACGCGACGCCTCTGCCGACGTGGTGGCGGGATGCGTCGCCAGCGCCATGATCCCCAGTTGCGCCCATACCCCCAGCACCAGCGACACGATGGTCACGACCAGCCCCGGGCCGGAGACATTGCCGGCGGACGACGCGCCGCCCTGGGGCAGGACCAGAAGCTGCAACAGGCTGGGCAGCACGAAGCCGATCGCGGCGAAGGGTATCAGCATGGCGGCCCTGCCCGCCAGCACCTGCTGCGTGCTGTCCCACACCGATCCGATCCTGACGGTCATCGTTCCTCCCTTGAGCCGGCCATGGTCGCCCCCTGATCGTCCGGGCAATCGCCCCGACCTAGCCCCCCGACCTAGCCCATCGCGACGTGCAACGCCATCGTGACCGCAACGGGCTCTCCCCGCTTGCCCACCGCTTGCATCAGGGCGATGGCGGGCGCAGATAGCCGTGATCGTGACCCATTTTCCCGACATGCCCGATATCGAATGGCGGGTCAGCCCCGGCCTGACCCCCTATGACCAGTCGCTCGCCGAGATGGAGGCGCGCGCGACCGCCGTGGCGCAGGGCCAGGCGCGCGAGCTGGTCTGGCTGCTCGAACACCCGCCCGTCTATACGGCGGGGACCAGCGCCGACCCGGTCGAGCTGGTCGATCCGCGCTTTCCGGTGTTCCAGACCGGGCGCGGCGGCAAATATACCTATCACGGCCCCGGCCAGCGCACCGGCTATCTGATCCTCGACCTCAACCGGCGCGGCCGCGATGTGCGGCAATTCGTCCATGGTCTGGAGGACTGGCTGATCGCCGCGCTCGCCCGACTGGGGGTCAACGCCTTCAGCGTCGACGAGCGGGTCGGCATCTGGACGCGCGACGGAGGCACGGAGGCGAAGATCGGCGCGATCGGCGTCCGGGTGCGTCGCTGGGTCACGCTTCACGGCTTCGCGATCAACATCGCGCCCGACCTGTCCCATTTCGGTGGAATCGTTCCCTGCGGCTTGCCGGAGTTCCCCGTGACCAGTCTTTTTGCGTTAAACGGCGTCAAGTCGTTGGAAACCTTTGACGAGGCGCTAGCGTTCACTCTTCCGGCGTTCCTCCAGTCCCTGGGGCAGGTCCGACAAAACGAGGCTTGAGGCCTGGGCGGTATCCGATTAATGTCCACCCCGATTTGGGTAATAGGGCCAGCAAGCCGTTCCAAATCCTTAATATCAAGGGAGCTTCCAATGCGTGCAATCATCTCCAAGGTCCTGACGGGCTCGATCATCGCCGGCGCGGCGCTCGCGGTTTCGGCTTGCGGCTCGAACACCGAGAACACCACCGACGCGAACATGACCACCGAAATGAACGCTTCGGAAGGCATGGACACCGCCACCGACAACATGACCGCCGTCGACGGCGCCATGAACGGCGGCATGATGGCCAACGACACCATGTCGAACGACATGATGATGGCCAACGACACGATGATGACCAACGCGACCAACGCGATGTAATCATCGTCGGGGTCATTCCCGACGTGGGAGGGGCCGTCCGGGCGACCGGGCGGCCCCTTTTCCTTGGCGCGTCGCGCGATTTTCGCTGCCCTTCCGTAACGACACCGTCCACCGCACGGGGTTGCCGAACCCGTGATTTCCATTTGGGGAAAAGCCGGAAAAGCGTTATGTTTCGGGACGCTCGAAGGCCCTACGGGGGAAGGATCGAAATCAGATGAAGGTGGTGCGTACCGCGCTGGTCGCCGGCGTGGCGTTTTGGGGGATGGGTGCCGCGGCACCCGCATCGGCGCAATTTTTCCTGCAGCCCTATAATTTCGAAGGCAAACCGGTTCGGGGTGACGAACCCGGTATCGGACAGCCGCTTCCGGGCGCGACCCCGGCGGAATTGCGGGCGGGACTGTTGTGGAACATGCGCGCGGCGCTGAACGTCGCCGCCCTGCAATGCCAGTTCGAGCCGATGCTTTCGACCGTCTCCAACTACAACGCGATCCTGAAGGATCACGATGTGGAATTGAAGGGCGCGTTCGACACGCTGGGCGCCTATTTCAAGCGGACCAGCAAGACGCCGCGCGAAGGCCAGATGGCGCTCGATCAATATGGCACGCGCACCTATTCCAGCTTCGCGGCGGTCGCGGCCCAACTCAATTTCTGCCAGACGGCGGGATCGATCGCGCATGCGGCGGTCTTCACCCCGCGCGGCCATCTGGGCGAACTGGCGGTCGATCGGATGCGCGAACTGCGCAACAGCCTGACCCCTTATGGCGAGCAGCGTTTCCCGCGTTACATCGGCCGCGAGCATTTCGCCGCGACCATGCCGCGCCTCGATGCGCTGTGCTGGAACAAGAAGGCCGAATGGGTGGTCAAGAAGTGCGGGGCACAGAACTGGCCGCCTGCGGGCCGCACCAACTTGGCGGCGCGCTAAGGCACGATCCTCCCCAAGCTGCGCTTGGGGAGGGGAACAGCCGCGGAGTGGTGGTGGAGGGGCAGGAACGCTCGCGAGGAGCAGGGGCCCCAGCAGCCGTGATACCCCTCCGTCAGGTCTGACGGCCTGCCACCTCCCCTTGCAGGGGTGGAATGGGGAATGTCGATCGGTGCCAGGAAGCGATCCTCCCCGGCACGGGGAGGTGGCAGCGCGCAAGCGCTGACGGAGGGGGGCATCCTCACAGGACATCCCTTGCGGAACGCTCCCTCCACCGCCGCTTCACGGCGGTCCCCCTCCCCGTACCGGGGAGGATAAAAGGGCCCCCTCCCCTTTTGCGCCGGGATTTGCTACGCGCGCCTCATGCTCAATCTGAATGGCATCACCGTGCGCCTGGGCGGCCGCACGATCCTCGACGGCGCATCGGCCGCACTCCCCCCCGGCAGCCGGGTCGGCCTGATCGGTCGCAACGGCGCGGGCAAGTCGACACTCGTCCGCGTGATCGCAGGCCAGTTGGAGGCCGATGACGGCGCCTGCGAAATGCCCAAGGGCGCGCGCCTGGGCTATATCGCACAGGAAGCCCCCGACGGCACCGCGACCCCGTTCGAAACGGTGCTGGCCGCCGATGTGGAACGCGCCGAACTGATGGAGCGGAGCGAGACGGAGAGCGACCCGGAAAAGCTGGGCGACATCTACGAACGGCTGATCGCGATCGACGCCTATACCGCGCCCGCGCGCGCCTCCAGCATCCTGCAAGGCCTGGGCTTCGACGAGGCGATGCAGGGCCGCCCGCTGTCCAGCTATTCGGGCGGGTGGAAGATGCGCGTGGCGCTGGCCGCGTTGCTCTTCTCCGCGCCCGACGTGCTGCTGCTCGACGAACCGTCGAACCACCTCGACCTCGAAGCGGTGATGTGGCTGGAAGATTTCCTCAAATCCTATCGCGCGACGATCCTGCTGGTCAGCCATGAGCGCGACTTCCTGAACAATGTCGTCGACCATATCCTGCACCTCCAGAACGGCAAGGTGACGCTCTATCCCGGCGGTTACGACTCGTTCGAGCGCCAGCGCGCCGAGCGGATGGCGCAGCTCGCCGCCGCCAAGGCCAACCAGGAGGCGCAGCGCGCCAAGTTGCAGGACTATATCGCCCGCAACTCCGCCCGCGCCTCGACCGCCAAACAGGCACAGAGCCGCGCCAAGATGCTGTCCAAGATGCAGCCCATCGCCGAAATGGCGAACGACCCGTCGCTGTCCTTCGACTTCCCCGATCCCGACCAGCTGCGCCCGCCGCTGATCACGCTGGACCTCGCCAGCGTCGGCTATTCGGAAACGCCGATCCTGAAGCGGCTGAACCTGCGCATCGACCCGGACGACCGGATCGCGTTGCTGGGCCGCAACGGCAACGGCAAGACCACCCTCGCCCGCCTGCTCGCCGCGCAACTGACGCCGATGGAAGGCGAGATGAACGCGTCCGGCAAGATGCGCGTCGGCTATTTCACCCAGTATCAGGTGGAGGAACTCGACACCGACGACACGCCGCTGGAGCATATGACCCGCATCATGCGCGGCGCGACCCCGGCGGCGGTGCGGGCACAGCTCGGGCGCTTCGGCTTTTCGGGCGACAAGGCGACGACCAAGGTCGGCAAGCTGTCGGGCGGCGAACGCGCCCGGCTGGCGCTGGCGCTGATCACCCGCGACGCGCCGCACATGCTGATCCTCGACGAGCCGACCAACCACCTGGACGTCGACGCGCGCGAGGCGCTGGTCCAGGCGCTCAACATGTACAAGGGCACGGTCGTGCTGGTCAGCCATGACCGTCACATGCTGGAGATGACGGCGGACCGGCTGGTGCTGGTCGACAATGGCACGGCGAAGGAATTCGACGGGTCGCTGGACGATTATATCGCCTTCGTCTTGAAGGGCGATGCGGGCCAGGGCGACGCCGCCTCCAAGGCCGACCGCGCGGCGAGCAAAAAGGCTTCGGCCGAGCAGCGCGAGCGCTTCAACGCGATGAAGAAGACGCTGCGTGGCATCGAGGACGAGATGGCCAAGCTGACCCGCGAACGCGACGCGCTGGACAAGGCCATGAACGATCCGGCGGCGGCCGAACCGCGCCATGCCAAACTGTCGATGGGCGAACTGAACAAGCGCCGCGCCGAGGCGGTCGAGAAGCTGGCCGAGGCAGAGGCGCGCTGGATGGAAGCGGGCGAGGCGATGGAGGCGGCCTGATCCGCACCCTACGTTCGCACTGAGCGAAGTCGAAGTGCGGCGGGGGATTGCCGTGGCCTTCGACTTCGCTCAGGCTGAACGGACGTTGAGGATACCGCCCTCCCCAAAACCTACTTGTTCCCCGGCGGAGGCCGGGGTCCAGTTTCTACGACGCCGGTGGCGCGCCAACCGGCGCGTGGGAGGCCATCGCCCGCACACAGCAACTGGACCCCGGCCTTCGCCGGGGTACGCCAAGTAATTAGGCCTCGGCTTCGTCCGAACCCTCGGCGTCATCGGCCGGATTCTCGATCCACGCCTCGACCTCGCCGTTCAGCTTCAGGGTCAGCGGGCGGCCATGGCGGTCGACCTTCTTGCCCAGCGCGACGCGAATCCAGCCTTCGGAAATGCAATATTCCTCGACGTCGCGGCGCTCCGCACCCTTGAAGCGGATGCCGACCCCACGCGAGAGGAGGTCCTGGTCGAAATAGGGGCTGTCCGGGTTGGTGGACAGGCGATCGGGAACGGTATCGGTCATGTCCCGGCCTTAACGCCGACTCGATGCCGCTGCCAAGAAAAAGCGGCGCCGGGTGATCCCGACGCCGCCATGGGATTTAGTTGCAGACCCGGACCTGCACGTTGCGGCCCCAATAAGGGTCCCAGCGCCAATCGGTCCAGCAGCGCGGCGCGTAGCTGCGATACTCATACTGATACACCGGCGGCGGGGGCGGCGGTGCGTAATAGGGGTCGTAGCCGCGATTATAATAATAGCCGCGATCGACATAGCGCGGCTGGTTGCTGCTCGCGATGGCAGCGCCCACGCCCAGGCCGACGATGCCGCCCAGCAACGCACCCGCCACCGCGTCGCCGCCGCGATCACGGTGATAATAGCCGCCCCAGCCGCGACCCCAACGCTGCGCCTCGGCCGGGGCCGCAGCGGTCAGCGCGGTCGCGGCCAGCGCGACGCCCATCCCCAGCTTCTTCAACATTCCGTTCATCTCGAACCTCCGATACTCAAACGCCCGGTCCGCTGATGGCAAAACGCGCACGCTGCGTCCGTGTTGCCTTTCCTAGTCGCTTCGGGCTGAATGGCGTTGGAATGCAGCGTTTAGTCAGGGTTCAGGAGAAGGCGGCGACATGGCCCATTGGCTGCTGAAATCGGAGGCCGACAGCTATGGCTGGGACGATCTGGTCCGCGACGGCACGACCGAATGGGACGGCGTGCGCAACGCCGCCGCCGCCAAGCATCTCCGCGCGATGGCGGTCGGCGACTCGGCCCTCTTCTATCACAGCGGAAAGGAGAAAGCGGCGGTCGGCATCGCGACCATCACCCGCGCGGCACGGGCCGATGGTGAGGACGGCCGCTGGGTTTCGGTCCAAGTCGCGCCCGACCGCCCCCTCCCCCGTCCCGTCACGCTGGCGGCGATGAAGGCGGACACGCGCCTCGCCGACCTGCCGATGCTCCGCCAGTCGCGGCTGTCGGTGTCGCCGGTGGGCGAGGCGGAGTGGGCGGTGCTGATGGCGATGGCCCAAAATTAATCCTCCCCTGCAAGGGGAGGGGGACCAGCGAAGCTGGTGGAGGGGTGTAACCGCCAGCGATGGGTCCGATCATCAGCGGTGACACCCCTCCGTCAGGCCTGCGGCCTGCCACCTCCCCTTTCAGGGGAGGAATGTCCCGATCACCCCATATTTCGGGCGTACTCCGCTGCCTCTTGGACCTGCTCCGGCGTGGGCCGCACGCCGGTATAGAGCACGAACTGCTCCAGCGCCTGGATGGTCGCGACCTCGGTGCCGGTGATGACCCGCTTGCCCATGTCCCGCGCGACGCCCAGGAACCGGGTCTCGGGCGGATATTGCACCACGTCGAAGGCGATCTCCGCCTCGGCGATCATCGCCTCGGGAAAGGCCAGCTGGTCCTCATTGCCGCCGGTCATGCCGATCGGGGTGACGTTGATCAGCAGCGGCGCGCCCTCGCCCAATTCGCTCGCCCAGGCAAAGCCATAGAGATCGGCGAGCCCGCGTCCCACCGCTTCGTTGCGTGCGACGATGGTGCCCTGGCCGAAACCCGAGTCGCGAAGCGCCGCCGCCACGGCCTTGGCCATGCCACCCGACCCGCGCAGCACGAAGGGCGTCGCGCGGTCGATATCGGCGATCAGTTCGACCACGGCGGCATAGTCGGTGTTGTAGCCGGTCAGCCGCCCGTCATCGTTGACGATCGTGTTGACGCTGTCGATCGCCGCCGCCGACCCGGCGAGGCCGTCGAGCATCGGGATCACCGCTTCCTTGAACGGCATCGAGATCGCGCAGCCCCGGATATTCAGCGCCCGGATTCCGCCCACCGCCGCCGCCAGATCGGTGGTGCTGAACGACTTGTAG
Source organism: Sphingomonas sp. GM_Shp_1 (assembly GCF_026540895.1). Lineage (GTDB taxonomy): Bacteria > Pseudomonadota > Alphaproteobacteria > Sphingomonadales > Sphingomonadaceae > Sphingomonas. The sequence goes on along the minus strand of NZ_JALNUR010000023.1, from coordinate 15,003 downwards.
ACATAGTCGAGCCCGGTCAGCTCGTAGAGGCGGTTGTGGAAGCGCGATCCGAAATTGCCGGGCCGCGCCGACAGCGACATGCACAGCCGCGTATCGCGACCGATGGGAGGTTTGGTGGTCATTCCCGCTGTTTAGCCCAGCATCGTGGCGAGTGCATCCCTTGCCGCAAGGTCACCGCAACAACCTGGGATCGATCACCAAATGCCGGATATGCTGCCGGTTCCAAGTATAGGTCACATGCACCAGCCCATCGCGCGTCTGGATCACCGCCGGATAGGCATAGCCGTCGGGCATCGGCTTGGCCTCCAGCGTCAGGACGCTGCGCCAATGCACCCCATCGTCCGACAACCCGATATTGAGCGGCCAGCGCGGGCCGTCGCCGGGCGTATTCGGGGCATGGGCGCTGTGGTTGTAGACGATCAGTTGCCGCCCATCGGCCAATGTCACCGCATCGGTGCCCGCATTGGGATTGGGCAGGTCGATCGCCGCGATCGGGGACCAGGTGACGCCATTGTCCCGCGACCAGCTTTGCGCCAGCGCCCCCTGCCGCGTCCGCGCGACCAGTTCCAGCTTGCCGTCCTTGTGAAACAGGATGCTGGGCTGGATCGCCTCGATATGCATGGGCGAGGCGATGCGTGGGCCGACCGTCCAGTGCCCTCCCTGATCGGTGCTCCGCTCGATTCGCAGCGACCAGATATTGGCCTCCGCCGTTCCCTCTTCGCGGCTGGAGGGGGACAGCCAACTTCCATCGGCGGCGATCACCGGCTTGTTCTTGATCGGACCCAGTGCGCCATCCGGCAACGGCTCGGGCGCTGTCCAGGTCCGACCGCCGTCGCCGGAGCGGATGACCATGCCCCACCATTCGCGCGGATTGGGCCCGACCTTGTAATAGAGGTGCAGCGGTCCGCCCGGCGGCTGGAACAGCACCGGGTTCCAGGTCGGATAACGCGTGTCGCCCTGCGGCGACACGCCGTCCGCGACCGGCACCGGCGCGCTCCATCCCCCCGGCCCCCGCCGCGCGAACCAGATGCGGACATCGGGGCGGCTCTCCCCCGATCCGGCGAACCAGGCGGCGGCCAGCGTCCCGTCGAGCAGTTGCACCAGGGTCGAGGCATGAGCCTGGGGATAAGGGGCCTGCGCATCGACGAACTCGGACAACAGGATCGGCGATCGGCTCGCCGCCGTCGCCATCGGGGTCGCGACGACCAGCATGGGGGCCATCCAGGCCGCAAGCATCTTCATCCCGTCATTCTCCACCGGAGCCATTTGGCGCGCGGATAGACGCTATCGCCGCATCTCGCCAGCGATCGTCCGGACCAGTTCGCCCGCAGGCATGGCACGGGCGAGCGGCGCGCCCTGCCCTGCCCATTGCGCGCCATAGCCATGCTCGCCCCGCGCCTTGGCGGCGGCGTTCAGCGCCTTTCCCGCATCATAGGCGATAGGATAGGCGGGCGGCACGGCGGACAGCCGCTCCCCCAGCGCGGTGAAGCGATTGGGCAGGCAGCGCGCGGGCCGCCCCGAAATCGCACGGGTCATGACGGTGTGCGCCGCCCCCTCCCCCATCAGCGCCGAGCGATAGGCCGCATCCGCCGCGCTTTCGGGACAGGCGATGAAGGCCGTACCCAGTTGCGCCGCCACCGCGCCCAGCGCCAAGGCCGCCGACACGCCTGCGCCGTCCATGATCCCGCCCGCCGCGACGACGGGCCGCTCGGCGCACTTCGCCAGCATACGAGTCAGCGCCAGTGTCCCCAGCCGGTCGTCGCGCGCATCGGGATCGAAGACGCCGCGATGGCCGCCGGCTTCATAGCCCTGCGCGACCAGGGCATCGATCCCGGCCCGCTCCGCCGCCCGCGCCTCGTCCAGCGAGGTGACGCTCGCCAGCAACAGGCATCCCGCCCGTTTCAGCGCGGCGATTCGCTCGGGGCCGGGCAGGCCGAAGTGAAAGCTGACCACCGCCGGGCGCGCCCGGATCAGCAGCGCCAGCATCGCGTCGTCATCGACGAAGCTCGCATAGATGGTGCGCAGTCCCTGGGGTGGTTCGGCCCCCTGTTCGGCAAAGGCGGGGCGCAGCGCCTCGCACCACGCCGCCTCGCGCGCCGGATCATGGGCGGGCGGGGCATGGACGAAGAGATTGACGTTGAACGGCCGCTCGGTCCGGGCGCGGGTCTCGGCGATCATCGCGGCGGCCTGCTCCACGCCGCTCGCCCCCAGCGCGATCGCGCCCATCCCGCCCGCCTCGTTCACCGCCGCCGCCATGGCGGGGGTCGATACCCCCGCCATCGGCGCCTGCAAAACGGGTATGCGCGCGATCAGGTCGGTCAGCGACACGGGATCAGCGGGGCGCCTTGGCCCCCTCGATCGCGGCCTGCGGATCGACCGAGGGCGCGCCCTTGGCCGGCGTGCCGGTATTGGCGATCGATCCGGTATCGCCGCGCACATCCTCCTCGACCTTGTTGACCGCCGCGTCGGCGCCATTGGCCGGGGCGTCGCCCGCCGCCGCCGGTTCCTTGGCCGCCGGGGCGGCGGGCAGCGGCAGGTTCGATCCCTGCTGGTTGAGGTACAGGATCACGTTCGCGCGGTCCTGAGGATTGGAGAGACCGGCGAAGGTCATCTTGGTGCCGGGCGCGAACTTGCGCGGGGATGTCAGCCAGGCGTTCATCTTGTCCCAGTCCCAATTGCCGCCGACCGCCTTCAGCGCGTCGGAAAAGGCGAACCCCGCCTTCCCCTGCGCGATCGCCTCGCCCATGGTGGCATAGAGATTGGGGCCGATGCCGTTCGCGCCGCCCTGGTTGATGGTGTGGCAGGCGGCGCATTTCTTGAACACTTCCGCGCCCTTGGCTGCATCGGCGGTGGGCAGGAGCGACGCGATCGGCACCTCCGCCGCGGCCCCGCCGCCGCCCTCGGCCTCGACACCCTCGATCGCATAGCCCATTTTTTCCGGCCGTTCGTCGTGGAACATCATGCCGCCGACGATCGAAAGGCCCAGTGCCGCGCCTGCCGCGCCCAGCACCCATCCCGCGATCGTATTGGTCTTTAGGTCCATCGCTTTTCGCTGCCCCGCCAATATCTCTCCTGAACGCGGACCTTAGGTGCCGCTTTCGCGGACGGCAAGTTTTGTGTCTCGGCTTCCCCGCTTGATCGCGTGTCGCGCCGCGATTAGGCCGCTGACCCATGGAAAATTATGCCGCCCCCGCCCGCCCGATCGTCGAGGCGATGACGAACGCCGCGCTGGCCGAGCCGCACCGCGCCGTCGCCTTTCAGGGCGCGCCGGGCGCGAACAGCCATGTCGCGGCGATGGAGGCCTATCCCGACGGCCTGCCGCTGCCCTGTTTCGACTTCGCCGACGCGCTGGACGCGGTGAAGAGCGGCAAGGCCGACCGGGCGATCATCCCGATCGAGAATTCGCTGCACGGGCGGGTCGCGGACATCCACTTCCTGCTGCCCGAATCCGGGCTGGCGATCGTGGGCGAGCATTTCCTGTCGATCCGCCACGCGCTGATGGCGACGGGCACGCGCGAGGAACTGGCGGAGGCGATGAGCCATCCGCAGGCGCTGGGTCAATGCCGCCACTGGCTGCGCGCCCACGGTATCCGCCCCATCGCCTATGCCGACACGGCGGGCGCGGCGGCGCGCGTGGCGGAGATGGGCGATCCCAGCGTCGCCGCCCTCGCCCCCCCGCGCGCCGCCGAGCTGTACGGGCTGAACCTGCTGGCCGAGGACGTATCGGACGGCGATCGCAACATGACCCGCTTCGTCGCGCTGGCACGGGGCAGCCAGCCGCCGGTCGACGACGGACCGTGGATGACCAGCCTGATCTTCGAGGTGAAGAACATCCCCGCTGCGCTCTACAAGGCGATGGGCGGTTTCGCCACGAACGGCGTCAACATGACCAAGCTGGAAAGCTATCAGCGCTCAGGGAGCTTCGCGGCGACCGAATTCTATTGCGACGTGGTCGGCAAGCCGGGCGAACCCGCTTTCGACCGGGCGATCGAGGAACTGGGCTTCCACAGCAAATGGGTGCGGATGCTGGGCACCTACGCCCAGGCGCGCGAGCGGGGGTAACGGGGTGCCCCATTCCTCCCCTGCAAGGGGAGGTGGCAGGCCGCAGGCCTGACGGAGGGGTGTCACGGTTAGCGGGGACACCCCTCCACCACCGCTTCGCGGCGGTCCCCCCCCCTTGCAGGGGAGGAGTTATCTCGCCCACGTCTCCAGCAGCGTATGCGCGATGGCATAGGCCGGCGGCACGCCGAAGCGCGACGTATCCCCCGCCAGCGCCGCGCGCACCTCGTCCCGCGATACCCAGATCGCGTCCTCCAGCTCGGTCGTGTCGATGGTCAGCCGATCGTCCACCGCCTCCGCCACGCACGCGATCATCAGCGACGACGGGAACGGCCAGGGCTGGCTGGCGATGTAGCGGACATTCTCGACCCGCACTCCCGCTTCCTCGAACAGCTCGCGCGCGACCGCTTCCTCGATCGATTCGCCGGGCTCCAGAAACCCCGCCAGCGCGGAATAGCGCCCCGGCGGAAAGGCGGGCTGGCGACCGAGCAGCGCACGGCCCCCATGCTCGGCGATCATGATCACCACCGGATCGACGCGCGGGAAATGCTCGGTCCCGCAAGCGGGGCATTGGCGCCCCCAGCCCGCGCGGAACGGCACCGTCTCCGCCCCGCACCGCGCGCAGAAGCGATGGCGCGCATGCCAGTCCACCACCGAACGCGCCGCCGCATAGGTCGCCGCCTCCCCCGCCGCCAGCGCATGGAGCGCGGCGATCATCTCGAACGAGCGGCCCACCGCCGGTTGGCCGGTCAGCTTGGCGAAATGGGGCGTGCCCTCCTCGATGCCGAGCAGGACATGGTCCTCGGGCACGGCATCGGGGGCGATATGGGCCCAGACCAGCCGCCCCTCCGCCATTTCCGGCTGATAGTCGCGCAAGACCAGCAACCGCGCCGCCGGATCGACCAGGGCCGCAGCGAACCCTTCAGGATCGTGGCGCAACGGATCGGCGCGGTCCAATCGGCCGCCGGTAAAGCCGATCGTCACGGACGCGACTGCCCCAGATCCTGATAGAGCGCCGCCGCCAGATCGCGGCGGAGCGGATATTTGTCGGCGGGGAAATAATTGACCATCACCGTGCCGCGCAGATGCCGGGTCGGATCGACATAGGCGACCGTGCCCGCCGCCCCGCCCCAGCCATAGGTTCCCTTGCCCGGCCCGCCCGGCGTGTCGGCCAGCGTTACCGACCCGCCCGCGCCATAGCCGGTCGGCACCGCCCCCGCGCTGCCCCCGGTCGATCCCGACACGCCGCCATAGGTCACCCCCTGGGGCAGCAGGTTGGACATGGCGAGGCCGACCGTCTCGGCCTTCAGCACCCGCACGCCGTCCAGCTCGCCGCCATTTTGCAGCATCTGAAGGAACCGGTCATAGTCGCGCGCCGACATGACCAGCCCCGCGCCGCCATAGGGAAAGCTCGGCGCCTGGAGGAACACCGATCTCGCCGCCGGATCGACCGGGACCAGATTGTCGCCGAGGAAGGTGTAATTGCTGACCAGCCGGTTCGCCGCCGACGCGGGCACCTGCCAATAGCTGGAATTCATCTTGAGCGGGGTGAAGAGCCGCGTCTGCACGAACCGCTCGAACGGCATTCCCGACACCTTCTCGACCACCGCCGCCATCACGTCGAGGCCGATCGAATAGCTCCACTTCGTTCCCGGCTCGGCGATCAGCGGCAGGGTGGCGACGCGCTCGGCGAATTGCTGGAGGTTGGCGGGGCGGGTCGGGCGGACCTGCGCCTCCACCTGCGCATTGGCGGCGAAGGGCACGATCCCCAGCCGCTCATATTCCTTGAGCAGCGGCCCCTTGGTCACGATGCTGTATCCCAGCCCCGCCGTATGGGTCAGCAGGTTGCGGATCGTGATCGGCCGGGTCGCCGGGCGGCTGTCGAGCGAGGCGTCGGGGGCGGTCAGCACCCGCATCTGCTTATAGGCGGGATAGATGTCGGACAGCGGCTGATCGAGTTTCAGCTTGCCCTCCTCGATCAGCATCATCGCCGCCATGGCGGTGATCGGCTTGGTCATCGAATAGACGCGCCACAGGCTGTCGGGCGTGACGGCGGGGGCGTTGGGCTCGACACCCGTGCGACCGGCGGACACGAACATCGCCGGCTTGCCCGGAAGCCCGATCGCGGCGACGATGCCGGGCATCTTCCCCGACCGGACATAGCTGTCGAACAGCGCCTGGGTCGCGGGCAGCGGGGCGGCGGTTCGCGCCTGGGGTCGGGCTTGCGCGGCGACCTGCGCCGGGGCGGTGGCACTCAACAGGGTCAGCATCACCCCGCCCGTCATCATCACACGGCGCATCATCGGCTTCAGGCCCCTTTCAAACGATCGGCTGCCCGCGCGAACAATGTGGGCAGGCCGGCGGTTCCCAATTCGGCGATCGGCCACCATTCGCCCGCCACCGAATCATCCGGTTCGCCCTTGCTCTTCGCGAGCGCCAATTCCAGCTCGAAATGGGTGAAGCCATGGACGACCGTCTCGTTTAGCATTGTCCAGGGCCCCCTGCCCGGCGCATCGGCCAGACCGGGTCGGTCGTCCTCCCAAGGCCCGGTGGGCAGCGCGCGCATCCCGCCCAGCATCCCCTTGTCCGGGCGACGGACCAGCCAGACCCGGCCGTCCCGCTCGATCCAGAAGACGGTGCCGTGGCGATAGGGGCGCTTCTTCTTCGGGGCCTTGGCGGGTAGCGTCTCGGCGATCCCCTGCGCCCGCGCATCGCAATCGGTGGCGAGCGGGCAGAGCAGGCATTGCGGTTTCTTCACCGTGCAGATGGAAGACCCCAGGTCCATCATGGCTTGCGCGAAATCCCCGGCTCGCGCGTCCGGCGTGATCCGGTCGGTCGCCTCGCGAATCGCGGGGCGTGCGGCGGGCAATGGCGTCGTGATGGCGAAGAGTCGCGCAACGACCCGCTCGACATTGGCGTCGACCACCACCGCGCGCTCGCCGAACGCGATCGCCGCCACCGCCGCCGCCGTATAGGCCCCCAGTCCCGGCAGGTCGCGAAGCGCCGCCTCGGTCGCGGGAAAGCGCCCGTTATGCTCGGCGACCACCGCGCGCGCCGCCTTCACGAGATTGCGCGCACGGGCATAGTAGCCCAGCCCCGCCCAGGCGGCCATGATGTCCTCGTCTGACGCCGCCGCCAGGCTCGCCACATCGGGCCAGCGCGCCACCCAGGCGGTGAAACGGGGCGTGACCGCCGCCACCGTCGTCTGTTGCAGCATCACCTCGGACAGCCAGACCCGGTACGGATCGGGCGTCTGCCCCGGACGGCTGCGCCAGGGCAGGTCGCGGGCGTGCCGGTCATACCAGGCGAGCAGCCGGGCGGCGGGCATATCGGGCGATGATGAATGCTTGGCGTCCACCCGCCCGCTATGGCATGGAGCCCGATATGAGCAAGCGCGTCCGCGCCCCCCAGGAGCCGCCCCCCCGTTCCAACCGCCCCCGTGCGGTGTCCGAACTGCTGCCCGCCATCGGCGGCGCGGCCTTTCGCCGCTTCGGCTTCGTGCAGAGCGCGATCGTCAGCCGCTGGCCCGACATCGTCGGCCCCCGCCTGTCGACCGCCAGCGCGCCCGAATCGATCCGCTTTCCCCAGGGCGAGAAGCAGAATGGCGTGCTGACGCTGGTCGTGCGCGGCGCGCATGCACCGATGATGCAGCATATCGCGCCCGAGATCATCGAGCGGGTGAACCGCTTCTTCGGCTATCCGGCAGTCGCGCGGCTCCAGATCCGGCAGGGCGAGCTGCCCATGGCCGCCCCGCGCCGCGCCGCGCCGCCCAAGCCCCAGCCCGTGCCGCCCGAAATGGGCGACGGGTTGCGCCAGATCGCCGACCCGGAGCTGCGCGCGGTCCTCGAATCGCTTGCCGCGGGCGTCGCTGCGACGCGCGGCCTTCCCAAGGTGTCGTGATGCGTCTTTTCCTGTCGCTGGCCGCGCTCGGCCTTTCGCTCTCCGCCGCCGCCAGCGCCGACGCCGCCCAGGCGCGAGCCAAGGTCGACTGGACGACCCATATCACCCAGACGCCTGCGGGCGCCTATGTCATCGGCAACCCCGATGCGCGGGTGAAGCTGGTGGAATATGTCAGCTATACCTGCCCACATTGCGCCGCCTTCGTGAACAGCGCGACGCCGGTGCTCAAGGGGCAGTTCGTCCGCTCGGGCTCGACCAGCATCGAGGTGCGCCATTATCTGCTCAACCGGGTCGACCTCGCTGCGTCGCTCATCGCGCGGTGCGGCGGCGCGGGCAAGTTCGTCGGGCTGACCGAGACGCTGTTCGCGCAGCAGAAGAGCTGGGGCCAGCGCGCCATGGAGTTCGATCAGGCCAATGGCCAGCGCATCGGCACCTATCCGCTTGCGGCGCAGATGCGCGCGATCGCCGATGGCGCCGGGCTGACCGCGATCGGCAAGGCGGCGGGGCTCGGCGATGCGCAGATCACGGCCTGCCTGTCGGACCGCGCCGCCACCGACCGGATCGTCGCGATGACCAGTTCCGCCCCCGAAAGCATCGAAGGGACGCCGGGCTTCTTCATCAACGGCAAACAGGCGATGGGCGTCTTCACCTGGGATTGGCTGATGCCGCTGTTGCGCGCCGCCGGTTCGCGCTAATTCCCTTTTTTTCCTCGGAGCATATGTCGATGAAGTCTCGCCTTCTCCTCCTCGCCCTTCCGCTCGCCCTTGCGGCCTGTGGCGGCGGCAATGGCGACGCCAACAGCACCGCCCCCGCCGCTTCGCCGCTGCCCGCGATCGCCGCCCCTACGGGCCAGGACTGGACCCAGGTCGTCAGCAAGACCGACGAAGGCTATGTGATGGGCAACCCCAATGCGCCCATCAAGCTGGTCGAATATGGCTCGCGCCTGTGCCCCGCCTGTGGCGCGTTCGCGCGTGAGGGTTACGAGCCGCTGACGAACACCTACGTCAAGTCGGGTAAGGTCAGCTGGGAATTCCGCGAATTTCTGATCCACGGCGCGCCCGACCTGCCCCCGGCGCTGCTCGGCATCTGCGCGGGCGAGGCGACCTTCTTCCCGGTGCTGGAGCAGATGTACCAGTCGCAGCAGGGCTTCAACGACAAGCTCCAGGCGATGCCGCCCGCGATGCAGCAGCAGTTGCAGAACGCCAAGCCGGTCGATGTCATCAAGGCGCTGGCCGATCAGATGGACCTGATCAACTTCGTCAAGCAGCGCGGCATCCCCGAAGCCAAGGCGCGCCAGTGCCTGAGCGACATGACGCAGATCGACCGCCTGACCAAGCAGACCCAGGATCGCGGCGCCGACGGCACGGTGACCGGTACGCCGACCTTCCTCCTGAACGGCAAGCCGCTGAAGGGCGCGATCAGCTGGAGCGATGTCCAGGCGGCGCTGAAGAAAGCGGGCGCGTAAGCAGGGCGTTTCTGGTTACGGGAAAGGCGGTCGGGCGAAGGTCCGGCCGCCTTTTTCTGTTACTGGAGATATTCCCGCGCCATCCGGCATGACCCCGGCGAAGGTCGGGGTCCAATTGCCCGGTCATCAATGCCGCGGGTAGGACCTGGCTGCGCATGAGCGAAGGCCACCCGCACGCACTTTCTCCTTGAGCCCCTCACCTCGCTCACGCTGGGCAAGGTCGAAGTGCATACCCTGCCCCCCGCCCCACGCGATTCCCTTGGCCTTCGACTGCGCTCAGGCTGAACGGAGGATGGGGTGACTGGACAATGCGAAAACCCCCGCAACGCCGCCCCACCTCCCAACACCCGTTCGCACTGAGCGAAGTCGAAGTGCACGCCCCCGGCCCCGCCTCACGAAACCCCCGCGACCTTCGACTGTGCTCCGGCCGAACGGAGGTCGGGGCAAGACAAACAGGGCGGACGCGAAAAGGGCCCGGGGATCGCTCCCCAGGCCCTCTTGCGTCTGGGCTGGCATCCCAGCCGGTCCGGTTCCCGGCGAGGCCTTCGCCCCGCCGGTCCCCGATCCGACTTAGAAGTCCATGCCGCCCATGCCGCCCATGCCGCCGCCGGCGGGCATGGCGGGCTTGTCTTCGGGCAGCTCGGCCACGGTGGCTTCCGTGGTGATGAGCAGGCCCGCGACCGACGCCGCGTTCTGGAGCGCGGTGCGCACGACCTTGGTCGGGTCGATCACGCCGGCGGCGACCAGGTTCTCGTACGTGTCGGTCGACGCGTTGAAGCCGAACGAGGTGTCGTTCTGGTCGAGCAGCTTGCCCGACACGACCGCACCGTCATGACCGGCGTTCTGAGCGATCTGGCGAACCAGCGCGGTCAGCGACTTGCGGACAATGTCGATACCACGGGTCTGGTCGTCGTTGACGCCCTTGAGGCCGTCGAGCGCCTTGGTCGCGTACAGCAGCGCCGTACCGCCGCCGGGGACGATGCCCTCTTCGACGGCCGCGCGGGTCGCGTGCAGCGCGTCGTCGACGCGGTCCTTGCGCTCCTTCACCTCGACCTCGGTCGCACCGCCGACCTTGATCACGGCGACGCCGCCAGCGAGCTTGGCCAGACGCTCCTGGAGCTTCTCGCGGTCGTAATCGCTGGTGGTGTTCTCGATCTGCGCACGGATCGCCTCAGTGCGGCCCTTGATCGCTTCGGCATCACCCGCGCCATCGACGATGGTGGTGTTGTCCTTGTCGATCGTAACGCGCTTGGCGGTGCCCAGCATGCCGACGGTGACGGTTTCGAGCTTGATGCCCAAGTCTTCCGAGATCAGCTCGCCCGCGGTCAGGATGGCGATGTCTTCCAGCATCGCCTTGCGACGATCGCCGAAGCCCGGCGCCTTGACCGCTGCGACCTTCAGGCCGCCGCGCAGCTTGTTGACGACGAGCGTGGCCAGAGCCTCGCCCTCGATGTCCTCGGCGATGATCAGGAGCGGACGGCCCGACTGGACGACGGCTTCCAGGATCGGGAGCATCGCCTGCAGGTTCGACAGCTTCTTCTCGTGGATCAGGATGTACGGGTCGTTCAGTTCGACCGTCATCTTTTCCGGGTTGGTGATGAAGTAGGGCGACAGGTAACCACGGTCGAACTGCATGCCCTCGACGACGTCGAGTTCGAATTCGAGGCCCTTGGCCTCCTCGACGGTGATGACGCCTTCCTTGCCGACCTTTTCCATGGCTTCGGCGATCTTCTCGCCGACTTCACGGTCGCCATTGGCCGAGATGATGCCGACCTGGGCGACTTCGTTCGAGCCCGAGACGGGCTTCGAGCGGGCCTTGATGTCCTCGACCACCTTGGTGACGGCGATGTCGATGCCGCGCTTCAGGTCCATCGGGTTCATGCCGGCCGCGACCGACTTCATGCCCTCGCGGACGATCGCCTGGGCCAAGACGGTCGCGGTGGTGGTGCCGTCACCGGCGATGTCGTTGGTCTTCGACGCCACTTCGCGCACCATCTGCGCACCCATATTCTCGAACTTGTCCTTGAGTTCGATTTCCTTGGCGACGCTGACGCCGTCCTTGGTGATGCGGGGGGCACCGAAGGACTTGTCGATCACGACGTTGCGGCCCTTGGGGCCCAGCGTGACCTTGACGGCATCGGCGAGGATGTCGACGCCCTTCAGAATGCGCTCACGCGCGTCGCGCGAAAACTTGACTTCCTTGGCTGCCATGGTGGCTACCCTTTCTCTGAAATTTCGTCACCCCAGCGAAGGCTGGGGTCTCGTGCGGAAGAAAGATGCCAGCCTGCGCTGGCATGACGGGACTATTCTCAGCCGATGACGCCGAGGATGTCCGATTCCTTCATGATCAGCAGGTCTTCACCGTTCACCTTGACCTCGGTGCCCGACCACTTGCCGAACAGGATGCGGTCGCCCGCCTTCACGTCCAGCGGGGTCAGCTTGCCGTCTTCGGCCTTCGCACCCGAACCGGCGGCGACGACTTCGCCCTCCTGGGGCTTTTCCTTGGCGGTGTCGGGGATGATGATCCCGCCAGCCGTCTTTTCCTCGGCCTCGACGCGACGGACGAGAACGCGGTCGTGCAACGGACGAAAGTTCATTGCCATGTCCCTTTATCTGGCATGTTACACTTTTCTGGCACTCGAGCCATGCGAGTGCCAACACCCCGGATATGTGAACGACGGTTCAGGGCGTCAACGGTCCATCCCAAAAAATTTCGACGGGCCGCCCGAAAGCCGGGAACAAAATCGCAGGCCATCCGCGTCCGTATTGGCCCCATAATACGGGCCATTGCCGAGCCTTCGCGGCTGGGCTAGCCATGCCGGATGACCGACGCTCGCGCAGACGCTCTTCCGCCCGCCTCCCCGCTCGACCAGGATTTCAGTCGCCCGGGGCGCAAGCCCGGCAAGCGCAGTGGCTGGCGGATCGTCAAGGCGGCCTGGCGGCTGCTGGTGGGGATCAAGGATTTCCTGGTGCTCGCGGCGATGCTGCTGTTCTTCGGGCTGATCTTCGCGGCGCTCAACGCGCGGCCGGGGACCAAGGCGATCACCGACGGCGCGCTCCTCCTGAAGCTGGACGGCCCGATCGTCGAACAGCCCGAGACGATCGCGCCGCTCGCGCTGCTGTCGGGCGGCGACACCCCGCGCCAGTATCGCCTGCGCGACGTGGTGCGCGCGATCGACACCGCCAAGGGCGATGGCCGGGTGAAGCTGCTGGTCCTCGACCTCGACGCGTTCGGCGGCGCCTATCCGGCGACCTTGCAGGAAGTCGGCGATGCGATCACCCGCTTCCGCAAGAGCGGCAAGCCGGTGCTGACCTATGCCACCGCCTATACCGACGGCGCCTATCGCCTGGCATCGAACGCCAGCGAGATCTGGGTCAATCCGCTGGGCGGCACGCTGTTCGCGGGGCCGGGCGGCAACCAGCTTTACTATAAGGGGCTGATCGACAAGCTGGGCGTCAACACCCATGTCTATCGCGTCGGCAAGTTCAAATCCTTCGTCGAGCCCTATATCCGCACCGACCAGAGCCCCGATGCGCGGGCCGCGTCGCAGGCCCTGTACGGCACGCTGTTCGCCCAGTGGCGCGAAGCCGTCGCCAAGGCGCGGCCCAAGGCGCAGATCGACACCTTCCTGTCACAGCCCGACCGCGCGGTGCTCGCTACCAACGGCAATATCGCCGAGGCCAATCTGAAGGCCGGGCTGGTCGACAAGCTGGGCGACCGCATGGCCTTTGGCAAACGGGTGGCGGAGATCGCCGGGGTCGAGGCGAACAAGCCCGCGGGCAGCTTCCGCACCATCTCCTATGCGTCCTGGGTGCGCGCCAATCCGCTGCCCACCAGCGGCGACGCGATCGGCGTGCTGACCGTCGCGGGCGATATCGTCGATGGCGAAGCGGGCCCCGGCACCGCCGCCGGAGAGACGGTGTCCAAGGCACTGCTCGACGGGCTGGCCGCCAAGAAGCTGAAGGCACTGGTCGTGCGCGTCGATTCGCCGGGTGGCTCGGTGCTGGCGTCCGAGCAGATCCGCCAGGCGATCCTGGAGGCCAAGCGGCAGAAGCTGCCGGTCGTCGTCTCGATGGGCGGGCTCGCCGCGTCGGGGGGCTATTGGGTCTCGACCCCCGCCGACATGATCTTCGCCGAACCGGGGACGATCACCGGGTCGATCGGCATCTTCGGCATCATCCCGACCTTCGAGAACACGCTCGCCAAGATCGGCGTGACCACCGACGGGGTGAAGACCACGCCGCTGACCGGCCAGCCCGACGTGCTGGGCGGCACCACGCCGATGCTCGACACGATCCTGCAAGCGGGAATCGAGAATGGCTATCGCCAGTTCCTGTCCCGTGTCGCGCAGTCGCGCCACATGACGCCGGAAAAGGTCGACACCATCGCGCAGGGCCGCGTGTGGGACGGCGGCACCGCGCGCCAGATCGGCCTGGTCGACCGCTTCGGCAATCTGTCCGACGCCATCGCCGAGGCCGCGCGCCGCGCCAAGCTGGACCCCGCCAAGGTCCATGCCGAATATCTGGAGAAGAAGCCGGGCTTCGCGTCCTTCCTGGCCGAAGGTTTCGAGAGCGACGATGACGGCCAGCAGGGCGGCGACGTCTTCGCCATCGCCGCCGCCGAGCGTCGTGCGGTGGTCGCGCGCGCGCTGGGCGACGTCACCCGGCTGGTGCGCGGCGGATCGGTGCAGGCGCGCTGCCTGGAATGCGGTGGGCTGGGTCCGATGGCGAAGGCCGGCGACCAGCGGCTGCTCGACATGGTGATCGCGAAGCTGGGGCTGTAACGCCCCCCACCCCCGTTCAGCCTGAGCGAAGTCGAAGGCCATGCCCCGCCCGATCGGCAAGCGTTATCCCATGCACTTCGACTTCGTTCAGTGCGAACGGAGGTTGGGATTGGCACTTCCCGAACCGCCGCGCTTCACGCTAGGCAGGTCCATCACTTCCGGAGTCCTCGCCCAGCATGATCGCCATCCGCGCCGCCCGCCCCGATGACGCCGCCGCCATCGCCGCCATCTATGCCCCGCATGTTCTGGCCGGCGTCGTGTCGTTCGAGACCCAGGCCCCGGATGCCGACACGATGCGCGCGCGGATGGAGGGGGCGGACGGCCTTTATCCCTGGATCGTCGCGACGCTGGCGGACGAGCAGGGGAATGAGGAAGGCGTGATCGGCTATGCCTATGCCGCCCGGTTCCGCGAGCGCGAAGCCTATCGCTGGGTGGTGGAGACGACCATCTATGTCGCCGATGTGTCGCAGCGTTCGGGCATCGGACGACTGCTGTACGAGGCGCTGGTCGACACGCTGACCGCGCAAGGCTTCACCCAGGCGATGGGCGTGATCGCGCTGCCCAATGACGGCTCGATCAAGCTGCACGAAGCGGTCGGCTTCCGCCGCGCGGGCGTCTTCCGCGAAGTCGGGCACAAGCATGGCCGCTGGATCGATGTCGGGTACTGGCAGCGCGAACTCGCCGAGCCCGCCCCCCATCCCGCCGAACCCAAGCGCTTCGCCGATGTCGGCGTAGTCCGCGACCCGGTGTCGGCGAAACATCGCTAGAGCGGGATGACATGGAGTCGACCCGAGC
>NZ_JALNUR010000022.1 GCF_026540895.1 Sphingomonas sp. GM_Shp_1 | reverse complement strand
AAAAAATCAGGCCAGCTCTACAATCGCATCCACCTCGACCGCCGCGCCCAGCGGCAGCACCGGCACGCCGACCGCCGAGCGGGCATGACGTCCCGAATCGCCGAACAGCGCCACCATCAGCTCCGACGCGCCATTGGCGACCTTGGGCTGGTCGGTGAAGTCGCCCGCCGAATTGACGAACACGCCCAGCTTCACGATCCGCTTCACGCGCGACAGGTCGCCGCCCAGATATTTCCGGATCTGCGCGACCAGCATCAGGCCGCATGCCTGCGCCGCCTTCTGCCCGTCTTCCAGCGAGACGCTGTCGCCCAGCCGTCCGGTGACGAGCTGGCCGTCGATGAAGGGCAGCTGGCCCGAAATGTGGAGAAGCCCGCCCGCCTCGACGACGGGGACATAGGCGGCGACGGGGGCGGCGGCCTCCGGCAGGGTGAGGCCGAGCTGCTCGAGCGCGCGATCGATATGGGTGGTCATGGCGCGAGACATGGCGCGACCGCCCCGTTCAGGTCAAGCCATGGCGATCAGGCGGCGGGCCGTCCCTCGGCGAAACGCGCCGCGATCCAGTCCTCCGCCCGTCGCCAGTCGTCGATCCGCGCATGGGCGTCGGGGGCGGGGGGTACGTGCGGCGCCATTTCGGGCTCCGACACCATGTGCAGCCGGTGGACCTGCGGCGCATGTTCCGCGACCGAGGCATGATGCTGCGGCAGGTCGTCGACGAAGACGGTGACGGGATGGCCATGTTCGGCGACCAGCTTCGCCACCGGCTCGCCCTTGCCGCCGCTGTTGCACTGGACGCGGTGGGCGATGCCGAAGCGCGCGAGTTGCTCGATTCGCGGCTGGCGGCATTCCTCGATCAGGTTGGTCAGGATGACGATATCGGCGGTCTCGGCCAGCGTCGCCAGCGCTTCGGCGGCGTGGGGGACCAGGGTCTGGCGCTCCATCTGGCCGGGGAAGAAGCCGTGCAGCAGGTCCCAGGCCTCGGTCTGGCTCAGCGCGGAGCCGCTGTCCCGCCGGGTCATCGCCCCGAAAAAGTCGTGGCGGTCGAGCGCGAAGTCGATGTCATGCGCCTCGTCCAGCCAGCTGCGGAAATGCCGCACCATATGGACCAGCACTTCGTCGCAATCGCAGATCAACAGGGGTTTCATGCCTTCTCCAACATGCGGCGGGCGGCGACCAGCGATTCGGGGCGGGTGCCCAGTGCCTCGGCGCAATCGACCAGATCGGCCTCATGCCCTTCCAGAAACGACAGGATCGCCGCGAGCACGCCGGGCTCGCCCGCGCCGCCGCGCAATTCCTCGACCGACAGGCCGGTCAGCGCCAGCAGCCGCTCGGCGCGCGAGGGGCTTTGCAGCGTCCACACCAGCGCCTGCAACGCCGTCGCCATCGCCGCCTCCATCCGTTCAGGCTCGATTGTATCCGGTCCGGGCATTGCCTATCGTCGTCCCTGGTGAATGGTGGAGCGGGCGTGGCAAGAAAGGTGCTCGTTGTCGAGGACAACGAACTCAATCTGAAACTCTTCTGCGACCTTCTGCGCGCGCATGGCTTCGTGGCGGAGCCGGTGCGCGACGGGCGGGAGGCGGTCGCCCGCGCCCGCGAGGTCGAGCCCGACCTGATCATCATGGATATTCAGATGCCGCACGTGACCGGCTATGACCTGATTCTGGAGCTGAAGGCGGACGAGGCGCTTCGCCGCATCCCGGTGATGGCGGTCACGGCCTATGCGGGGCGCAAGGATGAGGACCGCATCCGTGCGGCGGGGGCGGATGCCTATGTCTCCAAGCCGATCAGCCTGATGCGATTCATGGAGGCGGTGAACGGGTTGGTGTGAGGGGGCGGCCGCTTCCGGCACTCGTCGGGCTTACCCCCGGCCCCGTTCGCACTGAGCGAAGTCGAAGTGCACGCCCCGCGCTCGGCCACGAAGGTCATCCCGTGGCCTTCGACTTCGCTCAGGCTGAACGGAGGTGGGAAGAAGGAGGTTCGCGCGGAGGCGCGGAGACGCGGAGGTGTTGGTTTGCTGGCATAGCTCGTCCTGCACCAACGCTCGTGGGGAGCAGCCGGTCTTCCGACCGAGGCCAACCTCCTCCGCGTCTCCGCGCGAACCTCATAAAGCCTGCGACGCTCAGTCCTCCGAATCGTCCTCGACCGGCGCGGCCTTCCGCCCCTTGAACCCCTGCGCGACGACGAACCATTCGACCGAGCCCTTGCGGCTCGACGGCGGCTTGGCGTGCTTCACCGTGGCGAAGTGGCGCTTCATCTCGGCGACCAGTTGCGAATCGGCGCCGCCCGCGAACACCTTCGACACGAACACCCCGCCGGGCGACAACACGTCGCAGGCGAAGGCGAAGGCGGTTTCGACCAGTCCCATGGTGCGCAGCGCGTCGGTCTGCGGATGGCCGACGGTGTTGGCCGCCATGTCCGACATGACCAGGTCGGGCGCGCCGCCCAGCGCCTCCATCAGGCGATCGGGCGCGGCATCGTCCATGAAGTCCATCTCGAAGATGGTGACACCGTCGATCGGGTCGACCGGCAACAGGTCGATGCCCACCACGCTGGCGTTGGGCAGCTTGCGCCGCACCACCTGGCTCCAGCCGCCCGGCGCGATGCCAAGGTCGATGATCCGCTTCTTGCCGCGCAGGAAGCCGAACCGCTCGTCCAGCTCGATCAGCTTATAGGCCGCACGGCTGCGATACCCCTCCGCCTTGGCGCGGCGGACATAGGGATCGTTGAGCTGGCGTTCGAGCCAGCGGGTCGATTGGGCGGTGCGGTTCCGGGCCGTGCGCACCCGTTGGTGCAGCCCCGAATTACCTCTGCTCACGGTCTGGTGATTCCCATCAAACGGCGCAGGATCCCTTCGCGAATCCCACGGTCGGCGATCCCTAGCCGCTCGGCGGGCCAGAGGTCCAATATCGTCTCCAGGATCGCGCAGCCCGCGACCACCAGATCGGCGCGCTCCGGCCCGATGCACGCCACCTTGCCGCGCGCCGCCAGGCTCTTGCGCGACAAATCGGCGCTGATCGCGCGCATCGCGGCGGTCGGCACGATCAGCCCGTCCACGGCGGCGCGGTCATATTGGCTGAGCCCCAGATGGACGCTGCCCAGGGTCGTCACCGTCCCGCTGGTGCCGAGCAGCCGGGGGCGCTTCAGGTCGCGCGGCAGGCGCCGGGTGAAGTCGGCGAAGCTGTCCGCCACGATCTCGCGCATCCGGGCATAGGCGGCCAGCCGCCCCGCCTCGCCCTCGCCACCGCCGGCGCTTTCGGTCAGCGAGACCACGCCCCAGGGCGCGGAATGCCAGTCGAGGATGCGCGGGGCGGACCCGCGCGTATCGACCAGCACCAGCTCGGTCGAGCCGCCGCCGATGTCGAACACCAGCGCGGGGTCCTCCCCCGGCTCGATCAGCGCGTGACAGCCCAGCACCGCCAGCCGCGCCTCTTCCTCGGCGGAGATGATGTCCAGATGGATGCCGGTTTCCGCCAGCGCGCGGGCGATGAAGGCGGGGCCGTTGGCGGCGCGCCGGCACGCCTCGGTCGCGACCGCGCGCGACAGGGTGACGTTGCGGCGCCGCAGCTTGTCGGCACACACGCGAAGCGCGGCGATGGTGCGGTCTATCGCGGCATCGGACAGCCGCCCGGTCGTGGCGAGCCCTTCGCCCAGCCGCACGATCCGCGAAAAGGCATCGACCACTGCGAAACCGCCGCCCTGCGGCCGTGCGATCAGCAGGCGGCAATTGTTGGTGCCCAGATCGAGCGCGGCATAGGCCTGCGCATCGGACCATCGGCCACGTTGGGGCCGGGGCGGTGCCGGACGGGCAGGGGGCTTGGCCTGCCGGTACGGCCTTCGGGTGGGAACATCCCCCATCGCCGTATCTCACTTTATTCTGTTCTATCCGTCACGGACTTGAGCGTCCGCCGGTGCTTGACCGCCAAGGTAGCGAGTCGCCGCGCGCGCGACAAGACGGCGAGGGGGGCAAGCGGCGGAAATCCGGTTGACAAGGGTGATTCGCCCGCCTAGAGGCCCACCCCTGTTCGATGCCCCGTCGTCTAAAGGTAAGACCACGGACTCTGACTCCGTTAATTGAGGTTCGAATCCTCACGGGGCATCCAGATTTCCCTATATCGCCGGTCCGTATCGCTTTATCGCTCGCCATGTGACGGGGGATGGGAAGCGCGCGATGCGATATGCCGGGGCGGTCGGTGCGGCGATGCTGCTGGGGCTGGCGTCGCTGGCGCTCGCCTGGATGACGGGCGGGATCACGGGCAGCTTTCTGGGGCCCGACGAATCGGCCCATTATGTCAACACGCTGTTCCTTGCCGACTGGCTGCGCGCCGGTCTGCCCAGCCCGATGACCTTCGCGCGCGATTTCTATGCGCATTATCCCAAGCTTTCGATCGGGCATTGGCCGCCGGGCTGGTATGCGCTGTGGGCGCCGCTCTTCGCGCTGGCATGGCCCTCGCCCTTCGCGGCGGCGATCCTCAGCGCGGTCGTGGCGGGATGGCCCGCGCTTCTGGTGCTGTGGGCGATGCGCCGGATGGGGGCGCCCCGGATCGGCCTGGCGGCGGCCCTCGCCATGCTGGCGTCACCGCTGGCGGTCGACAGCGCGCGGTCCTTTCTGCTCGACCAGCCGGTGGCGCTGGTGGTCGGGCTGGGCGCGATCGCGTGGCTGCGCGCGGCGGAGGCGCCCGGCTGGCGGCGGTTCGCGCTGTTCGGTGCGCTGGCGGCCTTCGCGCCATTGGTGAAGGGCAATGGCGCGCTGATCGCGCTGGTCCCTGCCGTGGAAATCCTGCTCGCGCGGCGTTGGGCGATCCTGCGCGACCGGCGGCTATGGGTGGTGGCGGTGGCGACCCTGCTGGTCGTCGCGCCCTGGTATGCGGTGTCGTTCCGCATTTCGGCGGGCGGATTCAACTATGCCCCGGGCCTTGCCTATGCGTGGCTGGCGCTGTCCACCAATGTCGCTGCGCTGGTCGAGGATCTGGGATGGGTCGGTATCGCGCTGATGGTCGCGGGGGCGGTGCTGGGGTGGCGGGCCAAGGGGGCGAGGCCGGTCGTCCGGCTGGCGCTGGCGGTGATCGTCGCGACGCTGGCCTTTCAGTCGATCGTGCCCGTGGCGCTCGATCCGCGCTATGTGCTGCCCGCTCTCCCCTGGGCCGTCACGCTGATTGCGACGGCGATCCTGCTGGTCTGGCGGCGAGGAGGGATGGCGAGGCCCCTTGCCGTGGTCCTGGCGCTGACCGCATTGGTGTCACCAGTGACGGCGCTGGTCCATCTGGCGCCGAAGCGCGACATGGGCGCGCCCGCCATCGTCGCGACGATGCGGGCGGCACCGGGCATCTGGATGGTCGATGGCCGCGCGGGCGGGGAGGGCGCGATCATCGCCGAGGCCGCCTATCAGGATCGCGGCCGTCGTAGCCTGTGGGCCGTGCGGTCGTCGCAATGGCTGTCGGGCAGCGATTTCATGGGGCGCGGCTATCACCTGATCGCGCGGACGCCGGAAGAGGCCGCGGCGATCCTCGACCGGATCGGCGTGGCGGGGGCGGTGATCGTGCGCGACCGGCACCGCGAGGCCTATCCGCACAGCGCGGTGCTGCTCCGCACGGTGACCGGCGGGGCTTATCGGGTCATGCAGCGCCGTTTCGATCAGGGCGATGGCGACGTGATCGTGGCGATCCGCCGATCGCCGATCACCCCGCATCCCGAGGCCCTGGGCCAGGCCGATATATCGCGCAATGTGAAGGCGATGGCGCGCTGAAGCCCCTCAGCGCAGGATGATGTCCGCCCCATGCTTGTGCGCGCGGATTTCGTCCTCGCTCAACCCGTTGATCTCGTGCGGGAAGATCAGCCAGTCATTGGTCTGGTGGACGAAATAGTCCGGCTTCAGGTCGGTCACGTTGCGCGACGGCTTGTAATAGACGGTCGCGACCTTCACCTCGTCCGGGATATTCCGTCGGCACCGGTCCTTCAGTTCCTTCAGCAGCGCACGGATCGAGCGGCCCGAATCGAACACGTCGTCGATCAGGAGCAGGCGATCCTCGGGGTTGAGCACATCGACCAGATGGCCCAGGCCATAGATGCGGACCTGCGGATCCTGCTGGTCGATGCCGGTATAGGAGGCGGTGCGGATCGCGATATGGTCGCTTTCGACGCCGCGATATTCCAGCAATTCCTGCACCGCGATGCCCACCGGCGCGCCGCCGCGCCAGATGCCGACGATATGGGTCGGGCGGAAACCGCTGTCGAAGACCAGATTGGCCAGGCGGAAGGAATCCTCGAGCAGGCGGTCGGCGGACAGATAGACTTTGGTGGTCACGAAACTTCCATCATCGTTGCAGGGGCGAACGGCCGCGCCGTTCCCCCCGGATCAGATAGCCCTTTTGATGTCCCAATGCGCCAAGGGCAACCATCGCGTCATCCGGCCTCGCTGGCGAAAGCCTCCAGCCGGGTCAGATGCGCGGCGATCGCGCCATCGTCCAGGAACGATCCCAGGAAGCTGTTGCGCGCCAGCGTGATCAGGTCCGGTCGCGACAGCCCGCGGCTCCGGGCGACGGCGCGGTAATTGTCGCCGACATAGCCGCCGAAATAGGCCGGATCGTCCGAGTTGATCGTCGCCCGCAGGCCGAGGCGCAACATGCGGTCGATGGGATGGTCCGTCATGTCCTTCACCACGCACAGCTTGTGATTGGACAAGGGGCAGACGGTCAGCGTCATCGCCTCGCGCGCCAGCCGGGCGGTCAGCAGCGGGTCTTCCAGCGCGCGGTTGCCATGGTCGAGTCGGTCGATCCGCAACAAATCGAGCGCCTCATGCACATAGGCGGGGGGCCCTTCCTCCCCGGCATGGGCCACGCGCTTCAGCCCGGCGTCCCCGGCGGCGGCGAAGACCCGCGCGAATTTCGACGGGGGGTGGCCGACCTCGGAGGAATCCAGGCCGACGCCGTCGATATGGTCCAGCCATTTCTCGGCCTGTGCGAAGGTGGCGAAGGCGGCCTCCTCGTCCAGATGGCGCAGGAAGCAGAGGATCAGCTTCGACGTCAGCCCATGGCGCTCGCGCGCTGCCGCCATGCCGGAGAGCAGCCCCTCCATCACCGTGTCGAAGGGGATGCCGCGATCGGTGTGGGTCTGGGGATCGAAGAAGATCTCGGCATGGACCACCCCGTCGGCCGCCGCCCGGTCGAAATAGGCGACCGCCAGATCGTGGAAATCCTGTGCCTCGCGCAGCACGTCCGCCCCGGCATAATAGATGTCGAGGAAATCCTGGAGATTGGAAAAGGCATAGGCCGCGCGCACCTCCTCCACCGAGCCGAACGGGATGGCGACCCGGTTCCGCCGCGCCAGCGCGAACATCAGTTCGGGCTCCAGGCTGCCTTCGATATGCAGGTGCAGCTCGGCTTTCGGCAGGGCGGTGATGAAGTCGTCGTCGGTCATGGCAGGTTCCGTCCGAAGGTATGTCGCGATGATCATGCGCAATAGCGGGGGCGGGCGATAGTCCGCAGCCAGGATTTCCGGGCCGCACCGTCATTCCTCCCCTGCAAGGGGAGGGGACCATCCGAAGGATGGTGGAGGGGTGTATCCGGTCGCGAGTTTCCACCAACCTCGCCAAGCGGGACACCCCTCCGTCAGGCCTTCGGCCTGCCACCTCCCCTTGCAGGGGAGGAATCGAAGGAATGTCGACGGGGCCCGGTGCGGTTCGCAGGTTTGTGGTGAGCGATGCCTTTTTGCGATCGCTTCGTTCCAGATTCGGCGCTGGTGGCGGGACGCTCCCTGTCGATACCATGGCATCGTTACCCAGCGGACAGACGGAGACCGGCCCCATGCCATCGGCCCCCATGCCATCGGCGACGCACGAATTGCCCCTGGCGGGATCGTCCATGGCAGAGCGCGAAACGGTCGAGGCGGCGGTCGCGCCGATCGACGATGGCGTCGACGCGGTGCCGCCCGCCCGTCGGCTGGTGCCGCTGGCGTTTCAGCATGTGCTGGTGATGTATGCCGGGGCGGTGGCGGTGCCGCTGGTGGTCGGGCGGGCGCTGGACCTGCCGCCCGCGCAACTGGGGATGCTCATCAGCGCCGATCTGGTCGCCTGCGGCTTCGCCACGCTGATCCAGACGCTGGGCCTGCCGCTCGTCGGCATCCGCCTGCCCATCGTCATGGGCGTGACCTTCGCGTCGATCAGCCCGATGCTGGCGATGATCGCGGCGGGCCATGCCGGGGGTACGCCGCCCGCCATGGTGCTGCGGGGGATTTACGGGGCGGTCATCGTCGCGGGGCTGTTCGGTTTCCTGGTCGCGCCGTTTGTCGGACGGCTCTCGCGGCTGTTCCCGCCTGCTGTCACCGGAACCGTGATCCTGTCGATTGGGCTCAGCCTGATGCGGGTCGGCATCAACTGGAGCGCGGGCGGGCAGCCGACCGATCCCGGCTATGGCGCGCCGCTGCATCTGTTGCTGGCGCTGCTGACGCTTGTGGTCGTGCTGTGCCTGATGCGCTTCGGCCATGGCCTGGTGCGCAGCGGCGCGGTGCTGGCCGGTACGGTCGTGGGGACCGTCATCGCCGGGGCCATGGGGCAGGTCGACCTGACCCCGGTGCGCGAGGCGTCGTGGTTCGCGCTGGTGATGCCGTTTCAATATGGCGCGCCCAGCTTCGACTGGTCGGCGTCGATTGCCATGTGCCTCGTCATGATGACGGTGATGATCGAATCCTTCGGCATGTTCATGGCGGCGGGGCAGATGGTCGGCCGCCCGGTCGAGCGGCGGCAGATGGTGCGGGGCTTGCGCGGCGATGCGGTCGGGACGCTGCTGGGCGGGGTGTTCAACACCTTTCCCTATACCTCCTTTGCGCAGAATATCGGGCTGTTGAGCATTACGGGTGTGCGGTCGCGTTTCGTGTGTGCGGGGGCGGGGGTGATCCTGCTGGCGCTGGGCGTCTGCCCGAAGCTGGCGACTTTGGTCGCGGCGGTGCCCCTGCCGGTGCTGGGCGGGGCGGCGCTGGTGATGTTCGGGATGATCGCGGCGACCGGCATCCGCATCCTGGGGTCGGTGGAACTGACCTTCGAGCGGTTGGTCACAATCGCGGTGTCGATCGCGGTCGGCCTGATCCCCGTCCTTTCCGAGCGCTTCTTCCAGGCGATGCCAAGCGCGCTCGCGCCGCTGCTGCATTCGGGCATCGTGCTCGCGTCGATCAGCGCAGTCGGGCTGAACGCCTTTTTCGGGAGTCGGGTGAGCAGCGAGGCGGAGGTGATTTAGCTCCATTCCTCCCCTGCAAGGGGAGGTGTCGCGCGAAGCGTGACGGAAGGGTGTAACCCTTTCGATAGCGCGACACCCCTCCGTCAGGCCTGACGGCCTGCCACCTCCCCTTGCAGGGGAGGAATTATATATTCAGGCGGCGTCGCGTAGCCGGGCCACCGAGCGCCGGGCATCGGCGAGGATCTCGGCCTCTGACACGCCGACCAGCGCGCCCTCCGACACGACCGCCCGGCCTTCGACGAACAGGTCGCGCACCCCGCCGGGCGGGCAGAGGACCAGCCCGGCCACTAAGTCCCAGGCCCCCATGGAGGCGGCCGCGCCCATGTCCCACACCGCCAGGTCGGCGCGTCGACCGACCGTCAGCGCGCCGCAATCGTCGCGGCCCAGCATTTCCGCACCGCCGCGTGTCGCCAGCCGCAGGGCTGCGCGCGGGGCAAAGGCCTCCGCCCCGTTGGCAACACGCTGGAGCAGCAGCGACTGCCGCGCCTCCTGCAACAGATGTCCGCTGTCATTGGAGGCGGATCCGTCCACGCCCAGCCCCAACGGCACCCCGGCGGCGAGCATGTGCGTCACCGGTGCGATCCCCGACCCCAGTCGGCAATTGGAGCAAGGGCAATGCGCGACCCCGGTGCCGGTCGCGGCGAACAGCGCGATCTCGTCGGCGTCCAGCTTG
Organism: Sphingomonas sp. GM_Shp_1; assembly: GCF_026540895.1. Lineage (GTDB taxonomy): Bacteria > Pseudomonadota > Alphaproteobacteria > Sphingomonadales > Sphingomonadaceae > Sphingomonas. The sequence goes on along the minus strand of NZ_JALNUR010000022.1, from coordinate 49,258 downwards.
ACGCAGTGGGCCATCCACACGTCGCGGCCCGTCCAGCCCAGCCGCTCGGCATAGACGCCGGGGCGGCAGCCGAAGCGGGCGAGCGAGAAGGCGACATCGTCCTCATCCTCGGCCAGATGGGTATGGAGCATCACCCCCTTGTCGCGCGCGAGCAGCGCCGCGTCGCGCATCAGCCCCTCGCTGACCGAAAAGGGCGAACAGGGCGCGACCCCGATGCGGACCATCGCGCCGGGGGCGGGATCGTGGAAGCGGTCGATCACCCGGATGGTGTCGGCCAGGATGGCATCCTCGCGCTCGACCAGCGCATCGGGGGGCAGGCCGCCCGCGCTCTCACCGACGCTCATGCCGCCGCGCGTCGGGTGGAAGCGGAGGCCGATCGCGGCGGCGGCGGCGATGCTGTCGTCCAGCGTCACCCCGTTCGGATAGAGATACAGATGGTCGGTGCTGAGTGTGCACCCGGCCAGCGCCAGCTCGGCCAGACCCAGCCGGGTCGAGGCATAGAGGTCGTCGGGGCGATAACGCGCCCAGATCGAATAGAGCCGCCGCAGCCAGCCGAACAGCGAGGCGTCGGTGGCGCCCGGCACCGCGCGGGTCAGCGACTGGAACAGATGGTGATGGGTGTTGACCAGCCCCGGCGTGACGACGCAGCCTTGCGCGTCGACCGTCCGGTCGGCGGTGCGGCGCAGCGGGGTGAGCGCCTCGGTCGTACCGACCGCGACGATGACCCCGTCCTGCCAGGCGATGGCACCATCGGCGATCTCCTCCGCATCGTCGTTCATCGTGACGAGCGCGGCGGCCGAGTGCAGGACGGTCAGCGTCATTTCGGCGGCGTCTGGCCGTAGCGATCCCAATGGGCGAGCAGTTCCTCGACCACGCGGTTGCCGACCCGGTAAAGGCTCTCCACCGACGCACCGAGGCCCGCATAGCCCTCATTCTCGCGCAGCAGATAGTCCGCCGCCGCGACCCCCGGCGGCGGCATGGTATAGTTGCTCCCGGCGCGCAGCACGAGGACACGGTCCTTGTCGACGCGTCCGATCTTCGAGAGATAGGCGATGGCCTGGAGCGTGCCCGTCTCCTCCATGGCGCTGGTCACGAACTCGCCCTTTCCTCGTGTGAAATAGCGGGTGTGGTCATTGGCCCACCGATTGAGCAGCGCGCCGTGCCAGAAGGTCATCGCCGAGAACTGGTCGCCGATCAGCACGAAGGGCGGCTTTCGCGCATTGGGATGATCGGTATAGCGCGCGCGTTCGCGGGCGATCGAGGGATCGTCGGGCAGGGCCGTATCGCGGGTCAGCCGATAGGCCCATTCCGTCAGTCCCGGATTGAGGGCGAAGACCTCGCCGCCATCGGTGCGTGGCGGGGTGGGGTCGTTCGGTCCTTTGCGATCCAGCGGGAAATAGCCGCTTTTCCAGTCGGCGGGAATCTCGCGCGCATCGATCTCATGCGCCAGGTCGCCATCGACGACATAGCGCGCCCAGGCCGCCGATCCGATCGAGGCATCTTCCGGGTCGATCCCGGCGATCCCGGCGACCAGCCAATAGGCGCGCGACAGGTCCAGCCTCGTGTCGAGGCCCAGCGCGGTGATCGCCGCCGCCGAGCGGACCGAGCCGACACCGGTGACGACGCCCAATATCTGCGTGTCCGGGTTGTAATACAGGTCGTGATAGCCGTGGGGGAAGGGAATGCGCTGGCGCAGGTTGCGCCGGGTCTTCCACAGCTGGAACTCCCCGGCGGTGTCGCCCTCGTCCTTGCCGATCTCGAACATGGAGACGACCACCATGCGCACCGGCAGCGGGCGGGCGCAGGGCGCGGCGATGGCGCATAGCGGGGCGGGCGGCTTGGTTGGAGGCTGGGCGGGGGCCTGTGCCCCGGTGGCCGTGGCGACGAGAAGCAGGCCGGTGAGGAAAGGAACCATGATCATACTCCGGCCGGGCGGGGGAAGCGGTCCGTCCGCTACCCCCGCCACGCACCATCAGAATTTATAGACGGCCGACGCCAGGAAGCTGCGCGGGCGTTCGGGCAGGACGATGGTGCTGCCGAACAATTCGGTGAAGTTGGCGCGGAAATAGCGTGCATTGGTCGCGTTCTTGACGACCACGCGGAACAGCCACGGGCCGGTCTGGTACGAACTCGACAGGTCGACCAGCGTATAGCCAGGCAGGCGCACCGCCTGCGACTGGCCGGAGAACACCGAGTCCACCTTCACCACGCTGCCGCTGAGCGACAGGCCGTTGTCGAAGGCATAGGTCGCCGTGGCGGAATAGAGGTTGGCGGGGATGCCCGCCCGGCGCGCGGCATTGCGGTCCGGGATCGGGATCAGGCCGATCGGCTGGCCGCCCAGGTGCAGCGTCGGATCGGTGACGTTGACCAGATCCTCGATACCGAAGAAGCCAAACAGCGTCCCCGCTTCCAGCGCGGTCAGGTTGACGACCTCGGTATGGGTATAGGCGCCGGTGACCAGCAAATGCCGGTCGACCGCCCAGCGCGCCTCCGCCTCCACGCCGGTCGTCTCGACCGCCTGGTTGACGGTGATCGACTGGATGTTGAAGTCGGTCCGCTCCTGTTTGTAGACCGACAGCGCGGCATAGAGCGTGTCGTTCAGCCAGCTTCCCTTCACGCCGCCCTCATACAGGCGCGAGGTCGACATGAAGCCCGACGCCACCGCTTCGGGCAGGACTTCGGCGCCCTGGCCGACGATGATCGTCGATTGCTGCGACGCGGTGGCATAGGGGATGATGCCGAAGGGCAGTTTGTACGACGCGCTGGCGGTCCAGGACCAGCCATCGTCGCTGCCCTTGGCCGAGACGCGCGTCGGCACCCGGTCCATCACCGTCGGGTCATAGCGCGAAGACGCGTCGACCTTGTCGTACCGGCCACCCAGCAGCAGGTCGAGGCCGAAGGAGAAATCCAGGTCGACCAGTGCGGCGATGCCGTAATCGGTGGTGTGGCCGAAGACGCGGTCGGTATAGCCGCAATTGCACTCGTTCGACAGCAGCCGGTTCGACGCCGGGGTATAGCCCTGGGTCAGGTCGACGCGGTGAAAATATTCGTAATCGAAATCGTCGCCATAGTTGAAATTGACGTAACGGATCGAGGGCGACAACTGGGCCGAGAATTTGCCGAGGCTGGTCTGGATCGACTTGGCTGCAACGATCTTGTCCTCGATGACATAGGAATTGACGCGCTGCGAGAAGCCGTAATCATTGTTGTTGATATTCTCGGTGTTGTCGAAGAACAGCTGGTTCTTGACGGTCAGATCGTCCGCACCCTCGAACGTGATGTCGTAATAGAGGGTCGTCTGCTTGTTGGTCAGCTTGTCGTTCACGCCGGTCAGCACGTCGCGACGGCTGAGCGTGGTGGTGCCGGTGTTGACCAGGTTCAACTGCGGATAGGTCTGGGTGAAACAGGCATTGGTGAAGCCGCTGGCGAAGGGGCTGGACGTGCTGTTCGGGCAGGTGAAATTGCCGAAGATCGACAGGCCGCCGGGGATCGATGCGTTGATCTCGCCCTGCGAAATCTGGCCGTCGCCATTGGTGTCGAGCGGCTTGGCGGTGCCGGTGATATAGGTGCCGTCATCGACCAGCTTCTGGGTCAGGCGGTTCCAGCCGCCATTCTGCTGGCCTTTGAAATTCTGGTACTGGCCGCCGAATTCGATGCGGATGCGGTCGGTCAGCTGGTGGTCGAACGAGCCTTGCAGGATGGTCTGCTTGGTCGACATGTTGCGGTAATAGCTGCCCGAATCCTCGATCTCGGCATAGAGGCTATAGCCCAGATCGGCGCCCAGTATCTTGGCAGGACCGCGCACCTCGGCGCGAAGGTTGTTCCGGTCCCAACTGCCGCCGGTATAGCTGACCTCGCCGGTCGGCTTGCTCAGCAGCGCGCCGCCCGCGACCCGCGCCGATTTGGGCACGAAGTTCAGGTAACCGCCGGTCTTGGACGGGCCATAGATGGGCGAAGCGGGGCCGCGCACGATGTCGATCCGGTCGGCGGCGGCGATCGGCGTCGGATAATTGCCCGCATTGTCGAGCCGCCGGACGCCCCGGAAATAGGTCTCGCCCGGCGTGCCGCGAATATCGAGCGCGCCGCCCACCCCGAAGAAGGAGTTGGTGAAGGTGCCCGGCGACTGCGACACCAGGTCATAGATGTCGGTGATGCCGAAACGCTCGATCTGCTCGTCGCTGATCGTCGAGGCGGAGCGCGGCGTTTCCACCAGCGTCTTGTCGAAGCCGAAGACCGAGCCGACGTCCTTGACCGGCAGCGCGTCGAGCGAGCCGGTGACGACGATCTCGCTGCCGTCCTGGGCGGCGGGCTCGGCGGCGGCGGGTGCCGTGCTGTCCTGCGCATAAGCGGGCGTGGCCAGCGCCGTCCCGCACAACAGCGACACGGCAAGTGCGAGCCCCGCGCCGCGCCGCGGCTTCAGGGCATGCGAAATGGTGGAATGCGAGCAAGCGCGTATCATCATGGTCAGCCCCCTGTGACGTCCGATCCGTTTCCTCGGACCGGTCCGTCGCTAATGTCCCCGCCTCTCCCTTGGCCCTGCCGGTTCGTGCCCTAAGTGCCCGTCCTTTGCGGACATCGCCTGTCGGCTTCGCGTGGCACGCCCGACTTTGACGATTGACGTACGGCGCACCGTCGTTGCATTCAAACGCAATGATGACGACGATCCGTTGCAAAAATTAGCGCATGCCCGCCCTATCGCGCTTCATCCGGTATTTCATGGCGGTCGGGCGGCTGGGGTCGATCCGGCGCGCCGCGGATGAACTGTCGGTCTCGGCCTCGGCCATCGACCGGCAGATATTGAACGCCGAAGCGCGGCTGGGCGTCCAACTGTTCGAGCGGCTTCCCACCGGCCTGCGCCTGACTGCGGCGGGCGAGGTGATGATGGCGGCGGGCGGGCGCTGGCAGAAGCAACTGGGCGACACGCTGGCGCAGATCGAGGACTTGCGCGGGCTGAAGCGCGGTCATGTCGACATCGCGGTGATCGACGCGCTGGCCAAGGGGCATATGCCCGCCGCGATCCATGCGATCCAGCAGAGCCACCCCGGCATCACCATGGGCGTCCATGTGCTGGGCAACGAACAGGTGCGGCGCGCCATCGCCGCCAACGATGTCGATTTCGGCATCTTGTTCGATCCGCAATCCTATCAGGACCTGACGGTGCGTGCCTTTGTCGATGTGGTGCTGGGCGTCGTTTCGCCGCCGGGCCATCCGCTGGCGGGCAAGGCGGGTGTCCGCTTCTCCGATTGCGACGGCCAGTCGGTGATCCTGCCCGCCGCGCCGCTGGCGGTGCACCAGCAGGTTGCGGTGCTGGAGGGGACGTCGGGCGTCACGCTCCACCGGCGCGTGACCTCGGACAATATCCAGATGATCGCCTCGCTGATCCAGGAGGGGGACAGTGTCGGCATCCTCACCTCGCTGGACGTGACGACCGAGGTTCGCGCCGGCACGCTGGCCTTTACCCGCATCACGGATAAGGTGCTGCGCCCGATGACGCTGGCGCTATGCACGGCGACGGCGCGGACGCCCTCGTACGCCGCCGCGATGGTGATGCGCGAAATCGAGGCGCGATTCAGCCAGTTCGCCTACATCCCGCCTGCGTCGTAGAGGCTGATCCACGGGCGTGGAAGGGGGGCCATTCCTCCCCTGCAAGGGGAGGAATAGGTGAATGCTGATCCCCTCTACCGCCGGGCGGGCCGCGCCATCAGGCGCAGCATTAGCGCCTCCAGCCGGACGGGATCGATCGCGCGGACCACCTCGGCGCGCTGCTCGCCCAGGCCGGGCTGATAGCCCTCATTCCACGACAGCGTGTCGCCATAGCCGGGCCCGAACTGCGTATTATAGTCGACGAAGGCGCTCTGCCGCCCGGTGACGAGCGTCGGGTCCAGCCAGACCGCGGCGGCGATCTCGTCCCACATTGGAAAGCCGGGCTCCATCCCGCCGATCCAGGCGGCGATGGCGGGCGGCGATACGGCGCGGAGCTTGGCGATCAGCGCCGGGGTCAACTCGGTCGCGGTCGACGGGTCGGAGGGCACCACGGTGATGCGCCGCCACGGGCTGCGCGACACGATGCTGGCCGCTTCGGGATCGAAGCGCGCGTTGAACTCGCGGCGGGGGGAGTGGATGAACTCGCGCGCGAACTGGTCCGCCGATACGCCCTTGCGCACCTGACGCGGATTGAAGCTGCCGCCCATATAGACCAGCTCCTTGGCCAGTCCGGCAAAGGCCGGGTCGAGCCGCTGCGCCAGCGCCAGATTGGTCAGCGGCCCCATGGCGATGATCGTCACCTGCCCCGGATGCTCGTGCACCATGCGGAGCAGGAAATTGGCGGCGATCTCGGGCGAGGGGCGGCGGGTCGGGTTGCCGCCGGGCAGGTCGACGGGATCGTCGGCGCGGTGATAGGGCGGGGTGCTCTGCTGGGTCGGCTCGACCCATTGCTTCATCCACGCGCCCTTCCAGGTCAGCTTGCCGTACAGCGCTTCCCAGCGTTCGGTCAGCGCCTCGGAATTGACCAGCGGATAGGTCGCGCCCTGTACGACGGGAACGTTGCGGTTCATCCGCTCGACGCCCTTCAGCGCCATGGCGGTCGCGCGGTTGGCCCACACATTGCCGGATACGGTGGTGATGCCCAGCACCTCGACACCCGGCGCGTCGAGCAGCATCACATGGCCCAGACCGAAGCCTTCGTCGTCGACGATCACCATCCGGCGACCCTCCGGTGCCTGCGCCAGCACGGGCGCTGTCGCCCCCAGCAACAGGCTCCACAGCAGAATCTTCAACACCCGCATCATCCCATCCCCCGATCCCAGGCGCATTCGCCCAGCACATAGGTGCGTCGCACGGTGCGGTCGTCGCCCAGCACCTGCATCGCGAACAGCCGCGCCGCCAGATCGGCCCCGGCGGTCCGCCGCGCGAGCAGCGTCGTGGCCGCCTCGTCCAGCACGACGAAATCGGCCTCCTGCCCCGGCTGGAGCCCGCCCACCCGGTCGGCGATGCCGAGCAACGCCGCGCTGCCCGCCGTCGCCAGATACAGCGCGCGGAACGGATCGAGCCGCATCTCGCGGGCGAGCGCCGCCTGATAGGCGACCCCGGCGGTGTGGAGCATCGAGAAGGACGTGCCCGCACCAATGTCGCTGCCCAGACCCAGCCGCATCCCATGCGCGTCGGCCTGTCCGAAATTGAAGAAGCCCGACCCCAGGAAGAGATTGGAGGTCGGGCAGACCGCGATCCCCGCCCCCCCCTCGGCGATGCGGGCGCAGCTACGGTCGGTCAGGTGGATGCCGTGTGCGAAGACCGAGCGGGGGCCGACCAGCCCGAACCGGTCATAGACGTCGAGATAGTCGTGCGCGTCCGGGAAACGCTGGGCGACGGCGGCGCATTCGTGCCGGTTCTCGGCCAGATGGGTGTGCAGCAGCACGTCCGGGTGGGCCTCCAGCACGGCGGCGGCCTGCACGAGTTGCTCGTCCGAGGAGGTGAGCGCGAAACGCGGCGTCACCGCATAGCCCAGCCGCCCGCGCCCGCGCCACCGGCGGATCAGCGCCTCGCTGTCCGCTCGCGCGCTTTCGGCCGTGTCGCGCAGCCCCTCGGGGCCGAGGTCCATCAGCACCTTGCCCGACAGGATGCGCATCCGCCGCTCCAGCGCCGCGTCGAACAGCGCATCGACCGATCCCGGATGCACGGTCGGAAAGACCAAAGCGCTGGTCGTGCCGTGGCGGAGCAACTCGGTCAGGAAGGCGCTGGCGACGCTGGCGGCATGGCCGGGATCGGCAAAGGCCATCTCGGCGGGAAAGATATGCCGCTCCAGCCAGTCGAGCAGCTGTTCGCCGTGTGAGGCGATCCGGTCCATCTGCGGATAATGGACATGCGCATCGACAAAGCCGGGCACGACCAGACCGGGGAGTTGCTCGACCGACAGCCCGGCGAAGCGCGGGGCCAGGGTGGCGTAATCGCCGCGCGCGACGACCAGCCCGTTCTCGACCGCGAGCAGCCCGTCGGGCTCATGCCGAATCGCATCGGGGTCTTTGGCGGGATCGGTGGCGACCGACAGCAGCTCGGCACGGAAAAGGCGTAGGGTCATGGCAACTCTGGCATGGCGGGGGTGGCAGCGGGCCCGAGCGCCAGAAGCTGGGCAAGGACCGACAGCGCGATCACATCGGGTTCCTTGCCCGCGATGGTCGGCAGGCCGATGGGGCAGGTCAACCGGGCGATGGCTTCGTCCGGCACTGCCTCGCGGGCCAGCCGGGCGAGGAAGCGGGCGCGCTTGGTCGCCGATCCGATCAGCCCGACAAAGGCGAGCGGCGACCGCGTCAGCGCGGCGCGGGTGAGCGCATAGTCGAGCCCATGGTCATGGGTCAGGATCAGGATCGCGGCCTCGTCCGGCGCTTCGGCGATACAGTCGGGCAGGCGGTCCTCTTCGACGATGGTCACGCCCGGCAGATCGGCCATCGTCTCCCGGCTGTCGAACCAGGCGAGCCGCAGGGGCAGGCCGTCGATGCGGCGCGCTATCGCCTGTCCGACATGCCCGGCCCCGAACAGATAGAGCGGTCGCTGCCACTGGCCGGGTCGTTCCGCCCAGCAGGCGCCCGCGGCGGGCCGCTCGCCGCGCGCCGACAGGGGCCGGACCACCGCCATGGGGTCCGGGCGGCGGGCGATGTGCGTCGGATGCAATTCGGTCGTGAGCGTCGTGCTGGTCTCCACGGCCTCGATCCAGTCGAGCGCGGCGGGGTCGACCCGCTCGATCAGCAACCGCACCCGCCCGCCACAGCATTGGCCGAGCAGCGGCCCGAGCGGATAATCCTGCACCCGCCAGCTCCCCGGGGGATGGGCCAGGATCGCGCGGGCCTGTTCGATGGCCCGGTGCTCCAGCGCGCCGCCGCCGATCGTGTCGAAGGACGCGGTGTCGCTCACCACCATCCGCGTCCCCGCCCCGCGCGGCGCGGAGCCTTCGGTGGCGAGGATCGTGACCAGCGCCAGCGGCGCGTCCCCCGCGCGCAGCCGCGCCGCCCAGGCCGTCATGCCCTGTGGGCCGCGATCGCGCGCAATATCGCCTCGGGCGTAGCGGGGGCGTCGAGCGGGGGGAAGGCGCGCCGTTCGGGCGCGGTAGCGGCCACCGCTTCGCCCAGCGCCGACAGGACGCATTGGGCGAGCATGAAGGGCGGCTCGCCGACCGCCTTGGAGCGGTGGATGGTTGGCTCGACATTCTCGCCGTCCCACAGGGTGATGGACAGGCGGCCGGGCCGGTCGGCGGCGGTGGGAATCTTGTAGGTGGCGGGCGAATGGGTCAGCAACCGGCCATCCGCCGCGAAGACCAGCTCCTCGGTGGTCAGCCAGCCCTGGCCTTGCAGGAACCCACCCTCGATCTGGCCCAGGTCGATCGCCGGATTGAGCGACCGCCCGACATCGTGGAGGATGTCGACCGCCAGCACCCGATGCTCGCCGGTCAGCGTGTCGACCACCACCTCGGCACAGGCCGCGCCGTACGCGAAATAATAAAAGGGCCGCCCGCGATGCGCGGCGCGGTCATAGGCGATGTCGGGCGTCGCGTAGAAGCCGGTCGAGGACAGCGACACGCGCGCCAGATGCGCCTTGCGGCACAAGGTGGCGAAGGGGATCGTCTCCGCCCCCGCCACGACTCCTTCGGGCGTGAAGCGCACCTCCTCCGGCGTGCAGCCGCCGATCGACGCTGCGACGCCCGCCAGCCGGTCGCGGATGGTGGAGGCGGCCCGGAACGTCGCCATGCCGTTCAGGTCCGCGCCCGAGGACGCGGCGGTGGCGGAGGTGTTGGGCACCTTGTCGGTGCGGGTCGCGGTGATGCGCACCCGATCGGCGGGCACGGCGAAGACGTCCGCCACCACCTGCGCGACCTTGATATACAGGCCCTGGCCCATCTCGGTGCCGCCGTGATTCACCTGGATGCTGCCATCGGCATAAAGGTGCACCAGCGCGCCCGCCTGGTTCAGATGGGTGGTGGTGAAGCTGATCCCGAACTTCACCGGCGCCAGCGCGATGCCCTTTTTCAGGACGGTGTGGCGCGCGTTGAAGTCGCGCACGGCGGCGCGGCGGGCATCGTAATCGCTGTCATGGCGCAGCCGGTCGATCAGCGCGGGCGCGATATTGTCGGCGACGGTCATGCCATAGGGTGTCACGTCGCGCCCCGGCCCATAGAGATTGGCGGTGCGCACATCCAGCGGATCGCGACCCAGCGCGGCGGCGACGACATCCATCACCCGCTCGATGGCCAGCATCCCCTGCGGCCCGCCAAAGCCGCGAAAGGCGGTGGCGGAGACGGTGTGCGTCTTCAGCCGTTCGGAGACGATCTCGATGGCGGGCAGCCAATAGCTATTGTCCGCATGGAACATGGCGCGGTCGTTGATCGCGGGCGACAGGTCCACGGTCGCGCCGCACCGCGACGCCAGCGTCAGGGACAGACCCAGCACATGACCGTCCTCGTCGAAGCCGACATCATAGCCGACCTCGAACTCATGGCGCTTGCCGGTCAGCACCATGTCGTCGTCACGGTCGCAGCGGAACTTGGCGGGCCGCCCGGTCTTGGCGGCGACCAGCGCGGCGGCGGCGGCGAAGGGCGCGGCCTGGGTCTCCTTGCCGCCGAACGCGCCGCCCATGCGGCGGACCTCGACCGTGACGTCGGCGGAACTGACGCCCAGCAGGTCGGCGACCAGATGCTGCACTTCGCTGGGATGCTGGGTCGAGCTGGCGATATGGACCTGCCCGTCCTCGCCCGGCCGCGCGAGCGCGACCTGGCCCTCAAGGTAGAAGTGATCCTGCCCGCCCATGGTGAAGCCGCCCGACCGGCGATGCGGCGCGGCGGCCAGCGCGGCGGCGGCGTCGCCGCGCGCCATGCGCTGGGTGGGTTCGATCAGCGATGCGGCGGCGCGCGCCTCCGTGATCGAGAGCAGCGCCGGGCGGGGGGCGTAGGTGATCCTGCCCAGCCGCGCCGCCCGCCGCGCCGCGTCCCGGCTGGTCGCCGCCACCAGGAACACCGGCTGGCCGCGATACAGTATCTCGCCATCGGCCAGCAGCCGGTCGTCATGCGCGACCGGGCTGACATCGTTATGGCCGGGAATGTCTGCCGCCGTGAAGACCGCCACCACGCCGGGGGCGGCGCGCACCGCGTCCAGGTCGATGGCGGTGATCGCGGCATGGGTCTCCGTCGCCTGGCCGAAGGCGAGGTGGAGCAGGTCGGCGGGCTCGGGCTCGTCGTCGATATAGCGCGCCGCGCCGGTGACGTGCAGCGGCGCGCTGTCATGCGGGAGCGAGGGTTTGGGCGCGGTCATCGGCAGAGCGCCTGCACCGACACGGGCTCGCCCCGTTCACGGTGCCAGAGCCGCCAGAGCAGGTTGCCCGCCGCTTCGCGCCGATAGGCCGCGCTGCCGCGCACATCGGTCAGCGGATCGAAATCCTCGTTCAGCGCGGCGACCGCGCGGGCGATGGTCGCTTCGGACAGGGGCAGGCCGGTCAGCGCCGCCTCGCAACCGCCCGCGCGGCGCGGGGTCGCGGCCATCCCGCCGAACGCGACCCGCGCCTCCGCGACGATGCCGTCCTCCATCTTCAGGTGGAACGCGCCGCACACCGCCGAGATGTCGCTGTCGAACCGGCGCGAGAGTTTCGAGATATGGACGATGGCATCGGGGGCGGGGTGGGGGATGTGGACCCGCTCGATAAACTCGCCCGGCGCGCGGTCCTGCCGCCCATAGGCGAGGAAATAATCCTCCAGCGCCAGCGTCCGGCGCTCCTCGCCCCGGCGAAGGACCAGCGAGGCACCGAGCGCGATCAGCGCCGGGGGCCCGTCGCCGATCGGCGAGCCATTGGCGATGTTCCCGCCGATGGTCCCGGCATTGCGGACCTGCAATCCGCCGATCCGCCGCACCAGCTCGCCCAGATCGGGGTGCAGCCGTGCGAGCGCCCCATGCGCCTCGGCATAACGCACCGCCGCGCCCAGCGTGACCCCGGCGGCATTCTCCTCGATCCTGCGCAACTCGGGGATGTCGCCGATGAAGACCGGGGTGCCGATATCGCGCAGCCCCTTCGTCACCCACAGCCCGACATCGGTGGCCCCGGCGATCAACCGCGCATCGGGGCGTTCGAGCAACAGCGCGGCGAGATCGTCCACCGAGCGCGGCGCGAACCAGCCTGTCGCCTCGTCGGTGCGAAGGTCGCGCAACGCGGCGACCAGCGCCCGGTCGTCGCGCGGGGCGGGCGGGGTCTCCTCGGCGGCGGCCAGGATCGGGCCATATCCTGTGCACCGGCACAGATTGCCCGCGATCACATCGGCGACCGGCAGGTCATGCCCCGCCGCCCCGATCGCCCGGCCGTGCAACGACATGACGAAGCCCGGCGTGCAGAAACCGCATTGCGAGCTGCCGTTGCGCGCCATGCACGACTGGAGCGGGGTCGGCGCGCGCCCCTGCGACAGGCTCTCGACGGTCATCACCGCCTTGCCGTCGACCATCGGCAGGAACAGGATACAGGCATTGACCGCGCGCCAGGCGACGGTCTCGCCCACCGCCTCGCCGAGCAGCACGGTGCAGGCGCCGCAATCCCCCTCGGCACAACCCTCCTTGGTGCCGGTGCGGCGCAGGCGATAGCGCAGATGGTCGAGCAGGGTCGCGGTCGGATCGGCGTCGGCGACCGTCACGACCTCGTCGTCGAGGAGGAAGCGGATCGTCATCGCCTCACGCTCCCCCCATCCATACGAAGCGCGCGACGAACAGCGCGGCGAGCAGGAACAGGAACCAGTCGCCCCGCGTCGCCTGCCCGCGCATCGCCTTCAACAGGGCATGGGCGGTGATGCCGAAGGCCAAGCCGTTGGCGATGGAGAAGGTCAGCGGGATCATAGCGACCGTCAGAAAGGCCGGGATCGCCGCCTGCGGATCGTCCCAGTGGATCTCGACCAGCGGCAACAGCATCAGCCCGCCGACCACGATCAGCGCGGGCGCGGTGGCGGCCAGCGGCACCAGCTGCGCATAGGGGGCGACGAACATGGTGAGCAGGAACAGCACCCCCGTGACCACGGCGGTCAGCCCGGTGCGCCCGCCCGCCTGTACGCCCGCCGCGCTCTCGACATAGCTGGTGACGGTGCTGGTCCCCACCACCGCGCCGACCATCGTCGCCACCGCATCGGTCAGCAGGATGCGGTTCAGCTTGGGGATGCGTCCGCCCGCGTCGATCAGCCCGGCGCGCTTGGTCACCGCGACCAGCGTGCCGATATTGTCGAACAGGTCGACGAACAGGAACACGAACAATATCTCGAACAGGCCCAGCCCATGCCGCCCGCCGACCCCGAACACGCCCGCCAGGTCGACCCGGAACGCGGTCTCGGTCAACATGGTCAGGCTATAGGGCTCGGGCTTCACCGTGACCTGCCCGGCGATCCAGGCGATGACGGTGGTGACGACGATCCCGATCAACATCGCGCCGCGCACGTTCCAGATGCTCAAGACCCCGATCAGCACCAGGCCGAGCAGCGCCAGCGCCGCCCCCGGCTGGGTCAGCGGGCCCAGCGCCACCAGGGTCGCGGGGCTGGCGACGACGATCCCGGCATTCTTCAACCCGATGAACCCGATGAACAGGCCGATCCCGCCCGCCACCGCCGCGAACAGATGCGGCGGGATGACCGACACGATCAACTGCCGCACCCCGGTCAGCGTGAGCACCAGGAAGCAGAAGCCCGAGATCAGCACGCATCCCAGCGCGATCGGCCAGGGGATGCCCATCTGCTGCACCACGGTGAAGCTGAAATAGGCGTTCAGGCCCATGCCCGGCGCCAGCGCCAGCGGCACATTGGCGACCATACCCATCAGGATCGAGGCGAACGCGGCGGCGAAGCAGGTGGCGGCGGCGACGGCGGCGACCGGCATTCCGGCCTGTCCCAGGATCACCGGGTTGACCAGCACGATATAGGCCATGGTCAGAAAGGTGGTGACGCCCGCCAATATCTCGGTCCGGGCCGAGGTGCCGCGCGCGGTCAGCTGGAAGCGGCGTTCCAGCAAATTGGACTCCGCCCGTTCGTCACTCGCCCTGTCCGTCATGCCATCCCCCGGAAAACCCCGTCCTTCCCGTGATGCCAGCGAGAGGCCGCGCGATCTACATCAATCATTTTCATCCATCGTTGCAAAAATGCGCGCACCCTTCGCCGTTCCTCGATACCTAACCTTCCCTCTCCCCTCGCAGAGGGGAGAGGGTTGCGCAGACTTGGCCTTTGCGGGAGCAAAGGCTTAGTCGGAGCTGGGTGAGGGGTGGGCGCTCGCAGGTGCGAGCGCGCGAGCCTGTGGGCTCGCTCGACCCCTCACCCAAGCTGCGCTAGCCAGCATAGCTGGCAAGCTCCGCTAACCCTCTCCCCTGTCCAGGGGAGAGGGAAGCGTACGCGATATGGGTCGGCCACCGCGCGTTTTCCGGCAACGCGACGTGCCGGATATTGCGATGGGCGCAGCCGGACGCGGTCCCTAGACAGGCGGGCATCATCAAGGGGGAATAGCGGATGAACGCCGGTGGCAATGGCGGCTGGGCGCGTGTGCGTGCCGGTGCGGCGAGCGTGATGATCCTGGCCATGGGTCTTTCCGGCGGGGCGGCTGTGTCGCGTACCCCGGAGACGCCCGAGGGCAGGGCGGCAGCCTATCTCGACCGTATTGCCGACAGCCCGCCGCGCCTGCGCCTGTTCCTGCAAGCCATGCCCAAGGGCGGCGACCTGCACAATCATGCGGGCGGTGCGATCTATGCCGAGGATATGCTGCGCTGGGCGGCGGCGGACGGGCTGTGCCTGTCGACCGAGCCGGTCGGCGTCGCGCCGCCGCCCTGCGACGCGCCGGGCCGGGTCGCGGCGGCGGGGCTGGAGCGGGATTACCCGCGCTATGCGGGATTCATCGACGGCTTCTCCACGCGCGGCCATGAGGCAGGGACCGGCGACCCGCGCGTGACGGGCTATGACCGCTTCTTTTCGACTTTCGCCGCCTTCTGGCCCATCGCCGCGCGGCACGGGGGCCAGGTGATCGCGCTCGCCCGGCAACAGGCGGCGGCCGACGGCGTGTCCTATGCCGAGCTGAGCACCGGCTCGGTGGCGACGCAGCCGCTGCTGGCGAAGATCGGCGAGGGCGATGTGCGGGATCTCGCCGCGCTGTACGACCGCATCGCGCCCGAACTGCCGGGCGCGGTGCAGGCGACCCGCGCGGAATATGACCGCTATGACGCCGAGGTCGCGGCGATCGACGGTTGCGCCACCGCCACCCCGAAGCCGTCTTGCGCGACCGAAATTCGCTACCAATACGCGGCCATCCGCACCCGGCCGCCGGTGCAGGTGTTCGCCGAGCTCGCGCTGGGCTTCGCGCTGGTGCAGGCCGATCCGCGTTTCGTCGCGGTCAACATCGTCGCGCCCGAACATGATCCGGTCGCGATCCGCGACTATGCGCTGCACATGCGGATGCTGCGCTTCCTGAAGCAGCGTTATCCGGCGGTGCCGCTGTCGCTCCATGCGGGCGAGCTGACGCTGGGGCTGGTGCCGCCGCGCGACCTGGCGTTCCACATCCACGATGCCGTGGAGGTCGCGGGCGCCAAGCGGATCGGGCACGGCGTCGACATCGCCTATGAAACCGATGCCCGCGCGCTGCTGGCCCGCATGGCGCGCGACCGGGTGGCGGTGGAGATCAACCTGACCAGCAATGCGGTGATCCTGGGCGTGAAGGGGCGTGACCATCCGCTGTCGCTCTATCGCCAGGCGGGGGTGCCGGTGGTGCTGTCGACCGACGACGAAGGCGTCTCGCGCAGCGACATGACCAACGAATATCTGCGCGCCGTGACCGAGCAAAAGCTGCGCTACCCCGACCTGAAGCAGATGGCCCGCGATTCGCTCCATTATGCGTTCCTGCCGGGCGCGAGCCTGTGGCAGGACCGCGCAGGCGGTCCCCGCGTCGCGGCCTGTCGCGACCTTGCCTCGGACAGCTGCCGCGCCTTCACCGCTACCCATGCCAAGGCGCGGCTTGAGGCCCGGCTGGAACGCGACTTCGACCGGTTCGAGCGCCAGTCCTTCGATTGATGTCGCGCCGGGAGTGCGCGAAAAATGCGTACGCTCGGGGCGGAATATTGCGCTTCTGGAGAGTGGTTCGGCGACGCTAACACCTTGACGGATCATTCACGGAGGCACGACCCCATGACCCAGGCGACCGAAGAGGAACGGCGGCTCGCCATGCTGCTGGCCGAGCGGCTGGGACTGGTCCTGCCAGCGGCGGCGGTGAAGGGGGTGGTGGCCAATCAGCGGCTGCTGGCGAGGCACCATGCCGTCGTCAGGGACGCGGCCCAGGGGGAGGCGCAGTAATGGACACGGCTCTCGGCATCGCCGCCGATGTCCGCGCGGGGCGGCGTTCCGCGCGAGCGATGGCGGTGGAGACGCTCGACAGCATAGCCGCGCAAGGCGCGCTCAACGCCGCCACCCGGTTGTTGCATGGCCATGCGCTGGCCGATGCCGAGCGGGTCGATGCGCGGGTCGCCGCCGGGGGCGATCCGGGGCCGCTGGCGGGGGTGCCCTTCGCGGTCAAGGATCTGTTCGACATCGCCGGAGAGACGACCACCGCCGGGGCGCGGCAACGGGCTGCCGCGCCGCCCGCGACCCGCGATGCCGAGGTCGTCGTCCGACTGCGCGCGGCCGGAGCGGTGCTGGTCGCGACGACCAATATGGACGAGTTCGCCTATGGCTTCTCGACCGAGAACACCCATTACGGCACCACCTGCAACCCGCACGACCCCGAGCGGCTGGCTGGCGGATCGTCGGGTGGATCGGCGGCGCTGGTGGGGGCGGGGCTGGTGCCGCTGGCGCTGGGATCGGACACCAACGGGTCGATCCGCGTGCCCGCCAGCCTGTGCGGCATCTATGGTTTGCGGCCCAGTTTCGGGGCCTTGTCGGTCGAGGGCGTCTATCCCTTTGTCGAGCGGCTGGACACGGTGGGCTGCTTTGCCCGTTCGCCCGAGGATCTGGCTGTCGCGCATGAGGTGATGGGCGGGACGTTGTCGCCCGTTGCGGGACCGCTGCGGGTCGCGGCGCTGGGCGGATGGTTTGCGGGGCTGGCCGATCCGGCGGTGCTCGCCGGGATCGCGCGGATCGCCGAGTATCTGGGGGCGGGGCCGTCGGTCGAGTTGCCCTCCGCTGCTGCCGCGCGCTCGGCCGGGTTCGTGCTGACCGGGGCGGAGGGCGGGCATCGCCATCTGGCGGCGCTGCGCCATGACGCGATGGCGTTCGACCCGGCAACGCGCGACCGGCTGATCGCGGGCGCGCTCCAGCCGGTCGCGGCGGTGCGCGAGGCGGAGGCGGTGGCGCGGCGCTTCACCGAGGAACTGGGCGAGGCGCTGGCCACGCACGACCTGTTGCTCGCCCCCGCGACGCCGATGCCCGCCCCCCGGATCGACGCGACGACCATCGTGATCGACGGCCAGACCCTGTCGGCGCGCGCCGATCTGGGCCTGCATACCCAGCCGCTAAGCCTGGCGGGCGTGCCGATCCTGTCGGTGCCGCTCCGCCAGCCCGAGGCAGCGATGCCCATCGGAGTGCAGTTGATCGCCGCTCCGGGGCGCGAGGCATTGCTGTTCAAGACGGCGGCGGACCTGGTCGCGGCGGGGCTGGTCGCCTGTACGCCCGCCCCGAGGGAGGCGGCATGATGCGCGCGACTCCCCGTTCCTTACGCGGCATGGTCAGCGCGCCGCATCATCTGGCGGCGCAGGCCGGGCGCGACGTGCTGGCCGAGGGGGGCTCGGCGGTCGAGGCGGCGGTGGCGACCGCCGCCTGCCTGGCGGTCGTCTATCCGCATATGACCGGGATCGGCGGCGACGGCTTCTGGCTGGTCGCCGAGCCGGACGGACGGACCTGGGCCATCGACGGATGCGGCGCGGCGGCGCTGGCGGCGGATCGGGCTTTGTACCGTGACCATGCGACGATCCCGTGGCGCGGGCCCCTGGCGGCGAACACCGTGGCAGGCACCGTTGCGGGATGGCAGGCGGCCTTGACGCAAAGCGGTGCGACCCTTTCGCTGGACCGGCTGTTGCGCGATGCGATCCACCATGCACGGACCGGGGTGGCCGTCACCGCCGGAGGCGCGCAGGTCGCCGCCGCCGCCTCGACGGCGCTGCGCGATCTGCCCGGCGATTATGCGCGGGTGTTCGAGCCCGAGGGGCGACCGCTTGCCGAGGGTGACATCTTCCGCCAGCCCGCTCTCGGGACGACGCTGGAGCGGCTGGCGGGCGAGGGGCTGGACGGCTTTTATCGGGGGGCGCTGGCGCAGGACATCGCCGCCGACCTTGCGACCCTCGGCAGCCCCCTTGCGGCCGCCGACCTCGCCGCCTTCGCCGCGCGGGCGGTCGAGCCGCTCGCCGTGGACATCACGGGCGCGCGCCTGTTCAACCTGCCGCCGCCGACGCAAGGGGTGGCGGCACTCCTGATCCTGGCGCTGTTCGACCGGCTGGGGGCGGCGACGTATGACGGGTTCGATCATGTCCATCGGCTGGTCGAGGCGACCAAACAGGCGTTTCGCTGGCGCGACGCGCATGTCGGCGATCCGGCGACGATGACCGTCGATGCGCAGGCCTTGCTGGACGATGCGGCCGCGCTCGACCGGATGGCGGGCGCCATCGACCCGGACCGCGCCGCGCCCTGGCCGCATCCCCCGGCGTTGGGCGACACCACCTGGTTCGGCGCGGCCGATGCGCGCGGGCAGGTCGTGAGCTGCATCCAGAGCACCTATTTCGAATTCGGATCGGGTATCGTCCTGCCGCGCACCGGCATCACCTGGCAGAATCGGGGATGCTCTTTCGCGCTGGACGGCGACGGCCCCAACCGTCTGCGGCCCGGCGCGCGGCCCTTCCACACGCTGAATCCCGCGCTGGCCCGGTTCGAGGACGGTCGGGTCATGGCCTATGGCACGATGGGGGGCGAGGGGCAGCCGCAGACCCAGGCGGCGATCTTCACCCGCCATGCTGTCTTCGGCCAGCCCTTGCAGGCGGCGGTGGATGCGCCGCGCTGGCTGTTGGGGCGGACCTGGGGCGAGCAGAGCACCACGCTGAAGATCGAAGAGGGGTTCGACCCGGCGCTCTACGAGCAACTGCGCGCGGCGGGCCATGTGGTCGAGACGGTCCCCGGCTGGTCGTCGATGATGGGCCATGCCGGGGCGATCCTGCGCCATCCGGGCGGCCTGATCGAGGGCGCGACCGACCCGCGCAGCGACGGGATGGTGGCGACATGGTGAGCGCATCCGGGGCCCGAGCGGCCGCCCGCTGCCTCGAACTGTCGCGCGCCCCTTATAGCGACTCGCCCGACAGGTTGTTTCGCGGCTGGCTGACCCCCGCCTATCGTGTGACCATCGAACGGGTGGGTGCGTGGATGGAAGAGGCGGGCATGACGGTGCGCCGCGACGCCGCGATCAATCTGGTCGGCCGCTATGAGGGGGATCGCCCCGACGCCCCCGCTTTGGTGATCGGCAGCCATCTGGACAGCGTCCGCGACGGTGGGGCCTATGACGGGCCGCTGGGCGTGATGCTAGGCATCGAATGCGTCGCGGCGCTCAATGCCGAGGGCCGCCGTCTACCCTTCGCCATCGAAGTGATCGGCTTCGGCGACGAGGAGGGGTCGCGCTTCCCTGCCGCGATGCTGGGCAGCCGCGCGGTCGCGGGTACGTTGCCGCCCGGTGCGGCCGACATGGCCGATGCGGAAGGGATCAGTGTCGATGCTGCGCTCGGCGAGTTCGGTAGCCGGGCGGAGGCGCTTGCCACCGCCGCCCGCGCGCCGGGCACCATGCTCGCCTATCTGGAGGCGCATATCGAGCAGGGCCCGGTGCTGGAGGCCGAGGGGCTGGCGCTGGGCACCGTCACCGGCATCGCGGCGCAACTCCGTCTGGAGGTGACGGTGACGGGCGTGGCAGGCCATGCCGGGACGGTGACGATGCCCCTGCGTCGTGACGCGCTGGCCGCCAGTGCCCGGATGGTCGCGGCAATCGAGGACATTGCGCTGGCCGACAATTCCGAACTGGTGGCGACGGTCGGGCGGATGGCGGTCGCGCCGGGCGCGGCGAATGTGATCGCGAGCGAGGCGCGCTTCACCGTCGACATCCGCGCCGGGACCACCGCGCGGCGCGACCGGGCCGCCGCCGCCATCGGCGAGGCGATGCAGGCCATCGCCCGCGAGCGCGACGTCGCGCTCACCGTCGCGACGATCCACGACTTGCCCCCCACCCCGTGCGATCCGCGGCTGATGAAGTTGCTCGACACCGCGATCCGGGCGACCGGGCAGCCTGCCCGGCGGCTGATGTCGGGGGCGGGGCATGACGCGATGGCGATGGCGGCGCTCGGCCCCGTCGCGATGCTGTTCCTGCGCTGTGCCGGAGGGGTCAGCCATCATCCGGCCGAGCATGTCGATCCGGCGGATGCCGATGCCGCCCTGGCCGCGATGCGCGGCTTTATCGCGCTTTTGGGAGACAAATATCGTGACGCCTGACCTTTTCGGCGAAATCGACCCGCCGCAGCGCCTGTTGATGGGGCCGGGGCCGGTCAATGCCCATCCGCGTGTGCTGCGCGCGATGAGCGCCGATCTGCTCGGCCAGTTCGACCCGGAAATGACCGGCTACATGAACCAGGTGATGGCGCTGTACCGCCCGGTGTTCGGCACCGACAATCACTGGACCTTCCTGGTCGACGGCACCGCGCGCGCCGCCATCGAGGCGTCCTTGGTGTCGCTGCTCGCGCCCGGCGACCGGCTGCTGGTCATTGATTTCGGCCGTTTCGGGTTGCTGTTGCAGGAAATCGGCGAGCGGATCGGCGCGCAGGTCGAGCGGCTGTCGGTGCCCTGGGGGCAGACGGTGCCGCTCGACGCCATTGCCGAGGCCATTGCCCGCACCGAGCCGATGGTCGTCGCCTGCGTCCATGGCGATACCTCGACCACCATGGCGCAGCCGCTCGACGGGGTGGGGGCACTGGCCCGCGCGGCGGGGGCGTATCTCTATGTCGATGCGACCGCGACCATCGGGGGCATGGAGATCGCCACCGACCGCTGGGGCGCGGACATCGTGACCGGCGGCTTGCAGAAATGCCTGGGCGGTCCGTCGGGCTCGGCGCCGATCACCGTCTCGCCCCGCGCCGCCGAGCATATCCTCAGCCGTCGCCATGTCGAAAAGGGCATTCGCCGCGACGACCTGGCCGATGCGGGGGGCGTGCGGATCGGCTCCAACTATTTCGATCTCGCCATGGTCATGGACTATTGGTCGGAAAAGCGGCTGAACCACCATACCGAGGCGACGACCATGCTGTATGGCGCGCGCGAATGCGCCCGGATCGCGCTGGGCGAAGGGCTGGAGGCGCGGTTCGCGCGCCATGCGGCGGCGGGTCGGGCGGTGGTGGCGGGCGCACGGGCGCTGGGGCTGGAGGTGTTCGGCGACGACCGTTTCCGCATGACCAACGTCACCGGCATCCTGATCCCGGAAGGGGTGGACGGCGAGCGGGTGCGCGCCCGGATGCGCCAGGATTTCGAGATCGAGATCGGCACCGCCTTCGGCCCGCTCCAGGGCCGGATGTGGCGGATCGGCGCGATGGGATATAACGCCATGAAGCATAAGGTGGTTTTGACCCTCGCCGCGCTGGAGGCGGTGCTCAGGGCCGAGGGGCTGGCGCTGCCCGCTGGGGCCGGGGTCGATGCCGCGCTCGAAAGCTATGCCGCATGAGCGCCGCGCGCGACCTGGTGGGCTATGGCCCGACGCCGCCCGATCCCCGCTGGCCCGGTGGTGCGCGCGTCGCGGTGCAGTTCGTCGTCAATGTCGAGGAGGGCGCGGAGAACAGCGTCCTGAACGGCGATGCCGGGTCCGAGGCGTTCCTGTCGGAGATGGTCGGCGCGGCCAGCCACCCCGCGCGCGCCATGGCGATGGAAAGCCTGTACGAATATGGCGCGCGCGCCGGGTTCTGGCGGCTGCATCGCCTGTTCGCCGAGCGGCAGGTGCCGGTCACGGCCTTTGCTGTCGCCACCGCCATGGCCGCCAATCCGGCGACGGTCGATGCGATGCTGTCCGCCGATTGGGAGATTGCCAGCCACGGCTTTCGCTGGATCGACTATCAATATGTCCCGCCCGAGGTGGAGCGCGCGCATATCGCCGAGGCGATCGCGCTGCACACCCGGCTGACCGGCACACGGCCGCTTGGCTGGTATCAGGGGCGCACCTCGCCCGCGACCGCCGCCCTGGTCGCCGCCGAGCGCGGGTTCGTCTATGATGCGGACAGCTATGCCGACGACTTGCCCTATTGGGATCGTCGCCATGCCGAGGCCAATGGCGGGCGGGCGCAGTTGATCGTACCCTATACGCTCGACGCCAATGACATGAAGTTCGTCGCCTATAACGGCTTTGCCGATGGCGAGCCCTTTTTCCGCTACCTACGCGATACCTTCGAGCAGTTGCGCGCCGAGGGCGGCCGGATGATGTCCATCGGGCTGCACGGGCGCGTCGCGGGGCGACCGGCTCGCGCGGCGGCGCTGGCCCGCTTCGTCGACCATGTGATCGCCAGCGGCGACGCCTGGATCGCGCGCCGCATCGATATCGCCCGCCACTGGCAACAGGTGCACCCCGCATGACAATCGACGACCCGCAAGTGGTGGCCGAGGTGACGGCCGCCTTCCTGACCTATGAGGCCGCGCTGATGGCCGATGACGTGCCCGCGATGGACCGGCTGTTCCACGATCACCCCAGCACCATCCGCTATGGCGTGGGCGAGGTGCTGTACGGCGCGGAGGCCATTCGCGAATTCCGAAAGGGGCGCGGCGGATCGCCGCAGCGTCGGCTGGGCCAGGTCGCGATCCACAGCTTCGGCCGCGACCATGCCACCGCCAATGCCGAGTTCTTCCGCGACGGCGACACAAGGCGCGGGCGGCAGAGCCAGACATGGGTCCGCTTCGCCGATGGGTGGAAGGTGGTGGCCGCGCATGTCTCCATCGAGGGGAACGGGTCATGACCGATTTCAACACCCTGTCGGACGAAGCCTTCGTCGCCCGCTATGCCAGCGTGGTCGAACATTCGCCCTGGGTGGTAGAGAGAGTGGCGACGCGGCGGCCCTTTCCCGACCTGGCGGAAGCCATCATGGCGGTGCTGGACGACGCCACGCCCGAGGAGCGCCTGTCGGTGATCCGCGCCCATCCCGAACTGGCCGGGCGCGCCGCCATCGCGGGCACGCTGACCGCCGAATCGCGGAGCGAACAGGCGTCCGCCGGGCTCGACCGCATGACCCCGCAGGAGTTCGAGCACTTCCATGCGCTCAATGCCGCCTATCGCGAGCGGTTCGGCTTTCCCTTCGTCATCTGCGTCCGGCGGACCGACCGGGCGGGCATCCTTCGCGCCATGGCCGAGCGGCTGGAGCATGACCGCGAGACGGAGATCGCCACCGCCCTGACCGAGATCGGCCATATCGTCCGCCTGCGACTGGAGACCCTGTCATGACCCATCCCATCGGCCTGGCCGCTTTGGCGCAGCAGGTCGCGACCGATCTCGAACGCCTGGCGCATGGCGGCCCCGCCTGGACTCGGCCGCAGAGCGATGCGGAGGGCCATGTCCACGACGTCATCATCGTCGGCGGCGGGCAGAGCGGGCTGGGCGCGGCCTTCGGCCTGATGCGTGAGCGGGTGTCCGACATACTGGTGCTGGACGAGAATCCGGCGGGCTATGAGGGGCCGTGGGACACCTATGCGCGGATGATGACGCTGCGCACGCCCAAGCATCTGACCGCCATCGACTTCGGCATCCCCTCGCTGACCTTCCGCGCCTTTTGGGAGGCGCAGCATGGGCCGGAGGGGTGGGAGGCGCTGGACAAGATCCCCCGGCGCGACTGGATGGCCTATCTGCGCTGGTATCGCGCGGTGCTGAACCTGCCGGTGCGCAACGAGGCGCGGGTGACGTTGATCGAGCCCTTAGGGGGCAGGTTCCGGGTCCATCTGGCGGACGATGCGCCGCTGCTCGCGCGCAAGGTGGTGCTGGCGACCGGCATCCAGGGCGGTGGCCATTGGCACGTCCCCCCGATGGTGCGCGACCGTCTGGCCCCGACGCTTTATGCCCATACCTCCGCCGCCATCGACTATGCCGCGCTGGCGGGCAAGCGGATCGCGTTGCTGGGGGCGGGGGCCTCGGCGTTCGACAATGCCCATGCCGCGCTGTCCGCCGGGGTGGCGGAGGCGCATGTCTTCGTCCGCCGCCCCGCCTTGCCGCGCGTCAATCCGATCCGGCATATGGAGCGCAGCGGCATCGTCGGTCGCTTCGCCGCGCTGGACGACGACGCCAAATACCGGATGATGGTCGCCTTTTTCGACCGCAGCCAGCCGCCGACCAACGACACGTTCGACCGCGCCTCGGCGCTGCCGGGCTTCCACCTGCATCTCGGCACGCCGTGGCTCGACGTGGCGGAGAGCGGCGGGGGGGTGGCGGTGACGACTCCGCGGGGGACCGAGACGTTCGACTTCCTCGTCCTGTCCACCGGCCTCGTCACCGATCCCGCCTTGCGGCCCGAACTGGCGCTGGTCGCCGACGGCATCGCGCGCTGGTCGGACCGCTATCGCCCCGTAGAAGGGGCCAACCCGCTGATCGACGCGCATCCCTATCTGGGCCCGAATTTCCAGTTCCTGCCGCGCGAACCCACCCATGCGGCGGCGTTGCACGGGCTGTTCGCGTTCAACTATTCGGGGCTGATCAGCCTGGGCCTGTCCGCCTCGGCGCTGTCGGGGCTTCGCCACGCGCTGCCCCGGCTGGTCGCGGGGGTGGCCGACCAGTTGTTCGTCGACGACCGCGACGCGATGATGGCGGCCTATCTGGACTATGACGAGCCCGAATTTATCGGCTCCTGGCCGCGCATGGCGGCGTCGGCATGAGCGCGACCCTGTCCACCCATGTCCTCGACACGGTGCGCGGCGGCCCGGCGGCGGGGGTCGTCGTCACCCTGCTCGACGGGGAAGGCGTGCGGCTGTTCGAGGGGCTGACCAACGCCGATGGACGCTGCCCGGAACTGGCCGGGCTGCGTCTGTCGTCGGGACGCCATGCGCTGCGCTTCGCGGTGGCGGATTATTTTCGTAGCGAAGGGGTCGCGCTGGCCGATCCGCCGTTTCTGGACCGGGTGACGATCGACTTCGGCATCGCCGGGGCGGGGGGGCATTATCATGTGCCGCTGCTCGTCTCTCCCTACAGCTATTCCACCTATCGGGGCAGTTGACCTTCATGTTTCGTACCGGAGTGACGCGATGATCCGCCGACTGCTCGCCACCATCGAACCCTATGTGCTGATGCTGTTGGCGACGGTGCTGATCGCGACGCTGCTGCCGCCGCGCGGGGTCGGCGTCCCCTTCTTCGACATCGTCGCCGATACCGCCATCGTCGCCTTGTTCTTCGTGCACGGGGCGAAGCTGTCGCGCAGCGCGCTGCTGGCGGGGGTGCGGCACTGGCGGCTGCATTCGGCAATCCTGGCGACCAGCTTCGTGATCTTCCCGCTGCTCGGCCTCGTCATCGGCGGGCTGGCCGCGCCCAACCTGGCGACCGGCCTGTTGTTCCTGACCCTGCTGCCCTCGACGGTGCAGTCCTCGATCGCCTTTACCGCCATCGCGCGCGGCAATGTCGCGGCGGCGGTGTGCAGCGCGTCGCTGTCCAACCTGCTGGGCATCGCCGTCACGCCCGCGCTGGCCGCCTTGCTGTTGCCCGGCGCCGGCGGGGTCGCGATGTCCTTCGATTCGGTGCGCACCATCGTCCTGCAATTGCTGGTGCCGTTCGCGGCCGGGCATTTGCTGCGCCCCTGGATCGGCGGGTGGATCGCGGCGCGCAAGCGGCTGGTCACCACGCTGGATCGCGGGTCGATCCTGCTGGTCGTCTATACCGCGTTCGGCGCGGCGGTGAGCGAGGGGCTGTGGTCGCGGGTCGGGGCGGCGGAACTGGCCGAGTTGGTGGGGTGGTGTGCGCTGCTGCTGGCGGTGGTGCTGGTGCTGACCGGGGTGATGGCGCGCGCGATGAAGCTGGCCCCGGCGGACGCGGTCGTGATGCGCTTCTGCGGGTCGAAGAAGAGCTTGGCGACCGGCGTGCCGATGGCGGGCGTGCTGTTCCCGCCCGCGCAGGTCGGCATCGTGCTGCTGCCGGTCATGGTCTTTCACCAGTGGCAGCTGATCGCCTGCGCCTTCCTGGCCCGGCGGCTGGCCGATGCGGCGGAGGCCGAGCCCGTGGCGGTGAGCGCGGCGGCATAGGCGGTCATTCGCCGAGCAGCGCGAATTCCTCCTTCAGGATATCCACGAAACTGCTGAGATAGATGGGCAGCACCCGCCCGCGTTGCAGCAGCATCGAGACGCTGGCCGGGCGGACGATCCCCTCGGCCAGCGGCACCCAGCACAGCTCGCCCGCCGTCAGTTCGCGCTCCAGCCCGATGCGCGAGAGGAAGGCGATGCCGATGCCGGCGCGGACCAGGTTCTTCAGCGTGTCGATCCGCTCGACCGTGGCGATGCGCTTCAGCGGCACGTCGCTGGCGTCGAACAGGTCGTGGAGGACGCTTTGCTTCAGCCAGTCGTCGTTCGGCGTCACCACCGGATGCGGGATACAGTCGGCGAGCGTCACCCGGTCCAGCGCGGCGAGCGGGTGGCCCGGCGGTACGATGACGCCGATCGGTGTCTGGACATGCGCCACGGTCGCGGTGCGCGGGGTGCCCGTCAGGTCGAACGCGCAGATGACGTCCGCCTCCTTGGCCAGCAATTCCGCCTTCACCCGGTGATTGTCCCCGGCCAGTAGCGAGAATTCGATCAGGGGAAAGCGTTCCTGGTGGCGGGCGATGGCGCGGGGCACGAGCTGGTCGGCCAGGCTCTCGGCGGCGGCGATGCGGATCAGCCCCCGCTCCCCGCCGCGCAGCCGCAGCATTTCGTGATGCAGCGCGACGCTCTCCCGCTTCCAGCGCCGGATATAGCTGAGCAGCGCCTCGCCCGCCGCGGTCGGGCGTATGCCGCGCGGCATACGGACGAACAGCTGCACCTGAAGTTCGTCCTCCAGCTGCAACAACTGACGATTGACCGCCGATGAGGCGATGTTGAGCGATTCCGCCGCCTTGCGGATCGATCCCTGGCGGATCGCCTGATCGAAATAGATCAATCCCGTCTTGATCAGGACCATCGTCGCTTTCGCCCCGTCACCGAACTTGTCTTGCGGCTGTCGGGTCGGTCATCCGCAAAGGGGGGAATATTGGCAAGCATATTGTTGCCCCGATCGTCGCCCGGTCCGGGGGACCGAAAACATCGGTACCGAATTCGGCCCGTCGCGCGAAAGTAACGCGACAAGCACGTGTCGGCGGCCGTCTTTCGACAGCCGCCTCACATTTTCCACCAATGTTGGAAAGTGGTGCCCAGAAGAGGACTCGAACCTCCACGACCTTGCGATCGCCAGCACCTGAAGCTGGTGCGTCTACCAATTCCGCCATCTGGGCACGGGGTAGGCCCGCGCCTTTAGGGGAGGGTTCGAATCCTTGTCAACGGCTTTTTTGCGGGGCAAAGGGGCGTTGCACGAAAAATCTGGCGAATAAGGACGGGCATGACGAACAAGCTGGTGACGCTGATCGGCGGCGGGGGCTTTCTGGGCCGCTATGTCGCACGCGAGTTGATGCGTGACGGAACGCGGGTGCGGATCGCGCAGCGCGATCCGCGTCAGGCCTATTTCCTGCGCACCCAGGGCGGCCTGGGCCAGACCCAGTTCGTCGCGGTCGATATCGCCCGGCCGGACACGGTGGCGCGCGCGGTCGAGGGGGCGGATGCAGTCGTCAATCTGGTCGGCGTGATGGGCGGCAATATGCAGCGTATCCATGTCGATGGCGCGCGCGCCGTCGCCGAAGCCGCTCGCCATGCCGGTGTCGGCGCGCTGGTCCATGTCTCGGCGATCGGCGCGGACGAGAATGGCGCGGCGGCCTATGCCCGCTCCAAGGGGCAGGGCGAGGCGGCGGTGCGTCAGGCTTTCCCGGACGCGACCATCCTTCGCCCCTCGATCGTGTTCGGTCGCGAGGATCAGTTCGTGAACCGGTTCGCGGGCATGGTGTCGGCCCCGATCGTCCCGATCCTGCGCGCGGGCGTGAAGTTCCAGCCGGTCTTCGCCGGGGACGTGGGCGAGGCGGTGGCCGCCGCGCTGCGCGATCCCGAAGCGCATGGCGGCCGCACCTATGAGCTGGGCGGGCCGGACGTGATTTCGATGGGCGAGCTGGTCCGCTGGATCGCCAAGACGCTGGGTCGCAAGCCGAATTTCGTCGAACTGCCAGACTTTGCCGGTGCGCTGCTGGCCCGCCTGCCGGGCTCGCCGATCAGCCGGGACCAGTGGCTGATGCTGCAACAGGACAATGTCGCCGCCGCCGGTGCGCCGGGTCTGGCCGAACTGGGCGTCACGCCCGCACCGCTCGCGACGGTCGCACCCGACTATCTGGTGCGGTTCCGCAAGGCGGGGCGTTTTGGACGACGGACGGAGACCCTGGCGGCCTGAACCGTCCCGGTCTCGCCGTCTTTGCCGTTTCGCTCATCGCCCCGTCGCCCTATGGCGGCGGGGCTTATTTTTTGGGGACTCGCGTGAACGATCTGATAGCCGCCATCATCCTCGGCATTGTCGAAGGGGTCACCGAATTCCTGCCGGTATCGTCCACTGGCCACCTGATCCTGGCGGGCGCGCTGCTCGGCTATGACGACGCACGGTGGCAGATGTTCAACATCGTCATCCAGCTGGGCGCGATCCTGGCGGTCGTCGTCCTCTATTGGCGGACCTTCTGGACGGTGCTGGTCGGGCTGGCCAAGCGCGATCCCGGCTCGATCCGCTTCGTGCGCAACCTGCTGATCGCCTTCATCCCCGCCGCCGTGATCGGCGTGCTGGCGAAGAAGCATATCGAGGCGCTGCTGCTCCAGCCCAAGGTCGTGGCGGTCGCCCTGATCGTCGGCGGCGTCGCGATCCTGGTCATCGAGCGGCTGGTGAAGCCCGGCAATACGCGCGGCATCGCGGCGGTTCCGGCCCGGACGGCGCTGGGCGTCGGCTTCCTTCAGTGTCTGGCGATGATTCCGGGGGTCAGCCGCTCCGGCGCGACGATCCTGGGCGCGCTGACCCTGGGCGTCGAGCGGCGCACGGCGGCGGAGTTCAGCTTCTTCCTCGCCATCCCCACCATGCTGGGCGCCAGCGTCGTGGAGACGGCGGGGCATATGGATGCCATGCGCGCGGGGAACAGCGTCGGACCGCTGGAGATCGCGATCGGCTTTATCGTGGCGTTCGTCGTCGCGTTGCTGGTGGTGCGCTGGTTCGTTGGAATCGTGGGAAAACATGGTTTCGGCCCCTTTGCCTGGTACCGAATCGTGGCGGGCGGCATCGCTCTGGCCCTATTGAGCATGCATTGATACCGAACCGGACCTTATTTATTGCGGGTTGGTCGCAATAAGCGGCTTCCGCCCGGTTCGGGGCATATAAATAGGGCATATACTATGTCCTATATGTCGATTTCGAGGTGACATAAGGTCGTTCGCGCAATATCCGGCTCTTCGGAGGCGCATATGGCGAACGATTCTATGCTGAAGTTTGTAGGCCGTGATCAGGCTTATCCTGCGAAGCGGGCCGCGACGGTTCGTGCGGAGGATTTCCGCGAGATCGCCGAACGTTATGCGCCCCCGGCGGCGGAGGATCAGGCCGGGCGCTGCTCGCAATGCGGCGTGCCCTATTGCTCGGTCCATTGCCCGCTGCACAACCATATCCCCGACTGGCTGCGCCTGACCGCCGAGGGGCGGCTGCGCGAGGCTTATGAGCTGTCCAACAGCACCTCGACCATGCCCGAGATCTGCGGTCGCATCTGCCCGCAGGACCGGCTGTGCGAGGGCAATTGCGTCATCGAATTTTCGGGCCACGGCGCGGTCACGATCGGATCGGTCGAGAAGTTCATCACCGACACCGCCTGGGAAGAAGGCTGGGTCGAGCCGCTGGTGCCGGGGCCGGAGCGGGGCCAGTCGGTCGCGGTGATCGGCGCGGGGCCTGCGGGCCTGACCGCCGCCGAATATCTGCGCGTGTCGGGCTATGAGGTCCATGTCTATGACCGGCACGACCGGGCGGGCGGCCTGCTGACCTATGGCATCCCCGGCTTCAAGCTGGAAAAGCCCGTCGTCATGCGCCGGGTCGAGCGGCTGAAGGCGGGCGGCATCGTCTTCCACGAGGGTTTCTCGGTCGGCGAGGATGCGACGTTGGAGGAACTGCGCCGCCGCCATGACGCGGTGCTGATCGCGACCGGCGTGTACAAGGCGCGCAATGTCGATGTGGACGGTTCGGGCGCGAACGGCGTGATCGCCGCGCTCGACTATCTGACCGCGTCCAACCGCAAGAGCTTCGGCGACGCGGTCGAGGCGTTCGAGAACGGCTCGCTCAATGCCGAGGGCAAGAATGTCGTCGTGATCGGCGGCGGCGACACCGCGATGGACTGCGTCCGCACCGCGATCCGCCAGGGCGCCAAGTCGGTGAAGTGCCTCTATCGCCGCGACCGCGCGAACATGCCGGGCTCGCAGCGCGAAGTCGCCAATGCGGAAGAGGAAGGCGCCGAGTTCGTCTGGCTCTCCGCGCCGCTCGGCTTCGAAGGGGGCGAGACGGTGACGGGCGTGCGCGCCGCCAAGATGCGGCTGGGTGCGCCGGACGCTAGCGGACGGCGCGCGCCGGAGGCCGAGCCGGGTGCCGACCATCTGCTGGAGGCGGACATGGTCATCAAGGCGCTGGGCTTCGATGCCGAGGATCTGCCGAGCCTGTTCGGGACGGCCGAACTGGGCGTCAGCCGCTGGGGCACCGTGCTGGTCGATGGCCGTACGCTGATGACCAGCCTGGACGGCGTGTTCGCCGCCGGGGACATCGTGCGCGGTGCGTCGCTGGTGGTCTGGGCGATCCGCGACGGCCGCGACGTCGCCAAGGCGATGCACCAGTGGCTGAAGGCGCGAGCCAAGACCGCCGCGCGCGAAAGGCAAGCGGCATGATGCGCGATGCCACCCCGATGCAGGACGTTCCAGCAGGACAAGACATGATGACCGACCAGCGCCAATATCTCGCCGAGCATGGCATGTACCGCCCCGAGTTCGAGGGCGATGCGTGCGGCGTCGGTATGGTCGCGGCCACCGATGGCCAGCCCTCGCGCCGGGTCGTCCAGTCGGCGATCGATGCGCTGAAGGCCGTGTGGCACCGTGGCGCGGTCGATGCGGACGGCAAGACCGGCGACGGCGCGGGGCTGCATGTCGACCTGCCGCACCGCTTCTTCGACGATGCCATCGCGGCGTCGGGGCACAAGGTGCTGCCCAACCGTCTCGCGGTCGGCATGATCTTCATGCCGCGCACCGACCTGGGCGCGCAGGAGACCTGCCGCACCATCGTCGAGAGCGTGATCATTGAGGCGGGCTATACCATCTATGGCTGGCGCCAGGTGCCGGTCGACGTGTCGGTCATCGGCCTGAAGGCGCAGGCGACCCGGCCCGAGATCGAGCAGATCATGATCGCCGGGCCGATGCCCGACGAGGTCGATGCCGCCGAGTTCGAGAAGAACCTGTATCTGGTCCGCCGTCGCATCGAAAAGCGGGTGATCGCGGCGCAGATCAGCGGCTTCTATATCTGTTCGCTGTCCTGCCGCTCGATCATCTACAAGGGGCTGTTCCTCGCCGAGAGCCTGTCGGTCTTCTATCCCGACCTGCAGGACCATCGGTTCGAGAGCCGCGTGGCGATCTTCCACCAGCGTTATTCGACCAACACCTTCCCGCAATGGTGGCTGGCCCAGCCGTTCCGCTGCCTGGCGCATAACGGTGAGATCAACACGATCCGTGGCAACAAGAACTGGATGCTCAGCCACGAGATCCGCATGGCCTCGATCGCGTTCGGCGACAATTCGGAGGACATCAAGCCGGTGATCCCGGCGGGCGCGTCCGATACCGCCGCACTCGACGCGGTGTTCGAGGCGATCTGCCGGTCGGGCCGCGACGCGCCGACCGCCAAGCTGATGCTGGTGCCCGAGGCATGGCAGAAGGATCTCGACGCGCCCAAGGCGCATGCCGACATGTACCAGTATCTCGCCTCCGTCATGGAGCCGTGGGACGGCCCCGCCGCGCTCGCCATGACCGATGGCCGCTGGGCGGTGGCGGGCATGGACCGCAACGCGCTGCGCCCGCTTCGCTATACGCTGACCGCCGACGGCCTGCTGATCGTGGGTTCGGAAAGCGGCATGGTCGTGGTGCCGGAGTCGACCATCACCGCCAAGGGCCGTCTGGGCCCGGGGCAGATGATCGCCGTCGATCTGGCCGAGGGCAAGCTCTACGACGACCGCGCGATCAAGGACCAGATTTCGGGCGAGCAGGACTATGCCGCGATGATCGGCGAGTTCCTGACCATGGACCAGCTGCCCCAGCCGACCGAGGAGCAGGCGCTGGTGCGGATGCCCCGCGCCGAAATGCTGCGCCGTCAGGTCGCGGCAGGCCAGACCATGGAGGATATGGAGCTGATCCTGTCCCCCATGGCCGAGGGGGGCAAGGAAGCGATCGGCTCGATGGGCGACGATACGCCGCTGGCGGTCATTTCCGACAAGCCGCGCCTGATCAGCCAGTTCTTCCGCCAGAATTTCTCGCAGGTCACGAACCCGCCGATCGATTCTTTGCGCGAACGCTATGTGATGTCGCTGAAGACCCGGTTCGGCAATCTCGCCAACATCCTCGACACCGAGGATCGGCGTGAGCGCGTGCTGGTCCTGCCGTCCCCGGTCCTGACCGGCGCGGACTGGCACCGGCTGAAGGCGCATTTCGGGCGTTCGGCGGCCGAGATCGACTGCACCTTCGAGGCCGATGGCGGTCCCGATCGCTTACGCGCCGCGATCCAGCGTATCCGCAACCAGGCCGAACAGGCGGTGCGCGAAGGCCGTTCCGAGCTGTTCCTGACCGACGAGCATGTCTCCGAAGACCGCGTGGCGATCGCGGGCGTGCTGGCGGCGGCGGCGGTGCACACGCATCTCGTCCGCCGGGGCCTGCGCTCCTATGCGTCGATCAACGTGCGCTCGGCCGAGTGCCTCGACACGCACTATTATGCGGTGCTGATCGGCGTCGGCGCGACTACGGTGAACGCCTATCTGGCCGAAGCCGCCATCGTCGACCGCCACCAACGCGGGCTGTTCGGCGACCTTAGCATCGAACAATGCCTGACCAACCATCGCACCGCGATCGAGGACGGCCTGCTCAAGATCATGGCCAAGATGGGGATCGCGGTGATCTCCAGCTATCGCGGCGGCTATAACTTCGAGGCGGTGGGCCTGTCGCGCGCGCTGGTCAACGACCTGTTCCCCGGCATGCCCGCCAAGATTTCGGGCGAGGGTTACAACTCGCTCCATTATTCGGCGATGCTCCGCCACGAGGCCGCCTGGGACCAGCATGTCGCGACGCTGCCGATCGGTGGCTTCTATCGCCAGCGTGATGGGGGGGAGACCCATGCCTATTCGGCGCAGCTGATGCATCTGCTTCAGTCGGCGGTAGCGACCGACAGCTATTCGACCTATCTGCAATTCGCGCGCGGGGTCGGCGACCTGCCGCCGGTCTATCTGCGCGACCTGCTCCAGTTCAACTTCCCCTCGGAAGGCGTGCCGGTCGATCAGGTCGAGGCGATCACCGAGATCCGCAAGCGCTTCGTGACGCCGGGCATGTCGCTGGGCGCACTGTCGCCGGAGGCGCATGAGACGCTGGCCATCGCGATGAACCGGATCGGCGCGAAGGCCGTGTCGGGCGAGGGCGGCGAGGACAAGCTGCGCTACCAGCCCTATGACAATGGCGACAACGCCAACTCGACGATCAAGCAGATCGCGAGCGGTCGCTTCGGCGTGACGGCGGAATATCTGAACGCCTGCGACGAGATCGAGATCAAGGTCGCGCAGGGTGCCAAGCCCGGTGAGGGCGGGCAGTTGCCCGGCTTCAAGGTGACCGAGTTCATCGCCAAGCTTCGCCATGCGACGCCGGGTGTGACCCTGATCTCGCCGCCGCCGCACCACGACATCTACTCGATCGAGGATCTCGCGCAGCTCATCTATGACTGCAAGCAGATCAACCCGCGTGCGCGCGTCTGCGTGAAACTCGTCAGCTCGGCGGGCATCGGCACGGTCGCGGCGGGTGTGGCGAAGGCGCATGCCGACGTCATCCTGGTCTCGGGCCATGTCGGCGGCACGGGCGCCAGCCCTCAGACCTCGATCAAGTACGCCGGGACCCCGTGGGAAATGGGGCTGTCGGAGGTCAACCAGACGCTGACCCTGAACGGCCTGCGCGGGCGTATCCGGTTGCGCGCCGATGGCGGCCTGAAGACCGGGCGCGACATCGTGATCGCGGCGATCCTGGGCGCGGAGGAATTCGGCATCGGCACGCTGAGCCTCGTCGCCATGGGCTGCATCATGGTGCGCCAGTGCCATAGCAACACCTGCCCGGTGGGTGTCTGTGTGCAGGACGAGCGGCTGCGGGCCAAGTTCACCGGCACACCGGAAAAGGTCATCAACCTGATGACCTTCATCGCCGAGGAAGTGCGCGACATCCTGGCGCGGCTGGGCGTCCGTTCGCTGGACGAGGTGATCGGGCGGACCGAGCTGCTGCGCCAGGTCAGCCGCGGTGCCGAGCATCTCGACGATCTCGACCTCAACCCGGTGCTGGCGAAGGTCGATGCGACCGATGCCGAGCGGCGGTTCAGCCTGTCGACCTTCCGCAACGAAGTGCCCGACAGCCTGGATGCGCAGATCATCAAGGATGCCGCAGCCGTCTTCTCGCGCGGCGAGAAGATGCAGCTGACCTATTCGGTGCGCAACACCCACCGCGCTGTCGGCACGCGGCTGTCGAGCGAGATCACCCGTAAGTTCGGGATGAGCAAGCTGGCCGACGGGCATGTCACCGTGCGTCTGCGGGGCAGCGCGGGCCAGTCGCTGGGCGCGTTCCTGTGCAAAGGCGTGACCCTGGAAGTGTTCGGCGACGCCAACGACTATGTCGGCAAGGGTCTGTCGGGCGGCACGATCATCGTGCGCCCGGCGGTCAGCTCGCCGCTGGCCAGCCAGAAGAACACGATCATCGGCAACACCGTCCTCTACGGCGCCACCAGCGGACGCCTGTTCGCGGCGGGCCAGGCGGGCGAGCGCTTCGCGGTGCGCAATTCGGGCGCGACCGTGGTGGTCGAGGGCTGCGGCGCCAATGGCTGCGAATATATGACCGGCGGCATCGCGGTGGTGCTGGGCGAAGTCGGCGCGAACTTCGGGGCGGGGATGACCGGCGGCATGGCCTTCATCTACGATCCGGAGGAGCGTTTCCCGCGCCGCGCCAACCCCGAGAATATCGTGTGGCAGCGTCTGGCTTCCGCGCATTGGGAGGGCGTGCTCCGCGATCTGGTCGCCGAACATGCCGAGCGTACCGACAGCAAGTGGTCGAAGGGCCTGTTGGAGGACTGGGACCGCGTCGCCGGGCATTTCTGGCAGGTCTGCCCGAAGGAAATGCTCACCCGCCTGGCGCATCCGCTCGACGACAGCGTCGAGGCGGTGGCGGCGGAGTAAGGTTGGCCATTCCTCCCCTGGAAGGGGAGGTGGCAGGGCGAAGGCCTGACGGAGGGGTGTCGCGCCATCGAGAGGGCGACACCCCTCCACCATGCTGCGCATGGTCCCCCTCCCTTGCAGGGGAGGATC
Source organism: Sphingomonas sp. GM_Shp_1 (assembly GCF_026540895.1). GTDB lineage: Bacteria > Pseudomonadota > Alphaproteobacteria > Sphingomonadales > Sphingomonadaceae > Sphingomonas. The sequence continues at coordinate 13,585 of NZ_JALNUR010000022.1, read as the reverse complement.
GGGCTTTTTCAAGCCGTTCAGCCTGAGCGAAGTCGAAGGCCAAGGGAATCCCTTTCCCCGGTATCCCAGGAAAGGTTCAGGCGTGGCCTTCGACTTCGCTCAGGCTGAACGGGCCGGGGGAGGGCGGCTTTACCGCCGTGCTCAAAATCGATGACACCCCGTCATCCGATTAACCCAAGTCACGGAACCGTTGCGGCGACGTGACGGTTAGGCCGCGATGCGAATGGGGGAGGGTTAGGATGATCATCGACCGGCAGAAGATCGAACGGGGAGGATTCATCCTCTTCCTGGCGCTCATCACCATCGGCCTGATCGCGGTCGTTTCCGGCTTTCTCGTCGCTCTGCTGTGGGCGGGGCTGGCGGCGATCCTGTTCCGGTCGCTGTTCCACTGGCTGCTGGAGAAGACCGGGGGGCGGCGCAACACCGCCGCCGGGCTGACCATGCTGATCATCACCTTCGCGGTGGTCGTGCCGACCCTGTTGATCGGCAGCATGGTCGTGGATCAGGCATCAGGCGTCTATCTGAAGATGCGCAGCGGCCAGATCGACTTCGCGCAATATTTCCAGCAGGTGCGCGACGCGCTGCCCAGCCGTCTTCGCCAGATGATGGACAGTTCGGGCATCGGCAGTTTCGAGGGATTGCAACAGCGCGTCTCGCGCACATTGAGCAGCAGCGTCAGCCAGATCGCGACCCAGGCGCTGTCGATCGGGCGCAACGCCTTCGCCTTCGCGCTGGCCTTCGGCGTCGGCCTCTATGTCGCCTTCTTCCTGATCCGCGACGGCGACCGGCTGGGGCCGAATTTCGTCCGTGCCTTGCCACTGGAGCAGGGGGTGGCCGTCCGGCTGGCCGACAGCTTCGTCGCGGTGGTGCGCGCGACGATCAAGGGGTCGGTCATTGTCGGGCTGGTCCAGGGCGCGCTGGGGGCGATCACCTTCTGGATCGTCGGGGTGCCCGCCGCTTTGCTCTGGGGCGTGCTGATGGCGATCGCGGCGCTGCTGCCCGCGATCGGTCCGGCGATCATCTGGGTGCCGGTTGCCATTTACCTGCTGGCGACGGGTGCGATCTGGCAGGGGGCGGTGGTCGTCGCCTCGGGCGTGCTGGTCATCGGCCTGGCCGACAATATCCTGCGGCCCATCCTGGTCGGACGCGACACTGGCCTGCCCGACTGGATCGTGCTGCTGACCACGCTGGGCGGGATCGAGATGCTGGGGCTGAGCGGCATCGTCGTCGGCCCGGTGGTCGCCGCGCTGTTCCTGGCGGGGTGGCGTATCCTGAGCGAGGAGCGCGGCGTCATCCCGCCCCCCACCGGGGAATAGCCCGGCACGCCTGTCTCGATCTGGTCCGTTCCCCCAAGCATCGTGTCGCGCTTCTCCGGTTTGCGCCGCAGCAATCGTCCCCTTATGGTTCACATCCGAGCGGATCGGTCGGGGCCGGACCGGGCAAGGGGGATGCGAATGCGGATGCGATCGGGGGGGCTGGCGGCCATGACCGGGCTCGCCTTGGCTTTGGCCGGATGCGACACCGGCGATACGGCGGTCGCCCGCGCGGCGGGGGCCAAGGGCGTGTCGATCGAACTGCCGGTCCCCGACCCGTCACCCTCCGCCGATACCAGCGGGGCCGTGCCCCCCAAATCCGACGCCTTGCCCGGTGAGGTCGCTGCCAACCCCGGGGCCAGCCTGTCGACCATCGGCTTTGCCGAGGGCGGCGCGGCGTTGGACCGGGATGCCCGCGCGGCGCTCGACCGGCTCGCCGCCGATCCCAGGGTGAAGGGCGGCCATATCGTGCTCAGCGGCCATTCGGACAGCGAGGGGGATGACGAGGCCAATCGCATCATGTCGCGCAAGCGGGCCGAGGCGGTGCGCGACTATCTGGCGGGCAAGGGGATCGCCCGCGCCGACATGAAGCTCATCGCGCTGGGCGAGACGCGCCCCATCGCCCCCAATGCAAAGCCCGATGGCAGCGACGACAGCGCGGGCCGTGCGCGCAACCGCCGGGTGGAAATCGAACTGGCGTCCGCCCGCTGAGCCACCGAGCAGAGATTGCCGACCCGATGACCGCCGCCTAAGGCACGGAGATGGCCAAGGGTGATCGACTGGCGCGGCTCGACGCGCTCCGCGAGGATATGGAACGCGACTATCGCGAGGCACTGATCGCCGCGCTGAAGACGACCGCGGCGGGCAAATGGGGGCTGTTCGACCATCGCAAGGACCGGACGGCCCGTGCGGCGGCGGCTCCGATCGTGGCGCAACTGACCGAGATGGGCGAGGAGATCGACGCGGCAAGAACCCAGCTGGGCCTGCCGCCCTTTGCGCTTCACGCCGAATTTCTCGCGTCACGCGGCCCGGTTGGGCCAGAGGCCGTCGGTGAGCCCAAGCAGGCGCAAGCCTGGCTGGATCGCCTCGCGGCCGAAACCGCGCCGTAGCGGCGCATCGGAACGCGGCGCGGAATGGGCGTACCACGACGAGGCCGACCAAAGCTCGTCCGTGGTGACGATCTGCGAAACCCGGGAATGCCGCCGACCGGTGCCGGAGCCACTCTGGTCCATCGGCGACCGTCTGGATGGCCGGTTCCAGACGAGCCGATAGGATCACTGCATCCTCATGGCCGACGGGCGCGGGTTGTCGGGGCGAAGCCTGGAGCCAATCGTCATTCACCCATTCCTCCCCTGGCAGGGGAGGTGGCAGGCCGTCAGGCCTGATGGAGGGGTGTCGCGCTCTCGATAGCGGGGACACCCCTCCACCATGCTGCGCATGGTCCCCCTCCCCTTACAGGGGAGGAAGGGGGCCTCTCCTGCTTGAAGGTCGATCCCGCCCAGGAATTCAACCGAAGACACCAATCCTTTTTTGCGCGCAGAGGCGCGGAGGGCGCAGAGACATCATACCCTCTCGGTAGCGCGCCGCATGAATCCGTCGCCTCAGGCTCAACCTCTCTGCGTTCTCCGCGCCTCCGCGCGAACACATTCTTCGCGTCTTCGCGTCTTCGCGTGAATAGGAACGTCGATCCGGCCTTAAGCCGCCTGCAACGCCTCCACCGCCACCGCCGCGATGTCGTCGCCCAGCTGGTCCACCCGCGCCGGGTCGGCGTCCCAGGCGAACATGAAGCGCGCGCCGCCGCCGATGAAGGTGTAGAAGCGCCAGCCGCGTGCCCGCAGGCCATCCAGCACGGCGGGCGGCGCGCTGAGGAACACCGCATTGGCCTCGACCGGGAACATCGGCGCGATGCCTGGCAGGCCCGCCACCCGGTCGGCCAGCCGCCGGGCACAGGCATTGGCGTGCGCGGCGTTGGACAGCCATGCGCCGCTGTCGAGCATCCCGATCCAGGGTGCGGCCAGATAGCGCATCTTGGACGCCAGCTGCCCCGCCTGTTTGCAGCGATAGTCGAAATCCTCCGCCAGCACGGGGTCGAAGAACAGGATCGCCTCGCCCACCGCCATGCCGTTCTTGGTCCCGCCGAAGCACAGCACGTCGACCCCGGCGCGCCAGGTCATGTCGGCGGGCGAGCAGCCGAGCGCGGCACAGGCATTGGCGAAGCGCGCGCCGTCCATATGCAGCCGCAGCCCCAGATCGCGGCAGGTGGCCGACAGCGCATGGATCTCGGCCAGCGTATAGACCTGCCCCGTCTCGGTCGGCTGGGTGATCGTCACCGCGCGCGGCTTGGGGAAGTGGATGTCCGAGCGGCCGGTGGCGAGCGCGCGCACCGCCTCGGGCGTCAGCTTGCCGTCGTCGGTCTGCGCGACCAGCAGCTTGGAGCCGTTGGAGAAGAATTCCGGCGCGCCGCACTCGTCGGTTTCGACATGCGCGGAGGCCGAACAGATCACGCTGTGGTAGCTCTGGCAGAGCGCGGCGAGCGCCAGCGAATTGGCCGCCGTGCCGTTGAAGGCGAAGAACACCTCGCACTTGGTCTGGAACAGCGTGCGAAAGGCGTCGGCGGCGCGGTCGGTATAGGGGTCCTCGCCATAAGCGGGGACATAGCCGCGATTGGCCTGATCCATCGCGGTCCAGGCTTCGGGGCAGATGCCCGCGTAATTGTCGCTCGCAAATTGCTGGGGGGCCACGTCCATCACAAATCCTTCGTCCAATCGGGCGAGTCGGATGGAGGAGAAAGTGGCTGATCGTCCCGTTGTTGCCGGTCTGGCCACATCCCCCTCCTTGTCGGAGAGGCACCACCTTGCCGGGGGGCAGGTTGGTGCCGGGCGACGGCCCGACTCTTGATGCTGATGCGGCCCCTAGACGTCCGGCCCGGGGGAATCAAGCGCTACCATCGGGGCACTCCTTACAGAAACATGCGCAAAGCATTGCGTCTCGCGCCCGAAAGGTGGAAGCGTAAACGTTATGAGCATCAGGACTTCGCGCCGCGGCAGCAGCGCTCCCACGATCAGTGACGTCGCCCGCGCCGCCGGTGTTTCGTTGATGACCGTCTCGCGCGTCATCAACAACGAGGCCAATGTCCGCCCCGCCACCCGCGAAAAGGTGGAGGCGGCGATCGCCCAGCTCAACTACGCCCCCAACCCCGCCGCGCGCAGCCTGGCGGGGGCGGCGCAGATCCGCATCGGCATGCTCTACAGCAACCCCAGCCAGGGATTCCTCAGCGAATTCCTGCTCGGTACGCTCGACCAGGCGTCACGCCTCGACGTGCAGATGGTGGTCGAGAAATGCGAGATCGGCGATCACGAGGTCGAGGTGGCGCGCCACCTGATCAAGGGCGGTATCGACGGCGTGATCCTGCCGCCGCCCCTTTGCGAGGCGGAGGCGGTGCTGGCGCTGCTGCGCGAGGCGGGGGTGCCCTCGGTGGTGGTCGCGACCGGTCGCGCGCCCGAGGAGATGCCCGACACGACCATGGCGGTTCAGATCGACGACCGCGCGGCGGCGGAGGAGATGACCCGGCATGTGATGACGCTGGGCCATCGTCGGATCGGCTTCATCTGCGGCAACCCCAATCTGACCGCCAGCGCGCGGCGTTACGAGGGGTTCCGCGCCGCGCTGGAGGCGATGGGCGTGCCGTTCGACGAGGATCTGGTCGCGCCCGGCCTCTATACCTATCGCTCGGGGCTGGACGCTGCCGAGCGGTTGCTCGACCTGCCCGAGCCGCCGACCGCGATCATCGCCTCCAACGACGACATGGCGGCGGCCAGCGTGGCGGTGGCGCACCGGCGCGGGCTGGACGTGCCGAGCGACCTGACCGTGTGCGGCTTCGACGACACCACCCTGTCGACGACGATCTGGCCCGAACTGACCACCATCCACCAGCCGATCGCCGATATGGCGCGCGCGGCGGTGGAGATGATGGCGACCGTCATCCGGCAGAAGAATGGCGATGCCGCCCCGCACCGTCTGCTCGACTACAGCCTGATCCGCCGCCAGTCGGACGCCGCCCCGCGTCGCCGCCCGCGCGAAATCTGATGCGCGGGGACATTCCGTCGCAATGGGGGAATGGCGGTAAATGCGCATGCTTGACGGCGCGGTGTTTTAAGATAGCGTTACCATGATGACCGGTCGCATATCGCGCCGGTGACAGAGCATTGCCGTGTCGATAGGCGAAGACGCCATGCACGGATCAGGAGAGGGCCCGAGGTGACCGACAAGACAAGGGGATTGGACGCTGGCAGCGTCAATCATGGTTTCATCACCGCGATCGTCGCCGTCGCGACCATCGGCGGTTTCATGTTCGGCTATGATTCGGGGGTCATCAACGGCACCCAGAAGGGGCTGGAGGCCGCCTTCGATCTCGGTCGCCTGGGCGTCGGCGTCAATGTCGGCGCGATCCTGGTCGGCTCGGCGATCGGTGCGTTCGGGGCGGGCCGCCTGGCCGATGCGATCGGCCGCCGCAACGTCATGATGCTGGCCGCCGGCCTGTTCCTGGTCAGCGCGCTGCTGGCGGGGGCGGCGAGCAGCTCGGCCATCTTCATCTTCGCGCGCATCATCGGCGGTCTGGGCGTCGGCGCGGCCAGTGTCATCTCGCCCGTCTATATCTCCGAAGTGACGCCCGCCGCGATTCGCGGTCGCTTGTCGAGCGTGCAGCAGGTGATGATCATCACCGGCCTGACCGGGGCCTTCGTCGCGAACTTCGCGCTGGCGCGCTATGCCGGTGGCTCGACCGCCGAATTCTGGCTGGGCTATCCCGCCTGGCGCTGGATGTTCTGGCTTCAGGCGATCCCGGCGGCGATCTATTTCGCGGCGCTGTCGATCATCCCGGAAAGCCCGCGCTTCCTGGTCGCCAAGGGCCGCGATGGCGAGGCGCACACCGTCCTGACCAAGCTGTTCGGCCAGGCCGAGGCGACCCGCAAGGTGGCGGAGATCCGCGCCAGCCTGGCCGCCGATCATCACAAGCCCAAGCTGTCCGATCTGGTCGACAAGACCACCGGCAAGATTCGCCCGATCCTGTGGGCGGGCATCGGTCTGGCGATCTTCCAGCAGCTCGTCGGCATCAACGTCGTCTTCTATTACGGCGCGACCCTGTGGGAAGCGGTCGGCTTCTCCGAGGATTATGCGCTTCAGACCAACATCCTGTCGGGCGTCTTGTCGATCGCGGCCTGCCTGTTCACCATCGCGACCGTCGACAAGATCGGGCGCAAGCCGTTGCTGCTGATCGGATCGGCGGGCATGGCGGTGACGCTGGCGATCGTCGCCTATGCCTTTTCGACCGCCGTCACCGGTGCGAACGGCGGCGTGACCCTGCCCGGCAACAATGGCGTGATCGCGCTGGTCGCGGCGAACCTGTACGTCATCTTCTTCAACGCGAGCTGGGGCCCGGTGATGTGGGTCATGCTGGGCGAGATGTTCCCGAACCAGATCCGCGGTTCGGGCCTGGCGGTGTCGGGCTTCGCCCAGTGGATCGCCAATGCCGCCATCTCGGTCAGCTTCCCGGCGCTGGCCGTGTCGCCGGGCCTGAGCGTGACCTATTTCGGGTATGCCTTCTTCGCGGCGGTCTCGTTCTTCTTCGTTCGCGCGATGGTCAACGAAACGCGCGGTCGCGAATTGGAGGATATGGCGGGCTGATAGCCGCTGGACTTGGTAAGATGCCTGAAGGGCTCGCTTCCAAAGGGGAGGCGGGCCCTTTTGTTCTTTCCCTACCCTCGTTCAGCCTGAGCGAAGTCGAAGGCCACGCCGGACCGTTCCCGGTGCCTTGGAGGCGCGGGATTCCCTTGGCCTTCGACTTCGCTCAGGCCGAACGGGGTTAGGGTTGGAGTAGGGGGAGGGGCTAACCCCGCCCGGCTTGGATCAGGATCGAGTCGGACGGCAGCAGCCGGTCCATGAAGGGCAGCATCGCCGCGCCGATCGCCGGGGCGTCCTGTGCCGTGCGGGCGGGACGGATGACCGGGCGGGCGGGTAGTTCGATCCCCGCCAGCGCCTGGCGCAACCCCTCCGCCAGCCGGTTGAGCAGCCAGGCGGGCAGGCGTCCGCCGATCAGGATCGCATGCGGATCGAACAGGGTCGTGACCGCGACGAAGGGCTGGATCAGCGAGGCGATCGAATCGACGATCCACTGGTTGAGCACGGCGGACAGCTTCGGGTCGTCATGCTCGCTGAGCGTCTCGGGCGACTCCAGCCGAAGGCCCGCCGCCGCCAGCCGGACCTGAAGCCCCGCCAGCGACACGGTGTCCTGCACCACCGCGCCCGGCCGGTCGGCGGTGGGATCGGGCATCAGGCCGATCTCGCCCGACCGGCGATGCGCGCCGCGATGATAGCTGCGGTCGATGATCAGCCCGCCCCCCAGGCCCGCCGTGATCAGCAGGTAGAAGAAGCTGGGGCACTCGAAATCCTGGTCATACTGTGCCTCGCCCAGCGCGGCGGCGGCGGCGTCGTTGTCGCGGTGGATCGGCCAGGGCAGCAGCGGGGCGAGCAGCGTCTCCAGATCGACCCCGACCCAGGCGTCATAGCCGCGCGTCTGGTTGGGCAGCGACCGGTCGACCCCGTCCGGCATCGCCACCCCGACGCCCAGCACCCGCGAACGGTCGACGCCGCCCTCCACCAGCGCGGGACCCAGCGTGTCGCGGATGAAGGCCAGCACGTCGTCGGGGCTGGCGAAACCGATCTCTCGCGTCGCGCGGGCGCGAACCCTGCCGCTCAGATCGAGGATCGCGATGGCCAGATGGTCGCGATCGATGGTCAGGCCGATGCCGAACGCGCCGTCGGGGCACAGTTCGATCTTGAGCGCGGGCTGGCCGCGCCCGCGATGCAGCCGCCCGGCGGTACGGATCAGCCCCATCTCGGTCAGCCGCCCGGTGATGTTGGCGATGGTCGGCGGGGTCAGGCCGGTCTGGTTGGCGATGGCGATCCGGGTCGTTTCGCCGTGGATGCGGATCACCTGGAGCACGGTGCGCAGATTATAGTCGCCCGCGCGCTCCAAATTGGTGCCGGACAGGCCGCGCGACAGCCGGGCGTCGCGCGAATGCACCTCGACCGTGCGCGCACGACTGGGCGGCATGCGGTAGGTCAATGGCATCTCACGCGTCTCCCCTTATGGGGAAGCGAGGCGTTTTCGCCCTTCTCCGCCCGGTCACAGGATCGCCTTGCCGCCCGCGCCGGTCAAGTAAATTGTCCGACATTCGCGCCGTGCCGCCCCACCTGATGGGCGGGACGAGCCGGATCAGGAGGGGGTGGCCGGGGTCAGGCGGATCAGCCGCCCTTGCGATTCGCCGCCATCCTCCAGCACATAGATGGCGCCGTCCGGCCCCTGCTCGACCTCGCGGATGCGCGCGCCCATGTCCCATTGGTCGCCCTTGGCCGCATTGGTGCCGTTCAGGTCGACGCGGACCAGCGACTTGCTCGACAGTCCGCCGATAAAGGCGTCGCCGCGCCATTGCGGGAAGAGCGAGCCCGAATAGATCATCAGCCCGCCCGGCGAGATGACCGGGTTCCACCAGACCTTGGGCGCTTCGTAACCATCGCCCGCGCGGTGGTCGGGAATGTCGCGCCCGTCATAATGCGATCCGTTGGAGGCGTTGGGCCAGCCATAGTTGCGGCCCGGCAGGATCAGATTGACCTCGTCGCCGCCCTTGGGCCCCATTTCCTGCTCCCACAAATTGCCTGAGGCATCGAAGGCGATGCCGAGCAGGTTGCGATGGCCATAGGACCAGACCGCCGGGTCGAAGCCTTGCGCGGCCAGCGGATTGCCCGGCGCGGGCTGGCCGTCCGGGGTCAGGCGCAGCACCTTGCCCAGCGTCGCCTTGGGGTCCTGTGCCGGCGTGAATTTCTGCCGGTCGCCCGCCGTGAAGAACAGATATTGGCCATCGGGGGAAAAGGCGATGCGGCCCGAATAATGGCCGTCGCCGGTCACCGCCGGACTGGCCCGCCAGAGCGCCTCGATCTCGGCGAGGCGGGCCGCGCCATTGGTCTCCTGCAACCGGCCGCGCGCCAGCACGACCCGCTTGCCGCCCTCGGCCGCGGCGGAATAGCTGAAATAGATGCGCCCCGACTGTGCGAAATCGGGGGCGAGGACCACGTCCATCAACCCGCCCTGGCCCGCCGAATCGACCGGGATGGTCGCGATCGTCTGACGCTGTTGCCCGTCCGCGCCGACCAGCAGCATCCGACCGTCCTTCTCGGTGACCAGCATCCGCCGGTCGGGCAGGAAGGTCATCGCCCATGGCGCGTCGAAATCGGCGATGACGGTGCGGCCGAAAGGCTGGCCGTCGACCACCGTCGCGGGCGGCGTGGCGGAGGCGGAGGGCGAGGGGGACGGCGTGCCGCCGGGAGCGACCGCGACCGGCGGTGTCGCACCCGTCTCGTCGGGTCCGGGACCATTGCCCGAACAGGCGATCAGCGCCACCGGCAGGGTGGCGAGCAGCGGCAATCTCATCATCGTCTCTCCCGTCCGGGGCCGTATCGGCCCCGATCATGCGGGGTAACGTTTCGATATGCGCGCTTGTTTCGCAAGAGAGTTGCGCGTATAGAATGCGGCATTCTCTTACATCGTCGGGTGAAAGAGGCTGCGGGACGGGTTCCGCGGCAGCGCACCGGCACATCTGGAGCTTTCATGGCGGACATCGCCCTTCTGACGCAACTCATCGAACCCGAGGCCAAGGCGCTCGGCTTCGAGCTCGTGCGCGTGAAGATGTATGGCGGCACGTCGGACCCCACGCTTCAGGTGATGGCCGAGCGTCCCGATACGCGCCAGCTCAACATCGACGATTGCGCCGACCTGTCGCGCCGGATTTCCGACGTGATGGACGCACTGGAGGAACAGGGCCGCGATCCGATCGACCATGCGTATCGGCTGGAGGTCTCCTCGCCCGGTATCGACCGCCCGCTGACCCGGCTGAAGGACTTTGCCGACTGGGCGGGGCATGAGGCGCGGATCACGCTCGCCGAGAAGCGCAATGGCCGCAAGCAGTTCAAGGGCGACCTGGCCGGGGTCGAGGGGGACAGTGTCGTCATCGTCGATGGCGAGGAGGTTCGCCACGAACTGCCCTTCGCCGCGATCGAGGACGCCAAGCTCGTCATGACCGACCGGCTGATCGCCGCGACGGTGCCGCTGTCCGTCGAGGGCGCGGAAGAGGTTTATTATCAGGACGCGCCCGAACAGGACGGCGCCACCACGGAAGGACGGCACTGATGGCTACCGCCATTTCCGCCAACAAGGCGGAACTGATCGCGATCGCGAATGCGGTCGCCTCGGAAAAGATGATCGACAAGGGCATCGTCATCGAGGCGATGGAGGACGCGATCCAGCGCGCCGCCCGTGCCCGCTACGGCGCCGAGAACGACATCCGCGCGAAGCTCGATCCGAACTCGGGCGACCTCCGCCTGTGGCGCGTCGTCGAGGTGGTCGAGCAGGTCGACGATTATTACAAGCAGATCGACCTGAAGGGCGCCGAGAAGCTGCAAAAGGGCGCCCAGATCGGCGACTTCATCGTCGATCCGCTGCCTCCGATCGAATTCGGCCGCATCGCGGCGCAGGCGGCCAAGCAGGTCATCTTCCAGAAGGTCCGCGACGCCGAGCGCGACCGTCAATATGACGAGTTCAAGGACCGCCAGGGCGAGATCATCACCGGCGTCGTCAAGCGCGTCGAGTTCGGCCATATCGTCGTCGATCTGGGCCGCGCCGAGGGCGTGATCCGTCGCGACCAGCAGATCCCGCGCGAAGTCGTCCGCGTGAACGACCGCATCCGCTCGCTGATCCTGAACGTCCGCCGCGAGAACCGTGGTCCGCAGATATTCCTGAGCCGGGCGCACCCGGACTTCATGAAGAAGCTGTTCGCGCAGGAAGTGCCCGAAATCTATGACGGCATCATCGAGATCAAGGCCGCCGCACGCGATCCGGGCAGCCGCGCCAAGATCGGCGTGATCAGCCATGATTCGAGCATCGATCCCGTCGGCGCCTGCGTCGGCATGAAGGGCAGCCGCGTGCAGGCCGTCGTGCAGGAGATGCAGGGCGAGAAGATCGACATCATCCCCTGGTCGCCCGACACCGCGACCTTCGTGGTGAACGCGCTCCAGCCCGCCAATGTCAGCCGCGTCGTGATCGACGAGGAAGAGGACCGGATCGAAGTCGTCGTTCCCGACGATCAGCTCAGCCTCGCCATCGGCCGTCGCGGCCAGAATGTGCGCCTGGCCAGCCAGCTGACCGCCAAGGCGATCGACATCCTGACCGAGGCCGACGCCTCCGAGAAGCGCCAGAAGGAGTTCGTCGCGAATTCCGAGCTGTTCCAGAACGAACTGGACGTGGACGAGACGCTCGCCCAGCTGCTGGTCGCCGAGGGCTTCGGCGCACTGGAAGAGGTCGCCTATGTCGAGCTCGACGAGCTGGCCGCGATCGAGGGCTTCGACGAAGACCTGGCGCAGGAGCTGCAGAGCCGTGCGCAGGAAGCGCTGGACCGCCGCGAACAGGCCGCCCGTGACGAGCGTCGTGCGCTGGGCGTCGAGGACGCGCTGGCCGAGATGCCGTATCTGACCGAGGCGATGCTGGTCACGCTGGGCAAGGCGGGCATCAAGACGCTGGACGATCTCGCCGACCTGGCGACCGACGAACTGGTCGAGAAGAAGCGCGCCGAGCCGCGTCGCCGTGGCGACGACGCCCCGCGTCCCGCCCCCAAGGGCGGCATCCTGGCCGAATATGGCCTGAGCGACGAGCAGGGCAACGAGATCATCATGGCCGCTCGCGCCCACTGGTTCACCGACGAGGAAGAGCCCGTGGCCGAGGAAGCGACTCAGGCGGAGGGCGACGAAGCCTGATGCCGTTCGTCTCGATCCGTCTGGCGGGCACCGCCTCCAAGCAGCAAAAGGCCGAGATCGTCGCCGACGTGACTCGTTCGCTGGTGGAGCGGCTGGGCAAGAACCCGGCCGCCGTCCAGATCGTGATCGAGGAGGTCTCCACCGAAAATTACGGTGCGGGCGGTCAGTTGATCGCCGACCGTGACGCCCCCGCCTCGAACCCCCCGGGAGACGCGCATGCGGAACCGGGACAATGAGCGCGCGGGCGTAAATACCGCTCCGGCCGGAAAGGGCCGGGGTCCCCGGAATGCCGCGAAGGCCGCCCGCGACTCGATCGACGGGCCGGTCCGCCGCTGCATCCTGTCGGGCGAGCATGACGCACGCCCGCACCTGATCCGTCTGGCGCTGGCGCCCGACGGGCGGGTCCTCCCCGATGTCCGCGCCAAGGCGCCGGGCCGGGGCGGCTGGATCGGCGTGACTCGCGCCGAACTGGAAACCGCGATTCAGAAGGGGCGGTTGAAGGGGGCCTTGGCGCGCGCGTTCAAGACGGGCGAGTTCGTCATTCCCGACGACTTGCCCGACCTGATCACCGCCGCGCTGGAGCGCAATGCGCTCGACCGGCTGGGCCTCGAGTCGCGCTCGGGGATGCTCTTGACCGGATCGGACAAGATCGCGACGGCGGCGCGCTCGGGACAGTTGCACGCGCTCTATCATGCGTCCGATGCGGGCGAGGATGGGTGCCGCAAGCTGGCTCAGGCGTGGCGCGTGGGATCGGACCGTGAAGGTTCGGATCTCAAGGGGTTGGCACTGCCCGCCACACGCCCCATATTGTCATTGGCGTTGGGCCGCGAAAATGTGGTACACATCGGCCTGACAGATCGTAACGCGGCAAAGCGGGTGAGCGAAGCGCTCGACCGCTGGCTGCATTTTATCGGACCCGACCCTGTGGCAACGCCTTGCGAAACGGCCTCGCAAGGCGCATCGGCGTCCGACCTTACTGGTGACCGACCGGCCGTGACCGTACACGAGGATTTTGAGTGAGCGAGACCGACAACGACAAGCCGAAACTCGGAATGCGCCAGCCCCTGGGGCTGAAGCGCACGGTCGAGACCGGCAAGGTGAAGCAGAGCTTCAGCCACGGCCGCTCGAACACCGTGATCGTCGAGACGAAGCGCCGTCGCGTCCTGGGCCCGCAGGGTGGAGCCCCCGAGGCGACCGCGCCTGCGCCGACTCCGGCACCGGCCGCCCCCGTGGCGGCCGCGCCGGTCGCCCCGCCGCGCCCCGTTCCGTCGAACGAGACGGCGCAGGAGCGTCAGGCCCGCCTGCTGCGTGAGGCCGAGGAACAGCGCCTGGCGATGCAGGAAGAATCGCGTCGCCGCGAGGATGCCGAGCGTCAGCAGCGCGCCGAGGAGGAGCGTGCGCGCGCCGAAGAG
>NZ_JALNUR010000021.1 GCF_026540895.1 Sphingomonas sp. GM_Shp_1 | reverse complement strand
TCCGGCGCGATCGACTGGGCGGGCTGCTGGTTGGGCGTGGGCGATTCGGCCTCCAGCCCGACATCCTTGACCAGCGAGATGTCGATCGGCGTGACCTTCAGCTTTTCGGGGTTCGGCGTCGCCAGAAAGCCGACCGACAACAGGCCGAACAGGACGATATGTCCTGCGACCGCGACGGCCAGTCCGATCCGCTCACCACGCTCCATCAGCGGGGACCCGCCCCCTCGCCAGCGCCGCCCTCGACCGTGACCAGCGACACGCGGTTCAGCCCGGCGCGGTTCAACTCGCCCATCACCCGCATCACCCGGCCATAATCCAGCGCCCGGTCGGCACGCAGATAGACCTGCGGCACCTGTCCATCGGGGTCTTTCCTCGCCGCGATCGCGTCCAGCCGGGCGGGCAGGTCGGCTTCGCTGATCTCATCCTCGTTCAGGAACATCCGCCCCTGATCGTCGATCGAAATCTGCTCGGGCTTCTGTTCCTGCTCCAGCGCCTTGGCGCGGCTGTCGGGCAGGTTGACCGGCACGCCGGTGGTCAACAGCGGCGCGGTCACCATGAAGATGATCAGCAGCACCAGCATCACGTCGACCAGCGGCGTGACGTTGATCTCCGCCATCGGCGCGCGGCGGCCCCGACCGGAGCGGGAGGGAAGGTTCATCGCCATCGCGCTTACCCTTTCAACGCGCTTGGTCGAGCTGGCGGCTGAGCGTGGTGTGGAAGCCGTCGGCGAAGCGGTTCAGCGACGCCTCCACCCGATTCACGCCGTGGCTGAAGCGGTTGTACGCGATCACCGCCGGGATGGCGGCGAACAGGCCGATGGCGGTGGCGAACAGCGCCTCCGCGATACCCGGCGCGACCACCGCCAGCGACGAATTCTGCGCCTGCGCGATGCCGGTGAAGCTGCGCATGATGCCCCAGACGGTGCCGAACAGCCCGACGAACGGCGCGACCGAGCCGACCGTCGCCAGCACGTTCAGCCGGTCCGACAGCTTGTCGATCTCGCCCGCGACCGCCGATCCCATCGCGGTGGCGAGGCGCTCGCGCGTGCCGTCGCGGTCGATATGCCCGCCCGCCGTCGAGCGGCGCCATTCCTGCACCCCCGCCGAAAAGACGCGTGCCGAGGGGAGCTCGCTGTCCTGCTCCATCCGGTGGAAGGCGTCGATATCCTCCGCCTTCCAGAAATCGCGCTCGAACCGGGTCATGCCCTTTTTTGTCCGCGACAGCTTGCGCGAGAAGGCGACAATGATCGTCCAGGTCCAGATGCTGGCGAGCAGCAGCCCGATCATCACGAACTTCACCACCCAATCGGCCTGAAGGAACAGGGCGACGGGCGACAATGTGGCGGCATCCATGTTGAAGACGGGATTCATGGGTGTTGGGTGTCCCCCTGCCAGACAAGGCGTTGGTAGATGGCGATCCAGTCGGCGGGCTGTCGCCGTGGGCGGCCATTGGGGCCGACCCAGGCGACGGTCACGCTCGCGTCGGTCAGCTTGACCGTGCCGCACCTGACTGTCTGATGAATGACGACGCGCACCGCACTGACCTCGGTCAGTTTCGACACGACGACCAGATCGTCGTCGAGCCGTGCGGAGGCGGCATAGCGGATGGCGATGTCGGTGACGGCATAGGCGCCCTCGCCCGCCTCATGCGCTGCGCGCTGGTCGATCCCGGCGAGCCGTAGCATGTCGGAGCGCGCGCGCTCCATATAGCGGAGATAATTGGCGTGATAGACCACGCCCGACAGGTCGGTATCCTCGAAATAGACGCGCACCGGAAAACGATGCTCGTTCCCCTCGAAGCGGCCGCCGATCGGCTGGTGGTCTCCCGTCACCGTCATGGTGACGGCTCGTTAACGCATCCGTCCCATCGAAGGAAGGCACTTGCACGCCTATCACCTACGGGTTACATGACACCTATAGGTTACAGCCGGTGTTGTAGTGAGGTCGTCATGAATTTCATCGAGAAGGCTGAACGCAAGAGCCGTGGCCGGGCGATCCTATTTTATCTGCTGGCAATCACGCTTCTGGCATCCGCCATCCTCGCGATCGGCACGCACAGCGAAGGCGCCGCCCGACTCGCACCTTGGTTCGTCATGATCGGCCTGACCGCGCTCAACCTGACCAGCCTTCCCTTCCACGGGAAAGCTTGTGGCGAGGTTTCGAAGCTCATGAACGATGAGACGACGCGGGACCATCGCCGATCGAGCTTCGCTGCCGGGTTCTGGGCGATGTTCGCAGCGGCGACCGCGACGATGATCGTCGCAGCGCTTTGGCCGCTCAGTGCGATCGATATCAGCCGCGTAATCATAACCGCCGGGCTTATGGCAGCGCTGGTCGCCTTCGCCACGCTGGAACTGCGCGCCAGCCGATGAGTGAAACGCTCGCCAACGACCTCAAGGCGGCGCGTGAGGCGGCGGGGCTGACGCAAGGCGGCCTGGCGGAAGCGATCGGGGTCAGCCGCAAGACGATCAACACGGTGGAGAACGGCGTCTTCCAACCCTCGACCCTGCTGGCGCTCAAACTCGCACGCGCGCTGGGGCGTTCGGTCGAATCGCTGTTCTGGATCGAGGGCTAGGCACGATCGACGTTCTTGGCATTCCTCCCTTGCAGGGGAGGAATGCGTGCCGGGCACCCTGGATGTCGATCGGTATTAAAGAGCTTTCCTTCCCTCGCCCCTCGCAATGGGGCGGGATGTACCGGCGCCGCTTACTGGAGCGCCGCCGGATTCACCGTCAGGCTCGGCGGATTGATCACCGGTGGCGCATAGGGCTTGGCGGCGGGGACCGGCTGGCTCGACAGCACCGGCTGCGCGGCGGGGCGCGGCGCGACGGGCGGATTGGCGCTGGCGGCCATGGTCAGCGGCGAGGCGGCCTGCTGGACCGGGACCATCGTCCCCGCGCGCCAGGCGTCATAGGCGCGGAAGAAGGCGATGAAGGGGGCGTTCAGCTTTTCCAGATGCGCCGCCGCGCCGGTTTCGAACCCGTTGGCCGGTCCGCCGCTGATATCCGACAGCACCTGATCGGCGGCGGCGCAGAAGGTCTTGCGCACCGGGGTGATGGAGAAGAAATTATAGAGCCGCGTCATCGCATCGTCATAGCGATCGCGCCAGTCGCCGCCCTGCGACTGATATTCCGCCGAATAGCGCTTTTCCGCCGCCGCCAGCGTGATCCGCTGCACCGTCAGCATGGTGTTGTAGCGGGTGACGATCTGCCCCTCGTCCGGCCCGCGACAGGCGAGCGCCGCGACGTTGAGCGCCGAGCGGAGGTGCCAGATCGTCGCCGCGCTGGTCAGCGAGCGGTTGGGCGTGGCGTAGTTGCCATCGGGCAGCAGCGCGGGAATCCGCATCCCCGGCGTCGCGCCAGGCGGCAGCGGTGCCTTGGCATATTGCGGCTGGGGCGCCGGGATCATCACCGGCGGCGGGGCGACCTTGGCGGTTTCGCGCGCGGCGCATCCCGCCAGCGACAGGCCGATCGCCACACCCGATACAATACGCAAACTCGCCATGACCCTGATCCCTTCAAGCCCGCCCCCCGGCTGTTGGCGCATGTCATGCCGAATCGAGGTTAACACGTCGTAAGCCGTGCGATGAAGCGAGCCGTATGTCCGAGGGTTCGAAATCCTCCCCGGCACGGGGAGGGGGACTGCCGCAAAACGGTGGTGGAGGGGGGCTTTCCGTCAGGTACGTCCTATGAGGCAGGCCCCCTCCGTCAGGCCTTCAGCCTGCCACCTCCCCGTACCGGGGAGGATCAGGCGGCGCGCGCGACCAGCGCGGCGGCGGCTTCGGCCATCAGTTGGACGAGGATGTCGGCGATCGGTTCTTCCTTGGTCACCATGCCGACCGACTGGCCCGCCATCACCGAGCCATGCTCGACATCGCCGTCGATCACCGCGCGGCGGAGAGCGCCGGCCCAATAATGCTCGATCTGGAGCTGGGCCTCCATCATCGCGACCTTGCCCTCGTCCAGCGCCTGGGCGACTTCGCGCTGCTTGGCGGTGAAGAGTTCGCCGCCCGCATTCTTCAGCGCACGGACCGGGATGACCGGCAGGCGCGGGTCGATTTGGACGCTGGCCACCGCATCGCGGGCGGAGGCGCGGATGAACGCCTTCTTGAAGTTCGGATGCGCGATGGATTCGGTCGCACAGACGAAGCGGGTGCCGAGCTGCACCCCCGCCGCGCCCATGTCGAGATAGGCGGCGATCGCCTCGCCCCGGCCGATACCGCCCGCGACGAAGACCGGCACTTGGGCGGCGATCTCGGGCAGCATCTCCTGCGCCAGCACGCTGGTCGAGACCGGCCCGATATGGCCGCCCGCCTCCATCCCCTCGATCACCAGCGCGTCGACGCCCGAGCGGATCAGCTTCTTGGCGAGGCTCAGTGCGGGGGCGAAGCAGATGACCTTGGCGCCGGTTTCCTTGATCGCCTCCAGCGCGCCCTTGGGGGGCAGGCCGCCGGCGAGCACGACATGGCCCACCTGGTGACGGCCGCACACCGCGATCAGGTCGAACAGCTGCGGGTGCATGGTGATCAGGTTCACGCCGAACGGGCGCGTAGTCATCGCCTTGGTCGCGGCGATTTCGGTGTCGAGCAGTTCCGGGGTCATCGCCCCGCAGGCGATCACGCCGAAGCCGCCCGCGTTCGACATGGCGGAGACGAGATTGCGCTCCGACACCCAGGACATGGCGCCCGCCATGATCGCCATCTCGGCGCCTAGGAATTCGGCCCCGCGCGCCATGCGGGTGGCCAGGCGCTGTTCGCCGGTGGTGGTGAGGGTATCGGTCATCGGCGCTCCATGCCGTGGAGAGGGCCGGACGGCAAGATTTGGTTCACGCGAAGCCGCGATGACGCGAAGAGTTTGTTCGCGCGAAGGCGCGGAGATGATCTGCGCGCGGCAGCGCCATCACTTCATCAACGATGGTTGAAAAAGGAGCGGCGGCGCGGCCGGATAGGCCACCTCCGCGTCTCCGCGCCTCCGCGCGAACCAGTCTTCTTGAATACGCTTCGCGTCTTCGCGTCTTCGCGCGAACAAAAAGCCCCTCCCCAGACCCAGCCCAGGGAGGGGCCATAAATTACGCCGCGTCCGCGTCCAGGCCATAGGCGGTGTGCAGAACACGCACCGCCAGTTCGGTATAGTCCTCTTCGATCAGCACGCTGACCTTGATCTCCGAGGTGGTGATGGCGAGGATGTTGATCCCGCGCGCGCCCAACGTCTGGAACATGGTCGAGGCCACGCCCGCATGGCTGCGCATGCCGACGCCGACGACCGAGATTTTGGCGACCCGCGTGTCGTGGACCAGATTGCCATAGCCGATCTCGCCGCTCGCCTTTTCCAGCACGTCTAGGCTACGCGCAAGGTCCGCCGAAGGGACCGTGAAGGTCACGTCGGTCGAGCCGGTCGAATGCGCGATATTCTGGACGATCATGTCCACATTGATCCCCGCATCGGCCAGCGGCGCGAAGATCGAACCCACCGCGCCGGGGCGATCCGGCACGGCGGTCAGGGTGATCTTGGCTTCGTTCTTGTCATGCGCGATGCCGGTGATGAGCTGGCGTTCCATATCGTCGATTTCCTCTTCGCCCACGATCAACGTGCCGCGATGTCCGTCTTCGTCCCGTGCGTCGTCGAACGAGCTGAGCACCCGCACGCGCACCTGTTCCTTCATCGCCAGACCCACCGAGCGGGTCTGGAGCACCTTGGCGCCGACGCTGGCGAGTTCCAGCATCTCTTCATAGGTGACCTTCGACAGTTTCCGCGCGCGGGGCACGATGCGCGGGTCAGTGGTGTAGACGCCGTCGACGTCCGTATAGATGTCGCACCGCTCGGCCTTCATCGCCGCCGCGACCGCCACCGCGCTGGTGTCCGAGCCGCCGCGTCCCAGCGTCGTCACCCGGTTGCCCTCGGCCACGCCCTGGAAGCCGGGGATCACCGCGACCACGCCCGCTGCCAGGCTCTGGTCGAGCGCGCTGGTGTCGATCTCGCCGATCCGCGCCTTCGCGAACGCC
This sequence comes from Sphingomonas sp. GM_Shp_1, assembly GCF_026540895.1. Classification (GTDB taxonomy): domain Bacteria; phylum Pseudomonadota; class Alphaproteobacteria; order Sphingomonadales; family Sphingomonadaceae; genus Sphingomonas. Next base: position 57,598 of record NZ_JALNUR010000021.1, on the reverse strand, counting down.
GTGTCGGTATGGATCGGCAGCTGCCAACCCAGCCACGAGCGGGCGGGGACGCCCATCGCCTGGAGCGTGATCGCCAGCAGCCCGCTGGTGATCTGTTCGCCCGCCGAGACGACGACGTCATATTCCTGGGGATCGTAGAGCGACGAGGCCTCGCGGCAGAAACCGACCAGCCGGTCGGTCTCGCCCGCCATTGCAGAGACGACGACCGCGACCTCATGGCCCGCCTCCACCTCGCGTTTGACCCGCGCCGCCACGTTGCGGATGCGCTCGATTCCGGCCATCGAGGTGCCGCCGAACTTCATCACGATACGGGCCATGCGGTTTTTGCCAATCTCCTTGGGGTAAAACGGCGGTCCTGATAGGTAGCCCCCATGACGAACGCAAGCCATTTGAACGATTCTACCATTATCGGGGCCGAAGCCGCACATTTCGGAAAGATGGCGGCCGAGTGGTGGGATCCCAAGGGGTCGAGCGCGATGCTGCACCGACTCAACCCGCCCCGGCTGCGGTACATTCGCGAGCAGATCGACCTGCATTGGGATGCCGATGGGCAGGGTTTTACGCCACTGAAGGGCAAGCGCGCGCTGGACGTCGGCTGCGGCGCGGGGCTGTTGTGCGAACCACTCGCCCGGCTTGGGGCGGAGGTGACGGGGCTGGACGCCGCACCGGAGAATGTCGCGGTCGCCGCCGCCCATGCCGCGCAGTCGGGGCTGGAGATCCACTATCGCGCGGGCAGCGTCGAGGGGCTGGCGGGCGAGACGTTCGACCTCGTCACCTCGCTGGAGGTGATCGAGCATGTCGCGGACCCCGCGCGATTCGTGCGTGGGCTGGCCGATGCGCTGGCGCCGGGCGGGCTGATGATCCTGTCGACGCCCAACCGGACGCCGCTGTCGAAGCTGGCGCTGATCACCCTCGCCGAGGGGACCGGCGCGATCCCCAAGGGGACGCATGACTGGTCGAAGTTCCTGACGCCGGACGAGTTGAGCGCGCTACTGACCGAAGTCGGGCTGACCGTGCGTGATGTGCGGGGGCTGAGTTACTCCCCCACCAAGGGCTTCATGGTCAGCGACTCGACCGCGCTCGACTATTTCGTGACGGCGACTCGCTAGCCCCTTTCCTCCCCTGCAAGGGGAGGTGGCAGGCCGTAGGCCTGACGGAGGGGTGTCACCCCTCTCGATAGCGGGACACCCCTCCACCATGCTTCGCATGGTCCCCCTCCCCTTGCAGGGGAGGAATGATTCTGGACCCTTTGGAATGCAGAGACTTGCTTCAGATCGTCCCACCTCCTCGGGCACCCACCGCCTCCTGATCCTGCTCGCCGTCGCGCTGGCCGCCCGCGCGCTGACCTTCGGCAATCCGGTGGTCCATGTGGACGAGGAATTCTATTTCTTCACCGGCCATTCCCTGTGGCAGGGCGCATGGCCGTTCGTCGATGTGTGGGACCGCAAGCCGATCGGGCTGTTCCTGCTCTATGCGGTGCCCGCCGCGTTCGGCTTTCCGGCGGGTATCTGGGCCTATCAGGCGATGGCACTGGTCAGTGTCGTCGCGACCGGCTGGCTGATCGCGCGCCTGGCCGAGCGGCTGGGCTGGGGCACGGGCGCGACGGCGGGGGGGATCGCCTATATCCTGTGGCTCGACCTGCTGGGCGGCCAGGGGGGCCAAGCGCCGGTTTTCTACAATCTGCTGATGATGGGCGCGGCCTGGGCGATCCTGGAGTCGGATCGGCGGCGGGTACGCAGCCTGGGGCTGGTCGCGATGGCGCTGGTCGGCGTGGTCCTCCAGATCAAATATTCGGCCGTGTTTGAGGGGATGGTCTTCGGCCTCTGGCTGCTGGCCAGCGAATGGCGGCGGAGCCGGTCGCCGGTCGCGTTGATCCTCTACGGCGTGGGCCTGGTGGTCGTGGCGCTCGCCTCCACCGCACTGGCGGCGGGAGTCTATGCGGCCATCGGGCAGTGGGACGCCTTTCTCTACGCCAATTTCCTGTCGATCTTCCACCGCAACCCCGATCCGCTGCCCGAGCTGGCGGGGAATCTGGGGCAGATGGTCCTGATCCTTTCGCCCATCGTCACGTTGGCGGTGCTGGGGCTCAAGCGGGCGGAGCCCGATCGCGAGCGAACCTTCCTTGCGGTCTGGCTGGGTGCGGCAATCATCGGCGTGCTGCTGTTCCGACCCTGGTTCGACCATTACGGCCTGCCGATCCTGCTCCCCGCCTGCACTGCTGCTGCGGCGATGCTGAGGAGCGAGGCGTGGCGGCGGCGTTATGCCCCTGCCCTGTTGCTGACCGTGGCGCTGGCCGGGCAGATCGTGCTGGTCGCGCTGCGCCATGAGCGTGGCGAAGGGACCCAGTTCGCCGCGCTGGCCCAGGCGGTCGGCCAAGGGCCGGGGTGCCTTTATGTCTATTCGGGCAGCACCATGCTCTATGTCGCGACCCGGCGCTGCACCCTGTCACGCTATATCGTGCCCGCGCATCTCAGCCGCGCGCGGGAGGCGGGCGCCACCGGCGTCGACCAGGATGCTGAGATCGCCCGCATCCTGGCCCAGCATCCCGCCGTGGTGGTGATGCGCCCGCCCTATAATGGCGAACGGCCCGCCGCCCATGCCCGTGTGATGGCCGCAATGGCGAACGGCTACCGGCTCGCCGCGAAACTGCCGATGGGCAATGAAACGATCAGCGTCTATAAATCGGCGCGATGAAACGCCTTCTCGCCTCGATCCACGACGTGTCCCCCCGGTTCGAGGGGGCGGTCGATGCGCTGTTCGACCGGCTGTCGGGGCATCTGGGCGGCCCGCGCCTGGCCATGCTGGTCATCCCCGACCATTGGAACAGCGCGCCCATCGCGCCGGGTACGCCCTTTGCCACGCGGCTGCGGAACTGGGCGGACATGGGGATCGAGATGTTCGTCCATGGCTGGTCGCACAAGGACGACATGGTCCACACCGACTCGAAAACCGCGTTGAAGGCCAGGCACATGACCGCGGGCGAAGGCGAGTTCGTCGGCCTGGATCGTGCGGAAGCCCTGCGCCGGATGCAGCGCGGCACCGCGCTGATCGAGGACATCATCGGTCGCCGCGCCACCGGCTTCATCGCACCCGCCTGGCTCTATTCGGACGAAGCGCGATTGGCGCTGGGCGATGCCGGATTCGGGCTGGCGGAGGATCATTTCCGGGTCTGGACGCCGACCGATGGCAAGGTCATCGCGCGCGGCCCCGTCGTCACCTGGGCGAGCCGTTCGCGCGGGCGACAGCTCAGTTCGCTCGCCGCCGCCGCCGTGCTGCGCCATGGCCTGCGCCCCACGCCGGTCGCGCGGGTCGCGGTGCATCCCGGCGATAATGGCGTGCCCGCACTGCTCGACAGCATCGACAAGACCTATTCGCGGCTGGCGAAGACCCACACGCCTTCGCGCTACGCCGACCTGCTCGCCGCCTGATCAGCGCGCCGCCAGGATATGGAGGTAGCGATGCCGTGCCTCCGATCCCCTGGGATAAGCGGCCAGCCTTTTCTCCTCGGATCGGCTCAGGGCGAATTTGCGATAGCCCTTGCCGGTCAGGCATTGTTCGACATCGCCGACCTGAATGCGATGAAGGTCGCGCTTTTGGCGTTCGGGCCTTACCCGCTGCACCGAATCGATCCATGCACCGATATTGGGGGTGCCGGGCTGGTTGAGGCCGTTGTCCGCCGTTTCGAACCCCCGGATGAAGCGTTTGGCCGGTTCATCCTGCGAGACGTCGCGGAAATAGCCGATCTTCGCGCATTCGACCGCATCGGCGCGATACTGGTCGAAACCGACACCGGGCTTGCCCCAGCTTTCGACCGGAGGCCGGTCCCCGGCCTGCGCCCCGCCGGATAGAGTCAGCGCGATGCCCGCAGCGACTGCCCAGATGCGACTCACGAACCGCCTCCCATGACATTTTTGTCATGGTGACATACTCGTAGGCCCTCGAAAAGGTCCGCCTAGGCGACCGCCCGCCGCTGCTCGCCCTCGTCCAGCAATTGCTGATAGCGCGCGATCAGCGCTTCGGCATGGTCGCGGTCGCTGAACACCTTGCCCGCCGCCACCCGCGCAGCGTTGCGCAGCACGCGCTGGTCGCGCGACAGAAGCCGCTCGATCGCCTCGGCGCAGGCGGCGCCGTCGCGCGCGCGGAAGGTCTCGGCGAAGAGCGGGCTCACCACCTCGGCACACCCGCCATAATCGGGCACCACCAGCGGCAGGCCGGAGGCCAGCGCCTCCGACGCGACCAGCCCGAACGTCTCGGTCTCGCAGCCATGGACCAGCGCGTCGCAGCTCGCCATGATCCGGGCCAGGCGCGGGCGGTCATAGACCGGGCGGAACAGGCGGATATGGGGGCTGCCCGCGATGCGCTTCTCCAGCGTGCGGCTGGCGACACCGCCACCGATCAGGATCAGGCCGACCGGACGGCTCGACGCCACCCGCTCGACCGCGTCGATGACCATCGGCCAGCGCTTTTCGGGATGATGCCGCCCCAGCCCGAGCAGCAGATGCGCGTCCTCGGGCAGCGCGCATTGCGCAAGCAAAGCGGCGCGCAGTTTCTCGTCCCGGTGATCGGGCGAGAAGAAATGCCGTTCGATCCCCAGCGGAATCCCCTCGTCCACCCGCACGCCGCGCTTGCCGAGTCGCTTGACCAGCGCCGGGCCGTTGGACAGCACCAGATCGTAATGATCGAGGAATCGGTTCATGTAGCGGCTGTACCAGCTGAACCAGTCTTCCACCCGCTCCTGCGCGACCAGCCCATCCAGCCAGCGGACCGGATAGGTGCCGACATTGTCGTTGTGCATGAAGAAGACCTTCTTCGCGCGCCCCTGCCAACTGGCGACGAACCAGGCGGGCTTGGCGGGCGAAGACACCTCGACGATATCGGGGTCCAGTTCGTCGAGCAGGCGGCACACGGGCGCGCCGTCCCAGAACATGCCGTAATTGGTGTCCAGGATCAGGCGCGGCGCCTTGATATAGATGATCTTGCCGCCGCCCGGACGCTCCTCGACCACATCCTCGGTGCCGGGGGCGAGGACGATCAGTTCATGGCCCATCTCGGCCAGGATCGCCATCTTGCGGTCGATATAGGTCCGCACGCCTCCGCCGGTGGGCGAGTAGAATTCGTTGACGTCGACGATACGCATCGTCTTCCCCTTACTCTACCGGGCCGAAACCGCCCAGCCCGCGCAGATATTGCGCCCGGATGGTGGTCGTCGCCACGCCGTTCGGCACGTCGATCAGCGCGGAGGCGAGCGGCGGCTTGCGGCGGCCCAGCTTGGTATTGGCGGGGAAGCCCGCCCCGTCGCTCCAGAAGTTGAACTTGTTCTTGCCGTCGCGGTCATGGGTGAAGAGCAGCGCATAGCGGCCGGGGCGCGGCACGCGGATGCACATGGCGATCGCGCCGCCGCCCGCCGGGGTCGGCACCGACACCCGGCGAAAGGTCTTGCCCGCCCGCTCCAGCACGCCGTCATCCGCCAGGAAATCCTCGTCGTTCGCGGGATAGAGTTCCAGCTTCAGATTGCCCTTGCGATCCTTCAGCCCCTCGATCCGCGCCAGGATGGCGGGGCCGCCATTGGTGCAGGCCGCCGCGTCGCTGCCCAGGATCTGCGCGCTCGCCACCTGCGGCATCGCCGCCAGCCCGATCGCCGCCACCATCTTCATCACGCGAATCATGCGCGTACCTTCCGCACCAATGCCGTCAGACCAAAGCCCGCGATCAGCACGACATGGACCAACAGGGTCAGCGCCGCGGTGAAGGCGATCAACTCGCTCAATTCCTGATCCTGCCCGATCAACAGGATCGCGAAATTGGCGAAAAGAAGGTCCTTGTTGGGCACGAGCGGCAGGCGCGACACGAGCAGCCGCGCCGCCGACAGGAACAGCCACATGCCCAGCGACACGCTCGGCATCCCGTAATGCCAGGCCAGCGCGACCAGCAGCGAATTGGCGATCAGCCGCACGCAGTGAACCGTGAAGATCCACCACAGCGTCTTGCGGTCGAGCGAGAAGACCCGTCGCGAAAAGATCAGGAAGGGCAGCGAGGTCGCCATGACGATCGCGATCGATCCCCAGACCAGCCGCAACTGCTCGGGCGTCAGCAGTTCGCGACCGACCGGCAGGGCCAGGCCGATCATCAACAGGGTGATCGCATTGCCCGCGATCGCCGACAGGATGCCGACATCCTTCACCGCGCCGAACGGCGCCGCGACCATCTTCGCATGGGCCCGTGCCCAGGCGTAGAAATAGGCCTCGCCCGAATAGCTGAAGGCGACCTCGTTGGCGATCCGCTTGCGGATCAGCGCGGCCAGGCCGCTGATCGGAATGCCCCAGAGACGGCGGAAGATGATATAGTCGCCGATCGGCAATGCCATGTAGAGCCCGACGAACACGACATAGAAGAGCGGGTTGGTCGGCACCGAATGGCTGAGCCCGACCAGCCCGCGCCCGAGTAGTTCCTGCCCCAATCCGACCACCATCGCGATGGTCAGGACCGCGCCGATGATGGCGGGCCAGCGCCGCTTCACGGTCTTCAACGGCTCCAGCGCGGCGATGTCGCGCGCCACGGGGGCACCGGTTGCGGCCGGGGGTCCGACAGGCACGGCCTGTTGCGGGGTCATGGGATCATCTCGTTCATTCTGCACGTTAGGGAGATTCCTCGGCGGCGTTCGCCGGTGGCGCCCGCTAACCTCAACACTGCTTTCTCGCACCTGAATAAGAATTCACCTTTGGGGGGCGATTGTGTCCACCTTAGGGCTGGAATTGACATATTTCCGCGACAAGCTGCGCGTACCTCCGGCACCCGATCCCCTCCTCATCCGTTAACGGAGCTCATGCCAGCCGATCACATCCTGACCTATGCGCTGGCCATGCGTGGCGGCGTGGAGGCCGCACTGGCCCGCATGCTCCAGGGCTGGACGCGGCAGGGCCGGCGGGTGACCCTGGTGCTGGGCGAGGAAAGCGGCCAGTTCCAGCACGGCGTGCCGTCGGGGGTGGAGATAGTGACTCTGGGGCACCAACGCTATACCGGGCTGTGCACCACCCTGCCCGCGATGATCGACCGGACGCGGCCCGACATCATCTTCTGTCCCGGCAATCATTATACCAGCATGGCGGCCTGGGCGCGGCTGCGGCTGGCGGGCGCGTGCCCGCCGATCGTCGGCAAGATGTCCAACGCGGTCGACCGGGGCGATCATCATCCGATCGTCGCCTGGGGCCAGCGGCAATGGCTGGCCCGGCACCGGCTGTTCCTCGACTCGCTGGTGGCGATGACCCCCGCCACCGCGCGGGCGGCGCGAGAGGCGACCGGGCTGTCGGTCGCGGTCATCCCGAACCCGCCCTCCGCCCTCCCCGCCAGCGGCCCCGACACGATCCTGCCGCCCGGTCGGCGGATCCTGGGGGTCGGACGGCTGGAGCCGCAGAAGCGCTGGGACCGGCTGATCACCGCGCTGACCCATCTGCCCGAGGATGTCGGGTTGACCATATTGGGCGAGGGCAGCCTGCGGCCCGCGCTGACCGCGCAGATCGCGGTGCTGGGGCTGGAACATCGCGTCTCGCTGCCCGGCCATGTCGCCAACCCGACCGCCGCCATGGCCGCCGCGCCGGTGCTGGCGCTGCCGTCCGATTATGAAGGCGTACCCGGCGTGCTGCGCGAGGCGCTGGCGGTGGGCACGCCGGTCGTCACCACCGATTCGAGTCCGGCGGTGCACGAGATCGTCACCGATCCCTCGCTGGGTACCATCGTTCCGCGCGAGGATCTGGGCGCGCTGGTCGCGGGGTTGCGGCACTGGCTGAACCCGGTCGCGCCCCGTCCCGATCCCGTGCCGCAACCGGGACAGGATTCGGCGGAGCGCTATCTGGCGCTATTCGACTCGATCGTCACCGCCCGGCAGCGACGCGACGAGCTGGCGTCAGGCGATGTCGGATTCGGCACGCGCGCTGTCGCCGTCGCGCGCCGCCTCGCGCTCCGACCGGCGCTGTAGCGCGGACTTGATCATCGCGGTCATCGGGTCGGCCAGCGCCAGACCGAGAATGCCGAAGAGCGCGCTCGCCATGATCTGGGTCGACAGGGTCAGCGCCGGGGGCAGGTCGACGGTGCGCTTTGCGACCATCGGCACCACGACATAACCGTCGAAGGTCTGCACGACCAAGTATGTGCCGATCGCCCAGAAACCCGCATCGGTGCCCGCCGAAAAACCGACCGCGACCATCAGCACGCCGGTGATGATCGCGCCGATATTGGGGATGAACGCCAATATCCCCGCGATGATGCCGAGCAGCAGCGCCATGGGCACGCCGCCGATCATCAGCGCGATGCCGGTCAGCACCCCCTCGAACGCCATGCCGAGCAGCCGTCCGGCGAGCAGTTTGCGCAGCGTGCTCATCACCCGTGCTTGTGTGATCGCGAATTCGGGCCGGGCGGCACGCGGCACCACCCATTGCAGACCGCGCGCATAGCCTTCCGGGTCCATCGCCAGGAACAGGCCGATGATCAGCATCATGAACAGCGACGTCACCGCGCCCACCGCCGTGCCGACCCAGGAGGTCAGCCGACCGATCGACCCCAGCGACTGTTTGAGCATGCCGTTGATGTCCGACGTGCCGGGCATCAACCCCTGCGACGACAGCCAACTCGCCACGCGCCCCGCCTGAGTCTCCAAGGTGGAGCGAAGCTGGGTCACCTGCTGGGTCACCTCGACCCCGGTCAGGTAGAAGGTGCCGAGCAGGAACGCCGTCACCGCCAGCACGACGATCAGCAGCCGCCAGCCGCGCCCGATCGGCAACACCCGGCCCAGCAGCCGGACGCCGCCATCGAGCAACGTCGCGAAGACCAGTCCGGCGAAGATCACCAGCAACGGCTGGACCAGCAACACCGTCACCGCCATCGCGGCGATCAGGCCCAGCCAGATCGCCGCGCGCGTCAGTTCCCGCCGGACGAAGCCCTCGCGGAACTCGATCGGCGCGGGGGCATCGGTCAGCGGGGCGGGATCGCTCATGATCCCGGCTTCACCGTCGTCGGATGGAGCGAGGTGCCCGCCCGGCCCGAACGGAGCGAACCCCACCAGGTCAGCGGGTTCAGCGTCGCATCGCCATCCAGGCTGAAGGTCACGAATTCGGCACGACCGCCGATATTCTCATAGGGAACCGGCCCGCCCAGCCCCAATTCGGCCAGCGAGAAGCGGCTGTCCGCCGAACGGTCGCGATTGTCGCCCATCAGGAAGACATGGTCGGCGGGGATGGTGATCGGCCCGTAATTGTCGCCCGGGCTCCAACCCAGCTCGACCGTGTCGTAGCGGCGGTGGTTGGGCAGGGTCTCGGTCACGATCGGCAGATGGCAGACCCACTCCCCGCTCGGCAGCCGCACCTTGGCTTCCTCGCCATAGTCGGAGGCCTTGCACGGGCTGTTGGTGTCGACCGGAATGTCGACATAATGCAGCGGCCCGCGCTCGACCGGCTTGCCGTTCAGGATGACGGTGCCGTCGCGCACCTCCAGCCGGTCGCCGGGCAGGCCGATCACCCGCTTGATATAATCGTTATGCGTGCCCGGCGGCGTCACGATCACCACATCGCCGCGCGTCGGCAGCGAGCCGAACAACCGGCCATGGATGAAGGGAAGCTGCGCGCTCCAGCTCTGTTCGGGCTGGCGCAGCACGACCGATTGGAAGATCGCGATCGGGTTGGGGATGGTCGGCGAGATATAGGACCAGCCATAGGCGAACTTGCTCACCACCAGCCGGTCGCCGACGCGAAGGCCGGGCAGCATCGATTCGGACGGGATGTAGAAGGGCTTGGCGATGAAGCTGTGAAAGCCCAGCACGATCAGCAGCAGCCAGAACAGCCCCTTGACCTCGGACCACCAGTCGGTGCCCTTTTTCCTGGCGGGCGGCGCGGATTCCGACGGCTTGGCGACCGCCTCGTCCGCGGGCGTGCCCTGGTTCGTGTCCAACACCGCGTCCTTCATGCGGAAACTTCCGGTCTCGCCTCGATCACGACAAAGGCCTGGGCCCAGGGGTGATCGTCGGTCATGGTCAAGTGAATATAGGCGACGTGGCCCGCCGGGGTCATCGCGTCAAGTCGTTCGCGCGCGCCGCCGGTCAGCATCAGCGTCGGCGCGCCGCCGGGTTTGTTGACGACGCCGATGTCGCGCATGAACACCCCGTGGGAGAAGCCGGTGCCGACCGCCTTGGAAAAGGCCTCCTTGGCGGCGAAACGCTTGGCATAGGTGCCCGCGCGGGTGAAGGGGCGCTTGGCGGCCTTGGCCTGCTCGACCTCGGTGAAGCAGCGCGCCTCGAACCGAGCCCCGTGCCGGTCGAGCGCGGCCTGAATCCGCTCGATATTACAGAGGTCGGAGCCGAGACCGATGATCACAAGATCCTCCCCGGAACGGGGAGGGGGACCGTCGCGAAGCGATGGTGGAGGGGGCTCTCCACCACGCGAGTCATTTGGGGCACGCCCCCTCCACCAGCCTGCGGCTGGTCCCCCTCCCCGTGCCGGGGAGGATTCACCGCGCCATATCCATCGCGGCGCGCATCTTGCGCACGACTTCGGGCAGGCCGACGAACACCGCATCGGCGATCAGGAAATGGCCGATGTTCAACTCGCGCACCTGCGGGATCGCGGCGATGGGGGCGACATTGTCATAGGTCAGGCCATGGCCCGCATGAACCTCGATCCCGTTCTTCGCCGCCAGCGCCGCCGCATCCGACAGGCGGCGCAGTTCCTCGGTACGCGCCTCGCCATCCAGTTCGGCATAGCGGCCGGTGTGCAGTTCGACGACCGGCACACGCAGGTTCAACGCCGCCTCGATCTGGTGCGGATCGGGTTCGATGAACAGCGAGACGCGGATGCCCGCCTCGCCCAGCTTCGCGACCATGGGGCCGAGCCACTCGCGCTGCCCGGCGGCGTCGAGCCCGCCCTCGGTCGTGCGCTCCTCGCGCTTTTCGGGGACGATGCAGGCGGCGTGGGGGCGGTGCTTCAGCGCGATGGCCAGCATCTCCTCCGTCGCCGCCATCTCCAGGTTGAGCGGCACGGTCAGTTCCGCCGACAGCCGCGCGATATCGTCGTCGGTGATGTGCCGCCGATCCTCGCGCAGATGCGCGGTGATGCCGTCCGCCCCAGCCTCGGCGGCGACCAGCGCGGCCTTCACCGGATCGGGATAGCCCGCCCCGCGCGCATTCCGCACGGTTGCGACATGGTCGATATTGACGCCCAGGCGCAGATGCTCGGTCATGCCGCCGCCCGGCTCCCCGGCTTGATCGCAGGGATCGCCGCCAGTTCGGGAGGCAGGTCGTCGGGGCTGTAGCTCGGCACGTCGAGCCGGATCAGCGGGAAGAAGGGCACGCCCAGATCGGCCTTGCCGTTCGAGCGATCGACCAGCGAGGCCGCCGCGATCGTCTCGCCGCCTTCGCGGGCGATGGCGGCGATCGCCTCGCGGCTGGACAGGCCGGTGGTGACCACATCCTCCATCATCAGCACCTTCTGCCCCGCATCCAGCCGGAAGCCGCGACGCAGGTGGAAGGTTCCCTCGGGCCGCTCCAGGAACATGCCGGGCACGCCCAGCGCGCGCGCCATTTCGTGGCCGACGATAACGCCACCCATGGCGGGGGCGACGACGGCGCTGATCTGCTCCCGGATCTCCGCCGGGATCTTCGCGGCCACCGCCTCGCACAGCCGGGCGGCGCGGGCCGGGTCCATCAGGACGCGCGCGCATTGCAGGTAACGCGGGCTGCGCAGGCCGGAGGAGAGGATGAAATGCCCTTCGAGCAGCGCCTCGGCGGCGCGGAACTCGGCGAGGACGTCTTCATCGGTCATGGGGCAACTCCGGCATCGGTCAGATGACCCGGCCTCATAGGATCGCCCTTCGCCCCATGCAATCGGCCATGCGACGCTCAAGGGTTGAGGGGGCGCGGTCCCGTGCTATAGTCGCCTCAACAAAAATGACAGGACGCCCCGTCTCAGCCCGTCGAACCACCGACGGACAGGCGAGGGAGGATGGGAGACGAAAGCGGGATGAGCGAGGTCAAGCGCATGTCCGGACCCCGGAGGATGAGGATGCCGAAACGGATGAAGGCGCTGGCGATCGCCGCCGGGCTGGGTTGCGCCGCGCTGTCGGGGACTGCGCTGGCGACGCCCCAGGCTCCCCCCGCCGCAGCCCCCGCACCGCAGGCCGCCGCCGAGGGACAGGGCGTCTCGAACACCGCCCCGACCAGCGCCGCCGCGCCCGCCACCGCCGCACCGACCAGCCCGCTACTGGCGCAGGACGGTGCACCCGCGACGACCATCGACCCCAATATCGGCCTGCCGATCGACGGCCGCATCGGGCTTCAGCCGCAGGTGACGCGCAACGGCGAGTTCGCGCACTGGATGCACAATGGCGTGCTGATGCCGGTCATCACGATCATCTGCATCCTCGTGCTGCTGCTGCTCGCCTGGGTCGTGTTCCGCTATCGCCGCGCCGCCAATCCGGTGCCGTCCAAGACCAGCCACAACACGCTGGTCGAGGTGCTGTGGACGCTGGGCCCCGTCGTCGTCCTGGTCCTGATCGCCATCCCCTCGATCGGGCTGCTCCAGGCGCAGTTCAAGCCCGCCCCCGCCGGGGCCGTCACGCTGAAGGCGATCGGCAACCAATGGTATTGGACCTATCAATATCCCGACCATGGCGGGATCGAGATCACCGCCAACATGCTGAAGGAAAAGGATCAGGTGGCGCCGGGTGAGCGCGCGCGCACCGATGCCGATGGTCCGCGCCTGCTGGCGGTCGACAATCGCATCGTCCTGCCCGTCGGCGTGCCGATCCGCCTGATCACCACCTCCAACGACGTCATCCATAGCTGGGCGATCCCGGCCTTCTGGATGAAGCTGGACGCGGTGCCCGGCCGGTTGAACGAGACGAGCTTCACCATCGACAAGCCGGGCCTGTATTTCGGGCAATGCTCCGAGTTGTGCGGCGCGCGCCATGCCTTCATGCCCATCGCGGTGCAGGCGGTGAGCCCGGCGCAGTTCGCCGCCTGGGTTGCGGCCAAGGGCGGCCAGATGCCGGGTTCCAAGGCCCCCTCCTCCTCCGTCATCCCGCAGCCGGGGGCCGCGGGCTCGGCCTCCGAAGCCGCGCAGGCCAATGCCGCAGAGGCGGTGACCGGCCCGGCGGACAACGCCTCGACACCCGCTCAGTCCCCCTCTTCCGCGCAGGGCGCCACCGGCAATCCGGCGGGCCCCGGCAACGCTGGACAATAAGCCATGACCGACACCGCACTTCACCCCGGATCGGCCTTTGTCGGTCATGAGGACCATCACCACGCGCACCATGACGCCGATCACAAGCCCGGCTTCTTCGCGCGCTGGTTCCTGTCGACCAACCACAAGGATATCGGCACCCTCTATCTGATCTTCGCCATCGTCGCGGGGATCATCGGCGGCGCGATCTCCGGCCTGATGCGCGCCGAGTTGCGCGAGCCGGGCATCCAGTATCTGGGTATCTGGGCGGGGATGCTGCACGGCGGGGCGCAGAGCCTCGACCAGTCGCTGCACCTGTGGAACGTGCTGATCACCGCGCACGGGCTGATCATGGTGTTCTTCATGGTCATGCCCGCGATGATCGGCGGGTTCGGCAACTGGTTCGTGCCGATCATGATCGGCGCGCCGGACATGGCCTTCCCGCGCATGAACAACGTGTCCTTCTGGCTGCTGATCCCGGCCTTCACCCTGTTGCTCGCCTCGCCCTTCTTCGGGTCGGGCGCGGGCGTCGGCTGGACCGCCTATGCCCCGCTATCCACCTTCGGCGAGCCGGGGCCATCGGTGGACATGGCGATCCTGTCGCTTCACCTGGCGGGGGCGTCGTCGATCCTGGGCGCGATCAACTTCATCACCACCATCTTCAACATGCGCGCACCGGGCATGACGCTGCACAAGATGCCGCTGTTCGTCTGGTCGGTGCTGGTCACCGCCTTCCTGCTGCTCCTGTCGCTGCCGGTGCTGGCCGCCGCGATCACCATGTTGCTGACCGACCGTAATTTCGGCACGACCTTCTTCGATCCCGCCGGGGGTGGCGACCCGATCCTGTACCAGCATCTCTTCTGGTTCTTCGGCCACCCCGAAGTCTATATCATGATCCTGCCGGGCTTCGGCATCGTCAGCCAGATCATCGCGACGTTCAGCCGCAAGCCCGTCTTCGGCTATCTCGGCATGGCCTATGCCATGGTCGCGATCGGCGTGGTCGGCTTCGTCGTGTGGGCGCACCATATGTTCGCCACCGGCCTGAGCGTGAACACCAAGATGTATTTCACCGCCGCGACGATGATCATCGCGGTGCCCACCGGCATCAAGATCTTCTCGTGGATCGCGACCATGTGGGGCGGCTCGCTGTCGTTCAAGACGCCGATGGTCTGGGCGATCGGTTTCATCTTCATGTTCACGGTCGGCGGCGTGACCGGCGTGGTGCTGGCGAATGGTGGCATCGACGATTACATGCACGACACCTATTATGTCGTCGCGCACTTCCATTACGTCCTGTCGCTGGGCGCGGTGTTCGCGCTGTTCGCCGGCTTCTATTACTGGTTCCCCAAAATGTCGGGGAAGATGTATAGCGAGCTGCTCGGCCAGTTGCATTTCTGGGTGTTCTTCATCGGCGTGAACCTGCTGTTCTTCCCGATGCATTTCCTGGGGTTGCAGGGCATGCCGCGTCGCTATCCCGACTATCCGGACGCCTATGCGACCTGGAACGCGGTTGCGACCCATGGCTATGAGATCATGGCGGCGGGCATGGTGATCTTCTTCATCAACCTGATCTGGTCGCTGGTCGCCGGAAAGCCCGCCGGGGACAATCCCTGGGGCGAAGGGGCGACGACGCTCGAATGGACGTTGTCCAGCCCGCCGCCCTATCACCAGTTCGAGACGCTGCCGCGCATCGACTGACCGGCATTTCCTTCTCGTCGATCAAGGCCCCCGGACCCATTGTCCGGGGGCCTTTTTCATTACGCTAGCGTCACGATAGGTCCGTTTCGGCCAAATCGTTGCCCTGATGCGACGAACCGAGGAGCCTTGCACCTTCCATTAACCAGATAGGCTCATCCTGTCCCTCGGTTGCCAGCTAGGCGACGCTATCGGACATTGATGTGATGACGGGGCGGGACTTTGTGACGGAGCCGATGGCGGCGACCGTCGAGGACGGCACGGAACTGCCCATCGTCGAACGGCCTTCGGGCCATGCGGCGGGCAAGGCCGGCGTGGCGACGCTGCCGCTGCTGGCGCTGGCCGCCTGTGGCGGCGGCGGCGGCGGCGGGAGTACGGCCACCGCCACGGGCGGCGCCGAGGGCACCGCCTCCACCCCCACCGCCACGACCCCCATCGTCGTGGTCAACGCCGCGCCGACCGCCGTCGAGGCCAGCCGCTTCCTGGCGCAGGCCACGATGGGCGCGACCCGCGCCAGCATCGATACGGTCGTCTCGCGCAGCTATGACGGCTGGCTGACCGACCAGTTCGCCCTGCCCCGCGCGACCAGCCATTGGGACTGGCTGATCGCCAATGGCTATGACACCGCCAAGGCGAACGCGATCAGCGGCTTCGATCCGTCGATGTGGCGCCAGATGATCGTCGAGCCCGACCAGCTTCGCCAGCGCGTAGGCATGGCGTTGCTCGACATTCTGGTGGTCGGCATCGACCAGGCGAGCAGCACCTGGCGCGCCTTCGCCATGGCCGCCTATGTCGACATCCTGCTGGACAACGCCTTCGGCAATTATCGCGACCTGCTGGGCGCGGTGACGACCAATTTCGCGATGGGCCAGTTCCTGACCTATCAGTATAATCGCAAGGCCAACCCGACCACCGGCACCCAGCCGGACGAGAATTACGCGCGTGAGCTGATGCAGTTGTTCACGCTGGGGCTCAGCCAGCTGAACATGGACGGCACACCCAAGCTGAACGGCGGACAGCCGATCGACACCTATGGCCAGGCCGATGTGTCCGGGCTGGCGCGCGTGTTCACCGGACTGGTTCCGACCAGTACCGACAGCAACACGCCGACCCGGCTGCGCCAGCCGCTGGTGATGAACGCCACCCTCAACGAAACCGGCGCGTCGAGCTTTCTGGGCACCACGGTCAGCGGCGGCGGCATGGCGGGGATCGGCGCGGCGCTGGATGCGATCTTCGCGCATCCCAACGTGCCCCCCTTCATCTCGAAACAGTTGATCCAGCGGCTGGTCACCAGCAACCCGTCGCCCGCCTATGTCACCCGCGTCGCGACCAAGTTCGTCGACAATGGCCAGGGCGTGCGCGGGGACATGAAGGCGGTGATCCGCGCCATCCTGCTCGACAGCGAGGCGCGGACCCTGTCCACCGCCGCCACGGCGGGCAAGCTGCGCGAGCCGGTCCTGCGGCTGACCGGCTGGGCACGCGCCTTCGGTGTCAATTCGCCCTCCAATGGCTGGGCGATCGGCGACACCTCCAACCCGTCGAACCGGTTGGGCCAGGCCAAGGGGCACAGCCCGTCGGTCTTCAACTTCTATCGCCCCGGCTATGTCCCGCCGGGCACCGGCATGGCGAGCAGCGGCCTGGTCGCGCCCGAGTTCCAGATCACCAGCGAACAGAGCGTCGTCGGCTATGTGAACTTCATGTACGGGCTGATCGCCAACGGCATCGGCGATGTGAAGGCCGATTACGCCGCGATCCTGACCAAGGCGGCCGACAGCGCCGCGCTGGTCGACGAGGTCAATCTGATCCTCGCCGCCGGGCAATTGTCCGCCGCGACCCAGGCCACCATCCGGTCCGCGGTCGACAGCGTGTCGGCCAGCGCGACCAACGGCCCGATCAACCGGGTCGGCATCGCGATCCTGCTGACCATGGCCTCGCCCGACTATCTGACCCTGCGGTGATGAGCATGATGCACGACCAGTCCCTCCATGATCAATCACGGCGCGCCTTCCTCAAGCGCAGCGCCCTGCTCGGCCTCGCCGGGACCGCCACCCCCTTCGTCTCCAGCCTGGCCGCGATCGGCGAGGCGGCGGCGGCGACCGCCTCGGACTACAAGGCGCTGGTGTGCGTGTTCCTCTATGGCGGCAACGACTATGCCAACACGCTGGTCCCCTATGACGAGGGCAGCTTCGCCGCCTATCGCGCGGCGCGGGCCAATATCGGCTATCAGCGCGACGTGCTGGCGGGCACCCTGCTGAACCCCTCGGTCGCGCTGCCCGACGGCCGCGCCTATGCCCTGTCGCCCAGCATGTCCGAGATGAGCCAGCTCTTCGCGGCGGGCAAGATGGCGGTCGCGCTGAACGTCGGCACGCTGGTCGAGCCGACGACCAAATCGCAATATCAGAAGCGCAGCGTCCGCCTGCCCCCGAAGCTGTTCAGCCATAACGACCAGCAGAGCTTCTTCCAGGCGTCGAGCCCCGAAGGCGCGGGCAGCGGTTGGGGCGGGCGGATCGGTGACGTGTTCCAGAACGGCAACGGCAATGCCGCGCTGACCTGCATCAACGCCACCGGCAATGCGGTTTACCTGACCGGGCGAAGCGCGATCCAATATTCGGTCGGCACCGGCGGCCCGGTCGCACTGCTGAACAGCAGCCGGACGCTGTACGGTTCGTCCACCGCGCTAGACACGCTGCGCACGCTGATGACCTCCGACTCCAGCCTCGCCATCGCCAGCGAGCATGCGCGGATCAGCAAGCGGGCGCTCGATATCCAGGCGCAGTTGAGCAGCGCGCTGGCGGGCGCACCCGCGACCAGCTTCCCGCTTTTCCCCAGCAACAACCCGCTCGCCGACCAGTTGAAGATGGTCGCGCGGATGATTTCGGTCAGCCAGACCCTGGGGCTGAAGCGGCAGGTGTTCTTCGTGTCGCTCGGCGGCTTCGACCTGCACGACAATCTGGTCACGCAGCATCCGGGGCTGCTCGCCCGCATGTCGTCGGCAATGAAGGCCTTTTACGACACCACCGAGGCGATGGGCGTCGCCAATCAGGTGACCAGCTTCACCGCATCCGATTTCGGGCGTACGCTTCAATCCAATGACGACGGGTCGGACCATGGCTGGGGCGGCATGCACTTCGTCGTCGGCGGCGCGGTGCGCGGGCAGCGGCTCTATGGCAAGGCGCCGACGGTCGGCGTCAACAACAATGACGATGTCGGCCAGGGCCGCCTGATCCCGACCATGTCGGTCGACCAATATGCCGCGACGCTGGCAAGCTGGTTCGGCATCGATTCGGGGGGTCTGCGCACCGTGCTGCCCAATATCGGCAATTACGACAGCTCGACCTGGAATCAGGGATTTATGGGGTAAGTTCGGCCCCGGCTCCGGGCATGGCGGGGCCAGTGATAATATAACATGTTGAAGTTTCACATTTTCCCGATCAGCGCCGATCGGAAAAACTAGCAGGCCCATCGCCCTGGCATGCGAGTCCCCGGGTCCCATATGAGCGCGGCGATCCTTCGGTCGCCCCTATCGATTCCAGAGGAGCTTCCATGCCCACTCCCGCCAAGGCCTATGCGGCCCAGTCGGCCGACGCCGCGCTCGCCCCCTTCTCGCTGGAGCGTCGCGATCCGCAAGCAGACGATGTGGCGATCGACATCCTTTATTGCGGCGTCTGTCATTCCGACCTGCACACGGCGCGCGGCGAATGGGCGGGCACGCTCTATCCGTGCGTTCCGGGTCATGAGATCGTCGGGCGCGTCACCGCCGTCGGCGACGCGGTGACCAAGTACCAGGTCGGCGACGTGGTCGGCGTCGGCTGCATGGTCGACAGTTGCGGCCATTGCGCCTCCTGCCATGACGGCGAAGAGCAATATTGCGAGACCACCGGCTTCGTCGGCACCTATAACGGCCCCGATCCCGTGATGGGCGGCCATACCTTCGGCGGCTATTCCGACCATATCGTGGTCAAGGAAGGCTTCGTCCTGAAGATCAACCATGAAGAGGCCGATCTGGCCGCCGTCGCGCCGCTGCTGTGCGCGGGGATCACCACCTATTCGCCGCTGCGTCACTGGAAGGTCGGGCCGGGCCAGAAGGTCGGCATCGTCGGTCTTGGCGGGCTGGGTCATATGGGCGTGAAGATCGCTGCGGCGATGGGGGCGGAGGTCTATGTCTTCTCGACCTCGCCGAACAAGGCCGAGGATGCCAAGCGGCTGGGCGCCAAGGAACTGATCGTGTCGAAGGATGCCGACCAGATGGCCGCGCACGCCAACAGCTTCGACTTCATCCTGAACACCGTCGCCGCGCCGCACGATCTTGACGCGTTCCTGGTGCTGTTGAAGCGCGACGGCACGATGACGCTGGTCGGCGTCCCCGATTCGCCGCACCCGTCGCCCTCGGTCGGCAATCTCGTCTTCCGCCGCCGGTCGCTGGCGGGCTCGCTGATCGGCGGCATCGCCGAGACGCAAGAGATGCTCGATTTCTGTCACCAGCACGGCCTGACCGCGGATATCGAGATGATCGCGATGGACGAGGTCAACACCGCCTATGACCGGATGCAGAAGAGCGATGTGAAATATCGCTTCGTGATCGACATGGCGACGTTGAAGCAAGGCTGAGCCTGATGAGTCTCACGCCCCTCCCGTAAACGGGAGGGGATGGGGGAGGGAAAAGCCACGGACGATGGTCTCTGTGAGACTCCCTGCCCTCCCCCCGTCCCCCTCCCGCGTGCGGGAGGGGGTGCGCTTTTGGTGGGCGGAGTGTCCTAGCAACTGCCGCTTCGATTGCCCGCCCACCTCACAGCGCCTATATGCGGGCCTCCCATGTCCAGCATTCCCTCCTCCGTCTTCGTCCCCGCCGACTGGCGCGATTTCCTCGCCTTGACCAAGCCGCGGGTGATGACGCTGGTGGTGTTCACCGGGCTGTGCGGGATGCTGGCCGCGCCGGTCGGCATCGATCCGGTGATCGGCTTCACCGCGATCCTGTGCATCGCGCTGGGGGCGGGCGCGGCGGGGGCGCTGAACCAATGGTATGAGGCGGACCTGGATGCGCTGATGAAGCGCACCGCGAAGCGGCCGCTGCCCGCCGGGAGGATGAACCGCGAATCGGCGCTGCATTTCGGCGTCGGGCTCGCCTGTTTCTCGGTCATTCTGATGGGCTTGGCGGTCAATTACGTCGCCGCCGCGATCCTGACCGTCTCGATCCTCTTCTATGTCCTGGTCTATACCGTCTGGCTGAAGCGCCGGACGCCGCAGAACATCGTCATCGGCGGGGCGGCGGGGGCGTTTCCACCGCTGATCGGCTGGGCGGCGGCGACCGGGCAGATCGCGCTCCTCCCCTTCCTCCTCTTCAGCCTCGTCTTTCTGTGGACGCCGCCGCATTTCTGGGCGCTGGCCCTCTTCGTGAAGACCGATTACGCCAATGCGGGCGTGCCGATGCTGCCGGTCGTCGCGGGCGAGCGGGTGACGCGCGCGCAGATCGGGCTCTACACCATCCCGATGGCCATCGCCGCGGTCGCGCCCTGGCCGCTGGGGCTGACCGGTGCGATCTATGGCGTGATCGCCAGTGCGGGGACCGCGCTATTCGCCGCTTATGCCGCCATCGTCGCCTTCCGGCATACGCAGGCCGACGATGCGATGAAGCCCGAAAAGCGGCTGTTCAAATATTCGATCCTGTATCTTTTCCTTCTCTTCGGCGCGCTGGTGGTGGATCGTTGGGCATGACGCCTGACGATTCGAACCGGATTCGCGCCAAGCAGCGCGCTCGTGCCACCGCGATGGCGCTGCTGCTCGGTTTCCTGGTGGTGCTGATCTTCTTCATCACCCTGTCCAAGATCCGGTCGGGAATGCACTGATGCGGCTCACGCGACAGGCTCGGACCGTGGTGTTCGCGCTGTTCGGCGTGGTGTTCATGACCGGCCTCGCCTTTGCCAGCGTGCCGCTCTATCGCATGTTCTGCCAGGTGACCGGCTATCAGGGCACGACGCAGCGTGGGTCGAAGGCACCGGGCAGCGTCCATCGCCAGATCAGGGTCGATTTCGACGCCAACGTCTCCTCGCGCCTCGCCTGGACCTTCAAGCCCGAGAACCCGCACGAAACCGTCGATATCGGCGCGCGCGACATGGTGTTCTTCACCGCCACCAACAACGCCAAGGTCCCCGTCACCGGCACCGCGACGTTCAACGTCACCCCCGACCAGGCGGGGCGTTATTTCACCAAGATCCAGTGTTTCTGCTTCACGCAGCAGACGCTGAAACCCGGCGAGACGGTGCGGATGCCGGTCATCTTCTTCGTCGATCCCAAGATCCTGAACGACCCGGACGCGCGCGACATCGAGACCATCACCCTGTCCTACACATTTTACCCGGTGGATTCGGCGGGAAAAGCGGGTTAGCCTGCCCCCAAAATAGCAAAATCATAGGGACGGGATCATGGCTGGCGCGAAGAACCACGACTATCACATCCTGCCGCCGAGCCCCTGGCCGCTGGCCAGTTCGATGTCGGCGCTGCTGATGGCCTCGGGCGCGATCATGTGGATGCACAGCGTGCAGGGCGGGGGCTGGGCGTTCCTGGCGGGGCTGGCGGCCGTGCTGTTCTGCATGGGCAGCTGGTGGGCCGATGTGGTGCGCGAGGCGCATCATGGCGACCATACCCCCGTCGTCCAGCTTCATTTCCGCTATGGCATGATCCTGTTCATCGCCTCCGAAGTGATGTTCTTCGTCGGCTGGTTCTGGGCCTTTTTCGACTTCTCGCTGTTCCCTACCGCGATGAGCTTCGTCGACGGCCAGGTCGAGCGCGCCGCCGAGGGCGCCACCGCCATCGCCGCGACCTGGCCGCCCAAGGGCATTGAGGTGGTCGACGCCTTCAAGCTGCCTTTGCTCAACACGCTGATCCTGCTGACCAGCGGCACCACCGTGACCTGGGCGCACCACGCCCTGATCCACAACCAGCGGGGCGGCGTGAAGCGCGGCCTGTGGGGTGCGCTGGGCGTCGGCGACCGGGACGGAGTGCTGAAGGGGCTGTGGCTGACCATCGTGCTGGGGCTGATCTTCAGTTCGATCCAGGCCTATGAATATATCCACGCGCCCTTCCCGTTTAAGGGGATCAACTATGGCGCGGCCTTCTTCATGGCGACCGGTTTCCATGGTTTCCACGTCATCGTCGGCACCATCTTCCTGATCGTCTGCCTGATCCGCGCCTATCGCGGCGACTTCACGCCCCGCCAGCATTTCGGGTTCGAGGCGGCGGCCTGGTACTGGCATTTCGTCGACGTGGTTTGGCTGTTCCTGTTCGTCACCGTCTATGTCTGGGGTGGCTGGGGCGCGCCGGTTCATAGTGGCTGAGCCGACCCCTCCCACCATCGCACAGGCGGCGTTTCAGGGGCTGTGTCCGCGTTGCGGCCAGCCCCATTTGTTTGCGGGACCTTTGCTGTCGAGCAAGGTCGTGACATTCGCCGATCGCTGTAGCGCGTGCGGGCTGGACTTCACCCGGTTCAATGTGGGGGACGGGCCCGCTGCCTTCCTGACCCTGATCCTGGGCACGGTCATCACCATCGCGGCGATCACGGTCGAGCTGACGCTGCATCCGCCGCTCTGGCTGCACATGCTGATCTGGCTGCCGCTGACCGCTGTCGGCGTGGTCTATACGCTGCGGCTCGCCAAGGGCGCGCTGATGGCCGCCGAATATCGGAACGAAGCGCGTGAGGGGGCAGTGGTCCGCCCCGAGGAGGACGAGGCGTGAGGCGTATTCCCGTCCTCCCGACGCTGATCGTCGGCCTGGCCGTTGCGGCGATGGTCGCGCTGGGGCTATGGCAATGGCTCGACCGGTTGCCCAAGAAGGAAGCCTATCTGGCGCAGCTTGCCGCCAATCCGGCGCGGCCGGTCATCGCCTTTCCGCTTTTCCCCGACGATAGCCTGCTCTTCCGCCGCACGATCGCCGATTGCCGCCCGCCCATCGCAATCCGCCGGGCGGGCGCGGGCGCGGCGGGGTTCCGGCTGATCGCGACCTGTTCGGTGCCGCAAGGATCGTTGCAGGTGCAGCTCGGCACCACCCATGACCCGCGCAAGGAGGTCGACTGGCGCGGCGGGCGGGTCAGCGGCTATGTTTCGCACGCGCCCGACAGCCGCTCGCTGATCGAGTCGGCCTTCGACCACCGTCCCCAGGCGATGCTGCTCGTCGCCGACACGCCCGCCGCCGGACTGGAACCCAACCCCAGTCCCGATGTCGATGGCGTGCCCAACAACCACCTGGCTTACGCCATCCAATGGTTCCTGTTCGCCGCCATCGCCGCAATTATCTATGGTTTGGCGCTCGTCCGGCGCAATCGAACGGTTGTGGTGACGGACACACGCCGTTAAGCCGCGACGCATCATGCGCTATCTCAGTACCCGTGGCTCCGCACCCGTCCTCGATTTCCGGGGCGCGACCCTGGCCGGTCTCGCCAGCGATGGCGGGCTTTACGTGCCCGAAACCTGGCCGACCCTGACCCGCGAGGAAATCGAGGGGCTGGCGGGCCTGTCCTATGCGCAGACCGCCGCGCGGATCATGGCGCCGTTCGTCGGCGACAGCCTGACTCCGCAAGAACTGCAAGACCTGTGCGACGCCGCCTATGGCCGCTTCTCGCACGCCGCCGTCACGCCGCTGGTCCAGCTCGACCATGACCAGTGGCTGCTCGAACTCTTCCACGGCCCGACGCTGGCGTTCAAGGACGTCGCGCTCCAGATGCTGGGCCTGTTGTTCGAGCGTTTTCTGCGCGGCACCGAGACCCGCCTGACCATCGTCGGCGCGACCAGCGGCGACACCGGCTCGGCGGCGATCGATGCGGTGGCGGGGCGCGCCAATATCGACATCTTCATGCTCCACCCGGCGGGCCGCGTCACCGAGATCCAGCGCCGCCAGATGACCACGGTGCTCGCCCCCAATGTCCACAACATCGCGATCGAGGGCAATTTCGACGACGCCCAGGCCCTGGTGAAGGCGATGTTCAACGACCGCGCCTTTGCCGATCGCCACACCTTGTCGGCGGTCAACTCGATCAACTGGGCGCGGTTGATGGCGCAGGTCGTCTATTATTTCTACGCCGCCGTCCGGCTGGGCGCGCCGGGCAAGGCCATCGCCTTCTCGGTGCCGACCGGCAACTTCGGGGACGTGTTCGCAGGGTACGTCGCGGCGCGCATGGGCTTGGCCATCGAGCGGCTGATCGTCGCGACCAACGTCAACGACATCCTCCACCGCGCGCTATCCTCGGGCGACTATTCCAAGGGCGAGGTACAGGCGACCGCGACCCCCTCGATGGACATCCAGGTCAGCTCCAATTTCGAACGCCTCCTGTTCGACGCGAACGGCCGCGACGGTGCGGCGCTGGCCGCCCAGATGAAGGGGTTCGAGGCGTCGGGCGCGATGCGGCTGACCAATGCGCAGAGCCAGGCCATCGCGCCGCTCTTCACCAGCGCCCGCGTCGATGCCGATGACATGAGCCGCGCGATGCGCTGGGCGAACGACGAGGCGGGCCAGGTGCTCGACCCGCACACCGCCATCGCGCTGTCGGCCGCCCGCGCTGCCGAGACGAGCGCACCCGTCGTGACGCTGGCCACCGCCCACCCCGCCAAGTTCACCGACGCGGTCGAGCGCGCGACCGGCGTGCGGCCCCCGCTCCCCCGCCGCGTCGGCGACCTGTTCGAGCGCGAGGAGCGCTACACCACCCTGCCCGCCACCTTCGACGCGGTGACGGCCTTTATCGACGGGCATGGTTTGCGCTAACGCGGGCGCATGAAACTCGAAACGATGATCGGCGAGCCCTGGGCGGATTACGGGCTGGTCGACTCCGGCCATGGCCGCAAGCTGGAACGCTATGGCCGGTTCCGCTTCATCCGCCCCGAGCCCCAGGCCATGTGGGCCCCTGCGACCACCGACTGGCGCGCGGCGGCGGAGTTCGTGCCGGGCTCGGACGAGGATGGCGGCGGCCGCTGGAACTTCAACGAGCCGGTCCCGCGCGACGGCTGGCCGCTGAAATGGAACGAGGTGCGCTTCACCGCGCAGAACACCCCCTTCCGCCATCTGGGCTTCTTCCCCGACATGGCGCCGGTGTGGAGCTGGATGCGCGAACAGGTCGATGGCCTGGCCGAGCCGGAGTGTATGAACCTGTTCGGCTATACCGGCGTCGGCACACTCGCGATGGCGAGTGCGGGCGCGAAGATGGTCCATGTCGATGCCTCCAAGAAGTCGGTCGAGGCGGCGCGTGGCAATGCGGTGCTATCGGGCTTGGGTGATGCACCGGTGCGCTGGATCATCGACGACGCCGCCAAGTTCGTCGCGCGCGAGGTGCGGCGCGGGCGGCGCTATGACGGCATATTGCTCGACCCGCCCAAATACGGACGCGGGCCGGAAGGCGAGGTCTGGCGGCTGGAGGAAGACCTGCCCGGCCTGATCGCCAATTGCCGCCAGTTGCTGGACGCCGATTCGCGCTTCCTGTTCCTGACCGTGTACGCGGTGCGCATGTCGGCGATGGCGATCGGCGAGATGATGCGCCAGGTCATGGCCGACCTGCCCGGCAAGGTGGAGTGCGGCGAACTGGGCGTGCGCGAGGAAGCGCGGGGCCTCACCCTGCCGACGGCCATCTGGGCACGGTGGAGCCGGTAAGGCACTCCTACCTCCAAAACATCCGTTCAGCCTGAGCGAGGTCGAAGGCCACGCCCAGTCATCGCGGCGGGGCATGTGCTTCGACTTCGGCGCGATGCGCCGAAGTTTATCCTGAGCGGCTGGCTTGCCAGCCAGCCGAAGGGCTCAGCACGAACGGAGGTGAGGAGCGCCGACCTCGATCAACGCCACCTCATAGTTGGCCACCGCCCCGGCCGCCTCAAACCGCTTGGCGATACGCCGCATCGCGCCCGGCGGGATCGGCCGGTGCCCCTCACGCGGCGTCCCCGCCCCGATCGCCCGCAGCGCGCGCATGAACTCGGCCGCCGAGTCGTGCCGCTGCACGAACGCCCGCGTCTCGACCGGCCACCCCAGTGTCTCGACCGAAGGATAGACTGGGCTTCCCGCGACATAGCCCTCCGCCCGGTGCGCATCATGCCAAGCCGCGAACGTCCCCTCGACCAGCGTCGTCACCAGCATCCGCCCGCCCGGCGCGAGCAGCCCCGCCAACCGCCGCAAGCCGCCACTCAGGTCGGCGAACCATTGCACCGCCAGACTGCTGACGATCAGGTCGAAGGGCGCTTCGCCGGGCAGGTCGGGATGCTCCCCGTCCATCACCCGCCCCCGTACGCCGGGATTCGCCGCCAGCCCCCGCGCCAGCATGGCGGGCGCGATATCGGTCATTAGCCAGTCGGGCTCGATCAGATACGGCAAGGTTGCACCGGTCAGGAAGCCCGTGCCGCACCCGATCTCCAGAACGCGCGGGACGGGCGGCGCGACGGCGATCACCCGCTCGGCCAGCCAATCGGC
Organism: Sphingomonas sp. GM_Shp_1; assembly: GCF_026540895.1. Lineage (GTDB taxonomy): Bacteria > Pseudomonadota > Alphaproteobacteria > Sphingomonadales > Sphingomonadaceae > Sphingomonas. The sequence goes on along the minus strand of NZ_JALNUR010000021.1, from coordinate 31,271 downwards.
GACCTGTCGCTGGACCACCGCATGCGCGTCATAGGCGGCCGCCGCGTCGAAGGCCCGCGCGATCCGCAGCACGTCGGCCATCGTCTCAGTCCCGCACCGACCGAATCGCCGCTGCCGCGATCCAGGGCGCGCCCGCGACCAGCAACAGCGATACGGACGCCAGCAGCTTGAGCGCACCCATGTCCTCGCTCCCCGCCCCGAAGATCAGCAGCGGCAGCGCCAGCGGCAACAGCAGCAACCCCGCCAGCCCACCGGCTCCCCGCAGTCCAGCGGTCAGCGCGCCGGTCGCCACCGCCAGCGCGGCCAGCCCCGGTGTGCCGAGCAGTAACCCCGCCTCGACCCGCCCGACCGCCGCGCCGTCCAGCCCGAACAACCCGCCCGCGACCAACGCCGCCAGCATCAGCGGCGGCGCAAAGGCAATCCAGTGCGCGACGATGCGCAAGGCCATGACCAGCGGCAGCGACAGGCCGTGCACCCGAATCTGGTCGAACCAGCCCGACTCGACATCGGGGGCGACCAGCCGCTCGACCGGCAACAGCGCGGCGAGCAAGGCCGCGACCCAGATCGCACCCGTCCCCACCCGCGCCAGCACCGCCCGGTCGGGCCCGATGGCAAAGGGGAACAGCACCACGGCCAAGAGGAAAAAGCCGCAGACCAGCCCAGCCCCGCCCCCGGCATAGCCGCGCCGCACATCGCGCGCGATCAGGGTGGGGGCGAAGCTCATGCCGGAACCAGCTCGCCCAGCGCGAGCCACTGCGCCTGGGCCACATCCAGCGGCTGATGCGTGGTCAGCAGCACCGCACCGCCATCGGCGCGATGCGCGGCGATCACGCGCTCCAGCATCGCGATGCCTTCGAGATCCAGCCCGGCGGCGGGCTCATCGAGCAGCCAGAGCGGAGCCCGTGACGCCACCACCCGCGCCAGCGCGGCGCGGCGGCGCTGACCGGTCGACAACAGCCGCACCGGCACCTCGGCCAGGGGGGCAAGACCGACCGCCTCCAGCGCCGCCGCCACCCGCCCGCGCCCATCGGCCGAGGGATCGAGCCGCGCCCAAAAGCGCAGCGCGTCGCGCAGCCGCCGCTCGGTGTCGAGGGCGATATCCTCGGTCATCAGCGCAACGCGGCCGGGCCGCTCGACCGTCCCCTCGAACGGCGGGATCAGCCCGGCGGCGAGGCGCAGCAGGCTGGACTTGCCGATGCCGTTCGGACCGGTAACGATCACCGCCTCGCCCTCGGCCAGGGTAAGCGACAGCCGGGCAAAGAGCAGCCGCCCGCCCCGCGCGCAGGCGACATCGGACAGGGCCAGGATCACGCGACCGCGTCTTCCAGCGCGTGCATATCCGCGTCGGACAGGCCGAAATGATGGCCGATCTCATGGATCGTCACATGCACGACCAGATCGTCGAGCCGCACCCCCGTCTCGATCCATTCGTCCAGGATCGCGCGGCGATAAAGGTGGATGCGGTCGGGCAGAGCACCCGGATCCATCGAACTCTTCTCGCCCACCGGACGGCCATGATAGAGGCCGGTCAGGTCGAGCGGATGTTCGAGCCCGAGCGCCGCCAGCGTCTCGTCATCGGCAAATTCCTCGACGATCAGCACCACATCGCCGAGATGGGCCCGGAACTCGTCCGGCAGGCGCGCGATCGCGGCGCGGGCAATCGCCTCGATCACATCGGCTCCCGGTGCCGCGCCGATCCCGTCTTGCCCGCTCATGCGCGCCGTCTTACCCCTGGGGCAGGCGAAAGAACAAGAGAAGCAAGGGGACAGGCATGGTGGAGCGGCTGAGCGAGCTGGACCGGGACGAAGCGCTGGACGGCCTGCCTGAATGGGATTGGGACGAGGCGCGCGACGCAATCAGCCGCCGTTTCGTCTTCGCCGATTTCAACGAGGCGTTCGGCTTCATGACCCGCGTGGCGCTGCTGGCGGAAAAGGCGGACCATCATCCCGAATGGTCCAATGTGTGGAACCGGGTCGACATCGTGCTGACCACCCATGACGCGGGCGGCCTGTCGGCGCGCGACATCGACCTGGCCGAAGCCATCGACGCCTTGGTGGATTGACCTCCCAAATCCTCCCCATCTCCGATGGGGAGGGGGACCGCCGGGCGTCAGCCCGGTGGTGGAGGGGCGATGCCGTGCAGCCGCCCCGTTACCGAACGCCGGACGCGGGCAACCCGCGGGGCCCCGCCCCTCCACCATCGCTGCCGCGATGGTCCCCCTCCCCAAGCGAGCTTGGGGAGGAATAAGGTTACCCCACCGTCTGCTCGATCGCGCCGAAGATCGGGTGGTGGCGGTCATCCTCCATCCAGATACGGACCGTATCGCCCTTTTTCAGGAACGGCGTCACGGCCGCGCCGCCGCGGATCGTCTCGATCATCCGCACTTCGGCGATACAGCTATAGCCGACGCCGCCCTCGGCGACCGGCTTGCCGGGGCCGCCGTCCGAATCGCGGTTCGACACGGTCCCCGACCCGATGATCGTCCCTGCCCCCAGTGCGCGGGTCTTCGCCGCATGGGCGATCAGCGCCCCGAAGTCGAAGGTCATGTCCACCCCCGCATCGGCGCGACCGAAGGGCTTGCCGTTCAGGTCGACCTTCAGGACGCGATGCAGCTTGCCGTCCTGCCACCAGCCCCCAAGCGATTCGGGTGTGACGAACACCGGCGAGAACGCCGAAGCGGGCTTGGACTGGAAGAACCCGAACCCCTTGGCCAGCTCGCCCGGAATCAGCCCGCGCAGTGACACGTCGTTGGTCAGTCCGACCAGCCGGATCGCCGCGAGCGCCTCTTCCCGGCTCGCGCCCATCGGTACGTCGCCGGTGACAACGACGACCTCGCCCTCCAGGTCGCAGCCCCAGCTCTCGTCCGCCAGCGGAATCGCGTCGCGTGGGCCCAGGAATCCGTCCGACCCGCCCTGATAGATCAGCGGATCGTGCCAGAAGCTCTCGGGCAGCTCCGCCCCGCGCGCCTGGCGGACCAAGGCGACATGATTCACATAGGCCGATCCGTCCGCCCATTGGTAAGCGCGCGGCAGCGGCGAGGCGGCGTCATGCTCGTGGAAGCGCTCGCGCGGAATCGCCGCATGGTCGAGATCGGTCGCCAGATTGGCCAGCGCGGGCGCGACCGCCTCCCAATCGTCGAGCGCGGCCTGCAAGGTCGGCGCGATATGCCCCGCATCGGCATACCAGGCGAGATCGCTCGACACGACGACCAGCTTGCCGTCGCGACCTTCTTTGAGACTGGCGAGTTTCATGCAGGACTCCTCTTGCCTATTTGGTATCGGATGTAACCATCCGTCCGCGATTGTCACGCCATCGCATGGGCGATCCTGCCCGAAACTTGACTTTTGGCAATAAGCAGCGCACATGCCCATCCGTCGAGGCGTCCACTCGCAGCGTGAACGGACTTTCCAGTCCCGGCTCCGCCCCGACCCTGTCTTCAGGCTTCCCTTGTCACGCGGGGTGTCATCAACCCCGGCGCCGCTCCTCGCGGCCCTTCCGTGACTCGTGCGCCATGATCGAAAGCAATTCCATGTCCTTTTCCGAACTCGGCCTCGCCGAGCCGCTCGTCCGCGCGCTCGAAGCTAAGGGCTATTCCGAACCCACCCCGATCCAGCGCGATTCGATCCCGACGCTGCTGGAAGGCCGCGACCTGCTCGGCATCGCGCAAACCGGCACCGGCAAGACCGCAGCCTTCGTCCTGCCGTCGATCCAGCGGCTGGTCGAGGCGAACAAGCGCGTCCTGCCGACCCATTGCCGGATGCTCGTCCTCGCCCCGACTCGCGAACTGGCCAGCCAGATCGCCGAAAATGCCAAGGGCTATGCCAAATTCTCCAAGCTGGCGGTCGCCACCGTCTTCGGCGGCACCAGCCTGAACAAGAACCGCCAGGATCTGTCGCGCGGCGTCGACATCCTGGTCGCGACGCCCGGCCGCCTGATCGACCTGGTCGAGCAGGGCTTCCTGAACCTGTCGATGATCGAGATCCTGGTGCTGGACGAGGCCGACCAGATGCTCGACCTGGGCTTCATCCACGCGCTGCGCCGCATCGTGAAGATGATCCCGCGCAAGCGTCAGACCCTGTTCTTCTCGGCCACCATGCCCGCGGCGATCCGCGACCTGGCCGACAAGTTCCTCGACAATCCCGCGACCGTGACCGTCACCCCGGTGTCGACCACCGCCGAGCGCGTCGACCAGTCGGTGACCTTTGTCACGCAACAGGAAAAGCAGGCGCTGCTGACCATCCTGCTCGCCGATCCCGCGATCGAGCTGGCGCTGGTCTTCACCCGCACCAAGCATGGCGCCGACCGCGTCGTGAAGCTGCTGGCGGGCAACGGCATCGCCGCCAACGCGATCCATGGCAACAAGAGCCAGGGCCAGCGCGAGCGGGCGCTGGGCGAGTTCCGCTCGGGCCAGACCCGCGTGCTGGTGGCGACCGACATCGCCGCGCGCGGCATCGACATTCCGGGCGTCAGCCACGTCTTCAACTTCGAGTTGCCCAATGTCGCCGAGCAGTACGTCCACCGCATCGGCCGCACCGCGCGCGCCGGTCGTTCGGGCATGGCCATCGCCTTCTGTGCCGAGGATGAGCGTCCGTATCTGAAGGATATCGAGAAGCTGACCCGCCAGAAGATCAATGTCGTGCCGCTGCCCGCCGATTTCGTGAAGCGCGCCGAGACGATCAAGTCGCAGCGGGTGAAGGCGATCGGCGCCGATCCCGCGCCGCGCGTCGACCGTCCGCGCGATCCGGCGCGTCCGCGTGCGACCCATCATCCGCGCGCGACCGACGCGCGGGCTCCCCAAGGCCGTCAGCCGCGTCGCCGGAGCGGCGGCGGTGCCCGTGGTCGCGGCGGCCAGGGTCGCCCCGGCGGTGGTGCCGGCGGCGGCGGTGCCGGGCGCGGCGCCCAGGGCTGAGCCACGCCTCTCCGCGAGCACGCCCCTCCCGCAAGCGGGAGGGGATGGGGGAGGGCAAGATGTCTCGCAGAGACCAACGTCCGTGGCTCTTGCCCCTCCCCAACCCCTCCCCCTGCCGGGAGAGGGGCTTTAACAAGGCTGGCACCATTGCCCCCTCTCCCGCGTTGATCGCGTAACGATCCCAGCGCATCAGGAGAGGTTGCCATGGATATTGCCCACACCCCCGCCGCCGAACGCATCGCGCGCGTGCTGTGCGGCCAGCGCTTGAGCGCCAATGCGGGGGGCGATTCGGAGTCCGCCGCCAAGCTGGTCGACGATCACTGGCGCGAGCATATGAGCGACGCGCTGGCGGTGCTGCGGACGCTACGCGAGCCCGATCAGGCAATGGCCGAGGCGGGCGATCCCGTGATCTGGGAAAAGATGGTGCTGGTCGCCGTGGAAGCGGCCAAGCCGCCCAAGGTGACGTTGTAGCCCCTATTCCTTCCCATCTCCGATGGGGAGGGGGACCGCCGGACGCAGTCCGGTGGTGGAGGGGCAAGGCGATACGGCCTGCCCCATCACCGGAGACCGGAAGAGCGCGGATCGCCGGGCATTGCCCCTCCACCATCCTGCGGACGCCCCCCTCCCCAAGCGAGCTTGGGGAGGAACTGGTTACACCGTCACCTGCTCGCCCAATTCCAGCACCTTGCCCGGCGGAATCCGCAGGAAGTCGGTCGGGTCGCTGGCGTTGCGCTGCAGGAACATGAACAGCCGGTCCTGCCAGGGCGGCATGCCCTTTTCCGCCTCGGGCTTCAGCGTGTTGCGGCCGATGAAATAGCTCGTCTTCATCGGGTCCAGGCCCGACATGCGCGTCTCCACCCCCAGATCGCGGGGCAGGTCGCGCGGGATGTCCGGCGTCTCCATGAAGCCATAGGTCAGCGTCACGGTCGCGAAATTGTCGTCCAGCCGCTCGACATGCGCGCGCTTCTCGACCGGCACGACGGGGCGGTCGGCGGTGCGGATCGTCACGACCAGATTCTGTTCGTGCAGGATCTTGTTGTGCTTCAGATTGTGGAGCAGCGCGCCGGGAGCGGACGCCGGATTGGCGGTCAGGAACACCGCCGTTCCGGGCACCCGTTCGGGCGGGCGCTTGGCCAGCGCGGCGGCTAGGTCGGCGAGCGGAATCGCTTGGCGCTTCTCGAACGCCGCGACGATCCCGCGCCCGCGCACCCAGGTGTGGATGATCGTCCCCACCCCCGCGCCGACCAGCAACGGCACCCAGCCGCCCTCGATCACCCGCAGGATGTTCGCCCCGAAAAAGACGAGGTCGAGCGCCAGGAAAGGCAGGATCGCCGCCAGCGCCAGCGGACGCGACCAGCCCCAGCGATGCCGCACGACCAGATAGGCGAGGCAGGTCGTCACCACCATCGTCCCCGTCACCGCGATGCCATAGGCGGCGGCCATCGCCGAAGAGGTCTTGAACTGGATGACCAGCACCAGCACCCCGAACAGCAGCAGCCAGTTGATCGCGGGCAGATAGATCTGCCCCTGGAAATCGGCCGAGGTCTGGCGGACGCGCAGGCGCGGCAGCAGGCCGAGCTGGATCGCCTGCTGGGTCAGCGAGAAGGCGCCGGTGATCACCGCCTGCGCCGCGATGACGGTGGCAAGTCCCGCCAGCACGATCAGCGCGGGGCGGAGCGACTCGGGCGCCATCAGGAAGAACCAGTCCTGATTGGTGAAGGGCTGTCCGTTCGCGGTCGCCCGCTCCAGCGCCGACAGCGCGAACGCCCCCTGCCCCAGATAGTTGAGCGCCAGCGCCGGCAGGACCAGCGAGAACCAGCCGATCCGGATCGGCAGCCGCCCGAAATGCCCCATATCGGCGGTCAGCGCCTCCGCGCCCGTCACCGTCAGGAAGACCGCCCCCAGCACGAATAGCCCCACCACACCATGGCTCGCCAGGAAGCTGACGCCGTAACCCGGCCAGATCACCCGCGCAATCGAGGGTTCGTCGGCGATATGCCACAGGCCCAGCCCGCCGATGACGAAGAACCACAGGATGCAGATCGGCCCGAACAGCTTCGACACCGACGCCGTCCCGCGCGACTGGATGAAGAACAACGCCACCAGAATGACGATGGTACACATCCGGATCACGTCTTCGTTGAAGATCGTGGCGGCGGCGGGGATGGTGTGCAGCCCCTCCATCGCCGACAGGACCGACAGCGCGGGCGTGATGATCGCATCGCCATAGAAGAGCGACGCCCCCGCCGCGCCCAGCACCAGCGCCAGCCGCGAGCGGATGCCGACCGAACGCCGGGCCAGCGCGGCCAGTGCCAGCACCCCGCCCTCGCCCTGATTGTCGGCGCGCATCAGGAAGACGACATATTTGATCGTGACGACCAGGATCAGCGACCAGAGCGCCAGGCTGAGCACGCCCAGGATCTCGCCGGGGTCGATGCCGTCGCCCGCCGATTGGGAGAGGGCCTCGCGAAAGGCGTAGAGCGGGCTGGTGCCGATATCGCCGAACACCACGCCGATCGCGCCGATGGTCAGCGCCGCCAGCGCGGGGTGACGGTGCGCGGTTTCCGCCGCGCCCGTGGTCGCGCTCTGGTCGTCCATAATGTCGGTTGCCGTCCCCGTCATGTCCGCCGGAACCCCCTGAGCCAAAAGGACGGCGCGCTTTACGCTTCTCCGTCCGGGAAGCAAGGGCTTTCCCATGCCCTGTGCAAACGCTTGATATTGCCGAGCGTCAAGCGCATGGACGGCAAATGGTTCCCTTTTCGTTCGGCGGGCAGGCGTTTCAGGCGCTGGCCGATGGCGCGCTGTTCTGGCCCGCGCGGGCCGCGCTACTGGTCGCGGACCTGCATCTGGAGAAGGCGAGCTGGTATGCCGGCGGCGGACAGATGCTGCCCCCGTACGACTCGCTCGCCACGTTGAGCGAGTTGACCGACATCGTGGCGCGGACCGGCGCGCGGCAGGTCTGGTGTCTGGGCGACAGCTTTCACGATGCGGACGGATGCGACCGCCTGCTGCCGGAGGCGCGGGCGATGCTGCTGGCGCTGACCGGGTCGACCGAGTGGACCTGGATCACCGGCAATCACGACCCTGTGCTGCGCGACCGATGCGGCGGCGCGGTGGTGGACGAAGCGTTGGTCGATGGACTGGTCCTGCGGCACGAGGCCGATCCGGCCGAGACGAGGCCCGAATTGTCGGGGCATTTCCACCCCAAGCTTCGCTTACGGGTGCGCGGCAAGCTGGTCGCGCGGCGTTGCTTCGTGGGGACGACGAACAAGCTGATCCTGCCCGCCTTCGGGGCGCTGACCGGCGGGCTGGATGTGGATCATCCCGCGCTGATCCAGGCGGTCGGGCGATCGGCAGAGGCGCTGGTCCCGGTGCGCGACCGGATGCTCCGCTTCCCCGTCGCCGCCTGAAGGGGGTCTCCCCCTATTCCTCCCCCGCAAGGGGGGTGGCAGGCCGCAGGCCTGACGGAGGGTGTCGCGGTCGGAGAGGTTTGCGAGCACTCGCAATCGGGGGACACCCCTCCACCAGCTTCGCTGGCCCCCCTCCCCTTACAGGGGAGGAATGGCGGCGATGCCCTATCCCGCCCGCGCCAGATCGGGAAAACCGGCGCGGAAGCCCGCCACCTTGGGTTTGTCCCAGCGCATGATGTAGGGATGCATCGGGTTGCGATCGTAGAAATTCTGATGATCCGCCTCGGCGGGGAAGAAGCCGCCCTGCTCGATCCGGGTGGTGATCGGCTTGCCAAAGGCATGGGCCCTGGTCAGTTGCGCGATATAGGCGCGGGCGACCCGTACCTGTTCGGGCGACTGGGCGAAGACGGCGGAGCGATAGCTTGGTCCGCGATCGGGGCCCTGGCCACCGACCTGGGTCGGGTCATGCGCGATCGCGAAATAGACGCGCAGCAGCGTGGCGTAGGAGACTTGCGCGGGGTCGTAGGTGATCCTCACGGCTTCGGCATGGCCCGTCCGCTCGGTCGAGACGGCGCCGTAATTGGCATCCTCGCGACGGCCACCGGCATAGCCCGCCGTCACCGCGCGCACGCCCTTCACCCGCTCGAACACCGCTTCCATGCCCCAGAAGCAACCGCCCGCCAGCACCGCCGTCTGGCTGCGACCGGCGACGGGGACGTCCAGTGCGGCCTTGGGCAGCGGAACGGCGCGTTCCGCTTGTGCGGGGAGAGAGGACAGCGCTACCGCTCCGAAGGCGGTCGCGGCAAGGGCGATGCAGAGGGGAGTGCGCATCGCCATGATATGGGGTGGGTTTTCGGGTTCAACTAGGGGCGGGCGTTGAAGCGTGGGCTTCGACTTCGCTCAGCCCGAACGGCTGTTGTAGAGGAGTATTCCAAACCTCCGTTCCGCCTGAGCGAAGTCGAAGGCCATGGGAATCACCCCCGCCGGGAGCCCCCTTAGCGAACCGCCTCGACCGGCGCGCTGGTGTAGCGGCTGGGCGCCTCACCCGGATGAAGCATCACGAGACCCAAGGCGCCAAGCGCAAATCCGCCGGCGAACTGCCATACGAAGCTGGACTTGAGGAGGGCACGCATTCGTCTTCACCTGTCTTGATGGGTCACCCCCGGATGGGCGGCGATCTTCCGGGCGCGATGTGGTCGATCGATGCCGTTCCGACAATGGCGTTTATAGAAACACAGCATTAACGGCACGTGGACGTGTCGTTCATGCCACAGTTAAGCCATATTGCTGCGGCGCACGCCGCCCCATGGAAAAAGCTGGCCGATCCCGCGAGTTGCGCGGACCGACCGGCTTTCGCAGCGCAATAGAGCGACCCTTATTTCAACGCGGCGCAGGCCGTCTGGATGCGGGTGCAGGCCTCGCGAAGCAGCGAATCCGAGGTCGCATAGCTGATTCGCATCGCGGGCGAGAGGCCGAACGCCGCCCCCTGCACCGCCGCGACCTTCGCATCGTCGAGCAGATAGCCGACGAACGCCTCGTCGCTGTCGATCAACCGGCCCGAGGGCGTGGTCTTGCCGATCAGCGGCGCAAAGGACGGATAGACATAGAAGGCGCCCTCCGGCGTCGGGCAGGTCATGCCCTCGATTGCGTTCAGCATCGACACCACCATGTCGCGCCGTGCCTGGAAGGCCAGGTTGCGCTCGGCCAAAAAGCTCTGGTCGCCGGTCAGCGCCGCCGTCGCTGCCGCCTGCGCGATCGAACAGGGGTTGGAGGTCGACTGCGACTGGAGCTTGGCGATCGCCTTGATCAGCCAGGGCGCACCGCCCGCATAGCCGATGCGCCAGCCGGTCATGGCATAGGCCTTGGAACAGCCGTTCACCGTCAGCGTGCGCTCGTACAGCTCGGGGCAGACCTGCGCGATGGTCGCGAAGCGGAAGCCGTCATAGACGATATGCTCGTACATATCGTCGGCGAAGACCCAGACATGCGGGTGCTTGAGGATCACCTCGCCCAGCGCCTTCAACTCGTCGGCGGTATAGCCCGCCCCCGTCGGGTTGGACGGCGAGTTGAGGATTACCCACTTGGTCTTGGGCGTGATCGCCGCGTCGAGCGCCTCGGGGGTCAGCTTGTACCCCTGTTCCGGGCCCGCCTTCACGATCACCGGCACGCCGCCCGCGAACTGGACGACATCGGGATAGCTGACCCAATAGGGCGCGGGAATCACCACCTCGTCGCCCGCATCGATCGTCGCGACCATCGCGTTGAACAGGGTGTGCTTGCCGCCGACATTCACGCTGATCTGATCGGCCTTGTAGGTCAGGCCGTTGTCGCGCGCGAACTTTTCCGCGATCGCCGCCTTCAGCTCGGGCGTGCCGTCGACATTGGTGTATTTGGTCTTGCCGTCACGGATCGCCTGGATCGCCGCCTCTTTGACGAATTCGGGCGTGTCGAAGTCCGGCTCCCCCGCGCCCAGGCCGATCACGTCGACACCGGCCCGCTTCAGCTCCATCACGCGGCTGGTGATGGCGAGCGTGGGGGACGGGCTGATACGACCGAGCGCGGCGGAGGGCTGCATGAAACGAAACCTTTGCGTCAGGGATTTGCGGGGGCGCCTTAGCCCTTCCTCGCATCAATCCGCAACCATCTCCGCACGAAACAATCCGCGAAGCGCATTGCCAAGCAAGAATCCGTCTCGAAGGTCGGCGCGGGTCAACCGCCCCTCCACCGCCTGCCCCGTCTCGATCAAATGGCCGCGCAGCACGCCGGGGAGGAGCCCTTCGCTCAAGGGCGGCGTCACCAGCCGGTCGCCGCGCCGCACGAACAGCGAGGTATAGCTGCCCTCGGTCAGGCTACCATCGGGCGTCTCGAACAGGATTTCGGGCGTGCCCGCCGCCCGGCGCGCGGCATCGTAAAAGCCCCGCGCGCTGGTCTTGTGGCGCAGGCGCAGGTCTTGGGAAGAGACGGGCAGTGGCACGACCCGCACCGGCACCACCCCCTCGAACGGCACCGGGGCGGGGCCCACCTCGACCACCAAGGCGCCGCCGGGGGCGAGGAGCAGGCGGATGCGGCGGACGTCGCGTAGGCGGAAGGTTGCCGCCTGCAACTCGTTGCGCGCGTCATGCCGGTTGAAGGTGAAGCCCAGCGCCGCCGCGCTCGCCTTCATCCGGGCGAGATGCGCCTCCAGATGCTGGATACCCTCGACCGGATCGAAGGCCATGGTTTCGATCAGGTCGAACGCGGGCTGCCCGCCGGACAGGAAGGCCGCCTTGGCCAGGCACTCGTCCCACTCCGCCGCCGCGACCGAGTCGGCGACCACGCCGGAACCGATCCCCAGCGTCACTCGGGCGCCGCCTTCGGGCCAGGTCAGCGTGCGGATCGCGACGTTGAACATCGCGTCGCCATCCGCATCCAGCCGCCCGATCGCACCGGTATAGAGGCCGCGCGGCGAGTCCTCGATCCCGGCGATCGCCTGCATGGCGCGGATCTTGGGCGCGCCGGTGATCGATCCGCAGGGGAACAGCGCGGCGAGGACGTCCACCGCATCGCGCCCCTCGGCCAGGTCGGCGGTGACGGTCGACACCATCTGGTGCACCGTCGGATAGGGTTCGACCGCAAAAAGCTCGGGCACCGCGACGCTGCCCGCCCGGGCGACGCGCGACAGGTCGTTGCGCATCAGGTCGACGATCATCAGATTCTCGGCGCGCTGCTTCGGGTCGTCGCGCAGGGTCGCCGCCGCGCGCGCATCGGCGGCGGGATCGGCCTCGCGCCGCGCGGTGCCCTTCATCGGCCGCGCAGTGAGGCGACCATCCTCCAGCGCGAAGAACATCTCGGGCGACAGCGACAGGATCGTCGCCTCCCCGGTCGCCACCACGGCGCCCCAGCCCGCACGCGACCGGGCACGCAGCCCCGCATAGAGCGCCAGCGGATCGCCGACGACCGGCGCGGTCGCGCGAAAGGACAGATTGACCTGGTAAAGATCGCCCGCCGCGATCAGCCGCTGCACCTCGGCGAATTGCGCCGCATGGCGCGCCTCGTCCCATTCGGGCTCCAGCGCGCCGATCCACGCCCCCGCCGGATCGGGCAGCGCCGCCTCGACCGACAGGCTGCGCCAGCCCTCGAACAGGCCGAACCACAGAAGCGGCCCGTCGATCGCAGGCGCGGACACACCGGGTTCCAGCGCCGCCCCGGCCTCATAGGCGATCATCCCGGCGGCATGGAGGCCCCGCGCGCGCGCCTGTCGCAGCTTTTCCAGTGCGGGCGCGACCTCCTGCGGCGCATGCGCGACGACGATCTCGACCGGCGCGGTATAGAGCCGCGCCGCCGCTCCTCCGTCACGGGCGTCGTCGAGCAGCACGAAAGGGGCATCGAGGCGCAGCATGGCGTCCGATCCATGCACGGCCCTTCCCCGCACATGCAAGTATCGATTGGCCGCGACTGTCCCAGTCTCTATCCCGGACGCCATGACCGATGCTTCCCAGACCACGCCCCCGCTCCGCGCCGCGATCGTGCCCGTCACCCCGCTCCAGCAGAATTGCTCGATCGTCTGGTGCACCGCGACGATGAAGGCCGCGGTGGTCGATCCCGGCGGCGACCTGCCCCGCATCCACGACGCCCTCGCCAAGACCGGGGTGACGGTGGAGAAAATCCTGCTCACCCATGGCCATATCGACCATGCGGGCGGGGCGAAGGCGCTGTCCGATTCGCTCGGCATCCCGGTCGAGGGGCCGCAGGAGGAGGATCGCTTCTGGCTCGCGCGGCTGGACGAGGACGGCCAGGCCTATGGCATCCCCGCTCAGGTGCTGGAGCCGACCCGCTGGCTATCCGAAGGCGACACGGTGACGATCGGCGACCTGACCCTGGATGTGTACGAGACGCCGGGGCATACGCGCGGGCATGTCATCTTCCACCACGCGCCGTCTAAGTTCGCGCTGGTCGGCGACGTGCTGTTCCAGGGATCGATCGGACGGTCGGACATGGCGGGCGGGGATCATGACACGCTGATCCGCTCGATCGTCGAGAAGCTCTGGCCGCTGGGGAACGAGACGGCGTTCATTCCGGGGCACGGCCAGCCCAGCACCTTTGGGCATGAGCGACAGAGCAACGCGTTCGTGGCGGATCGGGTGCTGGGATTGGGGTGAGGGTTTCGCGTGGGCTTCGACTTCGCTCAGCCTGAACGGCTGGTGGGATAGGGGTTCCCCAAACCCCGTTCAGCCTGAGCCCTTCGGCTGGCTGGCAAGCCAGCCGCTCAGGATAAACTCGGCGCAAAGCGCCGAGGTCGAAGGCTAAGGGAATCACCGCCGTTCCGCAGCGCTCTCCCCCCGAATCGCCTTGAACTCCGACCCCTCACGCCATTCCGGCCAATCGCGCCCATCGGCCAGGTCCCGCCCGATCCGGTAGAACAACCCGACATCCGCCGCCGCCCCGCGCAAATCCCAATTCGCGTCCCAGGCGTCGCAGGTCTGGTGATAGCAGCGCATATAGGCGTCGAGCCATTTCTGCCCTGCGGCCCGCCCGCCCGCGACCAGATCGGGCGCCCCGCTGATCGCCATCAGCAGCAAGGTCGGCACGCCCCGCCGCGCGACCGAGAAATGGTCCGCGCGGTAGAACAGCCCGCGCTCGGGCAAAGCCTCGGGCGTCACCACCCGCCCTTGCGCGGCGGCGGCGGCCTTGAGCCGGTCCTCCAGATCGTTCTGGCCATCGCCGACCAGCATCACGTCCTTCGACGGCCCGGCCGTCTGGAGAATGTCAAGCGTCAGGTTGGCGACCGTCTTGCCGAGCGGATAGACCGGCTTCACCGCATAGGTCTCCGACCCCAGCAGCCCGCGCTCTTCGCCGGTCCAGAGCGCGAAGACCAGGCTGCGGTCGGTCGGCGGAGCGGCCTTGAACGCCCGGGCCAACTCCAGCACGCCCGCCACGCCCAGCGCATCGTCATTGGCGCCGGGGCGGATCGTCCGTCCTTCCGCATCCGGCTTGCCCCGGCCATAGGCGTCCCAATGCGCGCCGAACATCACCACCTCGTCGGGGTGCGTCTTGCCGGGGAGTTTCGCCAGCACGTTGCGGCTCTCGGCACGCACGGTCGTCACGGGCAGATCGGCGGAGAAGATTTGCCCCTTCAACGCCACGGGGCGAAAATCGGCACGGCGCGCGGCCTTGCGCTGCTGGGCCAGGTCCAGCCCGGCGGCGGTGAACAGCGTCGCCGCCGCATCGCCCGACAGCCAGCCTTGCAGAAGGACGCGCGAACGCGGGTCGGCACGGACGATATCGTAATTCTCGCCCGCCGGCGCCGTCACCGTCGCCCAGCCATAGCCCGCGCCGGGCGTGTCATGAACGATCAGCGCGCCGATCGCGCCGCGCCGCGCGGCTTCCTCATACTTATAGGTCCAGCGGCCATAATAGGTCATGCGGCGGTCGCCGAACCTGCCCTTGGCATCGTCGCCCGCCACCGCCTCGAAATCGGGATCGTTGACCAGGAAGACGGCAATCTTGCCCTTCAGGTCGACGCCCTTGAAATCGTCCCAGCCGCGCTCGGGCGCATGGACGCCGTAGCCGACAAACACCATCGGGGCATGCTCGATCACGACATGGTCCACGGGCCGCACGGTCGAGACATAGATCTGGTCGCCCTGCGTCATCTTCATGATGCCCGCACGAATCGCTCCCTGCCCGACCTGGGTCCGAATCAGTGGCACGGCTTGGGTCCACTGCCCGTCCGGGCCGCCGGGTTGCAGCCCCATCGCCTTGAACTGGGCGACCAGCCAGTCGACCGTCTTCGCCTCGCCGGGCGTGCCGGGGGCGCGTCCCGCGAAGCTGTCGGAGGCGAGGGTCTTCACATCGTCCGACAGGCGCTGCGGCGAGATGGGATCGGGGGCGGCGGCGGTCAGCGCGATGGCGGCCATGCCGATGAGGGGAAAACGAATCATCGCTGGTCGATCCTTATGACGGTGGTGGCGCTAATGGGCGCGACATGGCTGGTATAGACGATCCCGATCGCCCAGCCCGCCAACAGCGCCAGGATCGCCCAGGTTCCCATCGCACCCCCAGCGCGCCCGATATTGGGCGCGGGCCGCATCATGCCCCAGCCATGGCCGATCCGCGCGATGATGAATGCGCCGCCCAGCACCCACAGCCAGAAGGACGATCCCCCCGCCAGCTCGATCAGCGCCATCAGGATCAGGACGAAGGGCGCATACTCGACGAAATTGGCCTGCGCGCGCATTCCGCTGGCCAGTCGCGAATCACCGCCATCGCCCAGCAGGACCTTGCCCCGCACCCGCCCGACGACGATTCGCAGGGCGAGCCACAGATTGACCAGGGCGGCCGCCGCCGCGATGCTGAGCGTGACGGGCAAGACCATAAGTGCCGCATTCTCCGTATATTGAACCTGAACACCGCCTGCCATTCCGTGGCAAAGCTTGCAACATCGGCAAAACTCGCTATAGGCGCGGGGCTTCGCGATGCGTCCGGCTGGGTGCTCACGCGGCCGGGTCCTTCGATCCGGGCGCGCAATGGGTGCTGACCGTGGCGTATTCCACCCATTGTTCGAATTGATAAGGTGCCGCAATGGCCGTCCCCAAGAGAAAGACTTCGCCCTCCAAGCGCGGCATGCGCCGTGGCCACGACTCGCTGACCGTCGCGGCATTCCAAGAATGCCCGAACTGCGGCGAGCTGAAGCGTCCGCACAATCTGTGCACCGCTTGCGGCCATTATAACGGCCGTGAGGTCGTGTCGGTCGAGGGCTGATCCCTCCATCCGTCAACGGAATGACCGTTAGAGGAACGCATGGCCGATAACGCCTGGATCGCCGTCGATGCGATGGGCGGCGACGACGGGCTGGCCGTGATGCTGGCCGGTGTCGCCAGAGCGCGACGCCGTTTCGAGGGCATGCGCTTCCTGCTGGTCGGGGACGAGGCACAGATTGCGGAGGGGTTGAAGACCCATCCCAATCTGTCCGCCGCGTCCGAAATCGTGCACGCGCCCGAAGTGGTCGGCTCCAGCGAGAAGCCGAGCCAGGCAATCCGGCGCGCCCGCACGACATCGATGGGCATCGCCATCGACTTGGTGAAGCGGGGACGCGCCGCCGCCGCCGTATCGTCGGGCAATACCGGCGCACTGATGGCGATGGCCAAACTGTCCCTGCGCACCCTGCCCGGCATCGACCGGCCCGCGCTCGCCGCGCCGCTTCCCACGCTGGGCGACAATGACGTCGTCATGCTCGACCTGGGTGCCAACACCGAGTGCGATGCGCGCAACCTCGTGCAATTCGCGGTGATGGGCGCGGCCTATGCCCGCATCCTGCTCGAACTCGACAATCCGCGCGTCGCGCTGCTCAACATCGGGTCCGAGGACCAGAAGGGCACCGACGAGATTCGCGACGCCGCCGCCGTGCTGCGCGGGCAGAGCCATCTGCCGCTGAACTTCACCGGGTTCATCGAGGGCAATCAGCTCGCGCGCGGCGAAGTCGACGTCATCGTGTGCGACGGCTTTGCGGGCAATATCGCGCTCAAGACCGCCGAGGGCACCGCGCGATTCGTCGGCGACCTGTTGAAGCGCGCCTTCCGCTCCTCGACCCGGTCGAAGATCGGCTTCCTGATCTCGCGCCCCGCCACGGAATTGCTGCGCGATCACCTCGACCCCAACAACCATAATGGCGCGGTTTTCCTGGGCCTGAAGGGCGTGGTGGTGAAGAGCCATGGCGGCGCGACCGAACTGGGCGTCGCCACCGCGATCGGCAACGCGGCCAAGATGGTGCGTGCCGACCTGACCCGGCGTATTGCCGAGGATCTCCTGAATTTCGAGGATGCCGCATGATTCGTTCGATCGTCACGGGTACGGGTTCGGCGCTTCCAACCCGGCGGGTGTCGAACGAGGAACTGGCGCAGGAGGTGGATACGTCCGACGAGTGGATCGTCGAGCGCACCGGCATCCGTTTCCGCCACATTGCGGGCCCCGAGGAAACGACCGCCACGCTGGCCGCCGACGCCGCCAAGGCCGCGATCGCGGCGGCGGGCCTGTCGGCGCAGGATATCGACCTGATCGTGCTGGCGACCGCCACCCCGGACCAGACCTTTCCTGCCACCGCGACCAAGGTCCAGACGATGCTGGGCATCGACGACTGCGTGGCGTTCGATGTCGCGGCGGTCTGCTCGGGCTTTCTCTATGCCGTGCAGGTCGCCGACGCGATGCTGCGCTCGGGTGTGCAGCGGCGCGCGCTGGTCATCGGTGCCGAGACCTTCAGCCGGATCCTCGACTGGGAGGATCGCACCACCTGCGTCCTGTTCGGCGACGGAGCGGGGGCGATGGTGCTAGAGGCCCGCGAGAGCGCCGATGAAGGCGGACGCGGAATCCTGACGACCAAGCTCCATGCCGATGGGCGCCACAACGGCCTGCTCTATGTCGATGGCGGCCCTTCGACCACCGGCACGGTCGGCAAGCTCCGCATGAAGGGTCGCGAAGTGTTTCGCCATGCCGTCGTCAATCTGGCGCAGGTGATGGAAGAAGCGCTGCAACTGGCCGGGCTGTCCGCCGCCGATGTCGACTGGGTCGTGCCGCATCAGGCCAATGCCCGTATCCTGGATGCCACCGCGCGCAAGCTGAGTCTTCCCGCCGAGAAAGTCATCGTGACGGTCGATCGCCATGCCAATACCTCGGCGGCTTCAGTTCCTTTGGCGCTGGACACGGCGGTTCGGGACGGGCGCATCCGGGAAAATGATCTGATCGTTTTGGAGGCAATGGGTGGCGGCTTCACTTGGGGAGCGGCAGTAATCCGCTTCTAGGCAATCGATTTTCATTAACCAAGATAAATCCCTTTCGGTCCCAATAGTCGATGTGTTAATCGGCTCTTTGCAAACCATTGGGGGATGGACATGACCAAAGCTGGAACTCTGACACGCGCCGACTTGGCGGAATCGCTGCATCATGAGGTGGGCCTGTCCCGCTCCGATTCGGCGGACGTGGTCGAGCAGATCCTCGTCGAGATGTGCGAGGCCCTGGCGCGGGGTGAGAACGTCAAGATTTCCGGCTTTGGCACCTTCGTGCTGCGCGACAAGGGGGAGCGGATCGGCCGCAATCCCAAGACCGGGATCGAGGTGCCCATCGCACCCCGCCGTGTCTTGACCTTCCGCGCGAGCCAGATGATGCGCGATCGTATTGTCGCGGCGGGATAGGCCAGAGCGTCCCATCGAAGGCGGCAAGTCCGATGGTGCCCTGCGCACCATCGGCGAGGTTGCGCGGGAAACCGGCGTGGCGCAGCATGTGCTACGCTATTGGGAAAGCCGTTTCCCGCAGCTTCGTCCGGTGCAGCGGGCGGGCAACCGGCGCTATTACCGCGCCGAAGACCTGACCCTGATTCGCCGCATCGATCACCTGCTCAACCAGCAGGCCTATACCATACGCGGCGTCCAACAACTGTTGGACAACGAGGCGCGGGCGAAAGACGATCCTGCGACCATGTTGCGCAACATCCGCGATTCGCTGGTCGAGGCGCTGGCCTGGGACGATCGGGCGGAACGGCGATAGGGCGGCGCGTGGCCTTCGACTTCGCTCAGGCGGAACGGCTGTGTGGAGCGGGTCCGGGCCTCAAACCCCGTTCAGTCGAAAGCTAGGCTGCAATCCCGCCTCAAGGGTGCTGAATCACCCCGCCCTGCGCGCCCAGCAGCAGATCCCGGCAAGCCCGGTTATAGGCATGGGCGCGCCACCAGAACCAACCGCCATTGCCGACGCCCCAGGCCGCGACGCCCAGCGCCGCCCAGGGCACCCCGCGTGCCGCCCGGCCACCGCGCGCGGCGATCCGACCGGCGGCCAGCCCGCCCTTGCCGATCCGCCGTGCGGTCTTGGCCAGCTTTCCCGCCGCGCGCGCCTGCGACAACAGGCCCGATCCGCCACGCAGATCGCCCAGGATCGCGGCCGGGCCGACAAAGCCCTTCAGCTTGGCCGCGATCTCCTGCGCCTCGATGGCCGCACCGGGCTCCAGCTGGCGCCGCTGCGCGCCGGTCAGGCCGTAAGCATCGGCGATCTGGTCGATCGTTTCGGCCAGGCTTTCGGTGCCGATGGTCAGCGCCTTCGCCCCGGCCTTCAGCGCGCGCCGGCGAATCAGCTTCTCATTGGCATCAAAAATGGCTTCGATCGCGGGGCGGTCCATGGTCAGTCCCTGTTCGGTCATGACCGTTGAAGCCCCGAAACGGCCCTCGGGTTCCGCCTTATCGCTCGCGCGTGGCGAGGAAGCGGACCTTGGGATAGCGATCGGCGACATAGCCGACTTCCCAGGCGCTCTTGGCGAGGAAGACGGGGTTGTCGTCGCGGTCCTTGGCCATGGCCGAGCGGTTCAGGTCCATGAACGCCTTCAGGTCGGCGGGATCGTCCGCCGCGATCCAGCGCGCGGTGTCGAACGGCGCGGGCTCCAGCCCCGCCGCAACCTTATACTCGGCATCCAGCCGCGACAGCAGCACGTCGAGCTGGAGTTGCCCGACAACGCCGATGATCCAGTTCGACCCGATCTCCGGATAGAAGACCTGGGTCACCCCCTCCTCGGCCATGTCGTCCAAGGCTTTCCGAAGCTGCTTGGTCTTGGTCGGGTCCTTCAGCGCGACGCGGCGCAGGATTTCGGGCGCGAAATTGGGCAGGCCGGTGAAGCGGACATCCGCCCGCTCCGACAGCGTATCGCCGACCCGGAGCGTGCCGTGATTGGGGATGCCGATGATGTCGCCCGGAAACGCCTCGTCCGCGACTTCGCGATTCTGCGCGAAGAACAGGATCGGCGAGTGGACCGCGATCGGCTTGCCATGGCCCGTGGGGGTCAGCTTCATGCCGCGCTTGAAGGTGCCCGAGCACAGCCGCATGAACGCGATCCGGTCGCGATGCTGCGGGTCCATATTCGCCTGCACCTTGAAGACGAAGCCGGTGACTTCCTTGTTCTCCGGCGACACCGGCGCGGGCTCGGCGGGCTGGGGCCGGGGCGGCGGCGCATGGCGGCTGAGCGCGTCGATCAGCTCGGCGACCCCGAAATCCTTCAGCGCGGAGCCGAAATAGACCGGCGTCAAATCGCCGTTGCGATAGGCCTCGCCATCGAACGCGGCGTACCCCGCCTGGGCCAGTTCGACCTCTTCGGCGATCTCGGCGGGCAGCGTCGGATCGGCGTCGACCTTGCCCAGAAAGGCGCGGCTGTCGCCTTCGGGACGGCTGACCTTGCCGGTAGTCAGGTCGAGAATCCCCTCGAACAGCCCGCCCATGCCGACCGGCCAGCTCATCGGAGCGACGTCGAGCGCCAATATGTCGGCGATCTCGTCGAGCAACTCGAAGGGTGGCCGCCCCTCGCGATCCACCTTGTTGACGAAGGTGATGATCGGCACCGAGCGCAGGCGGCACACTTCGAACAGCTTGCGCGTCTGCGCCTCGATACCACGCGCCGCGTCGATGACCATGACGGCCGAGTCGACCGCGGTCAGGGTGCGATAGGTATCTTCCGAGAAATCCTCGTGGCCCGGCGTGTCGAGCAGGTTGAAGGTCACGCCGTCCTTTTCGAAGGTCATCACCGAGGAGGTGACCGAGATGCCGCGCTGCTGCTCGATCTTCATCCAGTCCGACCGGGCGCGCCGGTTCTGGCCCCGCGCCTTGACCTCGCCCGCCAGGTGAATCGCGCCGCCGAAGTACAACAGCTTTTCGGTCAGCGTCGTCTTGCCGGCGTCAGGGTGCGAGATGATCGCGAAGGTACGGCGGGGGGAAGTCATGGGCGGCTCTGTCGAATAGGGAAATGGGGCGTCCGGGCGCCCGAGATGCGTAGCCTGTTACAGCAAATTGTGGCACAAGACAGGCCCCGCTTTGCACGCGCCATTCGGGCCAGACCGCTCCCCTTCCCTTCAGGGGAGGGGCCGGGGGTGGGGCATCACCGCAAACGGGACGCTGATGGATAGGCCCCACCCCAACCCCTCCCCTGAAGGGGAGGGGCTTTTAGAAGGTTACCCCGCCAACGTCACCGTCATCTGCATCACCTTCTCGCCCCCGACCGGCACGACGAACACGCCGGGCTTGTCGACAAACTCGCCGTCAAAGCCTTCCGGATCGGCGATGCCGTGCCAGGGCTCGACACAGACATAGGCCGCGCCGGGCTTGGTCCAGATGCCGAGCTTGGGCGTGTCGGGGAAGGCGATGCGCAATTGCGGTGCACCCTCGGCACCATAAGTCAGCGCCTGACTCTCGACCGGGTCCCAGACCAGCGCGTCCTCGGTGAACAAATCGTCCGCCAGATGGAGCACCCGCCCGTCGAGCGGGCTGTCGCGGCGCGCCTCGGCGATCAGGCCATCGGGCGTGATCTTGCGCAGCCGGGTGGGCTCGTCCTTCTCGAAGACGATGCGATGGTCGGCGCGGCGCTCGCCGTAAGGCAGCGGCCAGGCAAAGGCAGGGTGGAAGCCGAAGCTGGCAGGCATCGGCACCTCGCCCCGGTTGAGGACGCGGATTTCCATCACCAGCGTCGCCTCTTCCAGCCGGAACTCCGCCTCCAGCCGGAAGGCGAAGGGATAGGAGGTCCGGGTCTTCTCGCTATCGCCCAGCGAAAAGACGGCGCGGGTGGCTTCGTGCGTCACCAGCTCGAAGGTCGAGTGGCGGGCAAAGCCGTGCTTGGCCATCGGATAATGCTGGCCGTTCAGGCGGATGCCGTCGCGGGTCACGCCGATCACCGGGAAGAGCAAGGGCGCGCGGCCGGTCCAGAAGGCCGGGTCCGCGTTCGTCATCAACTCCCGGCCAGCTGCGTCCTTCAACGAGGACAGCTCCGCGCCGAACGGGTTGATCGCCGCCGACAGATGGTCGTTGGCGATGTGGACCCAATTCTCTTCGTTAGCCACGAAGTTGCGCTCCCTGCTTGGCGGCCGCCGCGACGATTCTGTCGGCGATGGCCTTGAGTTCCTCGTCGGTGAAGCTCTTCTGCGCCGGTTGCAGCAGGATTTCGACCGCGACCGACTTGTGCCCGTCGGGCACGCCCTGCCCGGCGAACACGTCGAACACGCGCGCGGCGGTGATCGCGGCCTTGTCGGCACCGCGCACCGCACGGATCAGTTGGTCGGCCGCCAAGCTGTCGGGCACCAGGAAGGCGAAGTCGCGGCGCACCGATTGCAGCGCGGGCGGCGTATAGGCCGGGCGCATGAAGCCCGTCGCCCGCTTGGGCGGGATGGCGTCGAGATACAGTTCGACCGCCGCCACCGCGCCATCCAAGTCAAATGCCTTGAGGACCGAGGGGTGGACCATGCCGAACGCCGCCAGCACCGTCTTCGGCCCCAGCCGCAGCGTCCCCGACTGGCCGGGATGCCAGGCGTCGCCCGCCTCGCCCATCACCTGCAAGTTATCCACAGGTGCTCCCGCTTGCGCGAGCAGTGCGATCGCCTCGGCCTTGGCGTCGTATGCGTCAAAGCCTTGCGCCTTGCCCGAGCGCCAGTTGCGTTGGAGCTTGTCGCCCGCCAGCACCACGCCCAGGGTCGGCCGCTCGGCCTCTTCCAGATAGCGACGGCCGATCTCGAACAGGCGGACCGAGGTCGCGCCACGCTTGATGTTGCGCTCGGTCGCGGCGAGCAGGCCGGGGAGGAGCGAGGGCCGCATGACCTTCAGATCCTCGCTGATCGGGTTGGCCAGGGTGAAGGCCCCGCCACCGAAGGGCGCGGCCTGTGCCTCGCTGATGAAGCTCCACGTCACCGCTTCGTCCAGACCGCGCGCGGCGGCGGCGCGGCGGGCGCGACGCTCCAGCTTCTGCTGCGGCGTGGCGGTGGGACGCGCGACGCCGGGGGCGCGGGGCAGCGCGACCGGGGGGACATGGTCGATCCCCTCGATACGGATCACTTCCTCGACCAGATCGGCGGGGCCGTCGATGTCGCGCCGCCAGCTGGGGGCCGTCACCTGCCAGTCGGCGGTGACGGTGAAGCCGAGCGACTCGAGGATCGCCTTCTGTCGCTCGGGTGCGATGGCGAGGCCGCCCAGCGTCTCGGCAAGGTTGGGATCATAGGCGATGGTCTTCGCCACCACCGGCGGCTGGCCCGCGCGGGTCACGCCGCTGGCCGTGCCGCCGCAATATTCGAGGACCAGGAAGGTCGCGATGGCGAGGCCGTCGTCGAGGAAGGCCGGGTCCACCCCGCGCTCGAACCGGGTGCGCGCGTCGGAGGTCAGTCCAAGCTTCTGGCCGGTCCGCGCAATCGCTTCGGGCGCGAAATAGGCGCATTCGATGATGACGTCGGTGGTCGTCTCCGACACGCCCGAATGCTCGCCGCCCATGATGCCGCCGATATCTTGCACGCCCGCCTCGTCGGCGATGACGGTCATGCCCTCCGACAGGGTATAGGTCTTGCCGTTGAGCGCCTCGACCGTCTCGCCTTCGCGCGCCTTGCGAGCGACCAGGCCGCCCGACAGCTTGGCCTTGTCATAGACGTGCAAGGGTCGGCCGAGATCGACCGTCATGTAATTGGTGATGTCGACCAGCGCCGAAATCGGCTTCTGCCCGATCGCGGTCAGCCGCCGGCGCATCCATTCCGGTGCCTCGCCATTGGTCAGACCCGACACGGCTTGCGCGTAGAAGGCCGGACAACCCTCCGCATCCTCGATCCGCACATCGGGGCCGGGCCCCTCGCCCGCCACCTGCGGCACGGTCGGCGCGATCAGCGTCCCCAGGCCAGCGGCGGCCAGATCGCGCGCGATGCCGTGGACGCCCATGCAGTCCTGCCGG
Organism: Sphingomonas sp. GM_Shp_1; assembly: GCF_026540895.1. Classification (GTDB taxonomy): domain Bacteria; phylum Pseudomonadota; class Alphaproteobacteria; order Sphingomonadales; family Sphingomonadaceae; genus Sphingomonas. The sequence goes on along the minus strand of NZ_JALNUR010000021.1, from coordinate 7,258 downwards.
TTCGGCGTGATCGACACGTCGATGACCGGATCGTTGAGCCCGGCATAGTCCGGGAAAGAGGTGCCGACGACCGCATCCTCGGGCAGTTCGATGATGCCGTCATGGCCCTCGCCGATCTGCAACTCGCGCGCCGAGCACATCATGCCGTTCGACTCGACGCCGCGAATGGCGGCGACCTTCAACGTCACGTCGAGGCCGGGGACATAGGCCCCCGGCGCGCCGAACACGCCGACCAGCCCGGCGCGGGCATTGGGTGCGCCGCACACGACCTGCATCGGGCCGTCACCGGCATCGACGCTGAGGACCTGGAGCTTGTCGGCCTGCGGATGCCGCTCCGCCGACAGGATGCGCGCGACGCGGAACGAGGACAGCGCCTCGCCCGGATTGTGCACGCCCTCGACCTCCAGGCCGATGCGGGTCAGCCCCTCGACAATGGCGTCGAGCGAAGCGTCGGTGTCCAGATGGCTCTTCAGCCAGCCCAGGGTGAACTTCATGCGCCGACTCCTCCCGACAAGGTGGGTACGTCGAGGCTCGCGAACCCGTAATGCTTCAACCAGCGGATATCGCCGTCGAAAAAGGCGCGCAGATCGTCCATCCCATATTTCAGCATGGCGAGGCGGTCGATGCCGCAGCCGAAGGCAAAGCCCTGCCACTCATTGGGGTCGAGCCCGCAGGCCTCGATGACCTTGGGGTGGACCATGCCGGAGCCGAGAACCTCCATCCAGCCGCCACCCGAGCCGCCGATGACGCGCTTGCCCTTCTCGATAGTGTAACCGACATCGACCTCCGCCGAGGGTTCGGTGAAGGGGAAATAGCTGGGGCGCAGGCGCAGCACGATGTCGTCGCGCTCGAAGAACGCCTTCAGAAAGGTCTCCAGCGTCCATTTCAGATGGCCGAGCGTGATGCCCTTGTCGATCACCAGCCCCTCGACCTGATGGAACATCGGCGTGTGGGTCGCATCCGAGTCGGAGCGATAGGTGCGGCCCGGCGCGATGATGCGGATCGGCGGCTTCTGGTCCAGCATCGTGCGGATCTGCACCGGCGAGGTGTGGGTACGCAGCACGCGGCGCACGGTACGCTCGCCGCCCGGCTCGACCCCCGCCAGATAGAAGGTGTCGTGCATCGCCCGCGCCGGATGCGTCTCCGGGATGTTGAGCGCGGTGAAGTTGTGCCAGTCGGTCTCGACCTCCGGCCCTGTCGCGACCGCGAAGCCCAGATCGGCGAAGATCTCGGCCAGCTCGTCCATCACCTGGCTGACGGGGTGGACGGTGCCGAAGCCACTGGTCTCGACCGGCAGGGTCATGTCCAGCCGCTCGGAGGCGAGCCGGGCGTCGAGCGCCGCCTGTTCCAGTGCAGCCTTGCGGGTGGCCAGCGCCTCGGTCACCGCCTCGCGCAGACCATGGATGCGCGGCCCCTCGACCTGGCGTTCCTCGGGGCTCATCTTGCCCAGCGTCTTCAATAGCTGGGTGATGCGGCCCTGCTTGCCCAGCGCATCGACGCGCACCGTCTCCAGCGCGTCCAGCGCGGGCGCGGCGGCGATGGCGGTCAGCAGATGCTCGCGCATATGGTCTAGTTCGTTGCTCACTCTTCACTCCGTCGGCCGCGTGATCCGCCCCAATGGGGGTGAACCGGGCCGGTTTGCGGGATTGCCCCCGCCGTAGCGGTTAGGAGCGGCCGGGATCAATCCTTCTGACGGTCGCCCATGCCGGACGGATGACGAAACCGTCGCGGTCGCGGTAAAAAATCATACCTCTAGCGAAACAAAAGGGTAACCTATCGTCTATTAGGGCGAGCGCGTGTCGGCCGGGGGGCTTGGACACGAGCGGGGGCCGGAATGATCATTTTGGATATCGCCAGCCTTCAGGTGGTGGCGGCACTGGGCAGCATCCTGTCCGGACTGATCCATTTCTTTCCGGGCATGGTCAGCCGTGATCCGGGGCGCTGGCCCTATTGGTGGGGATCGGGCAAGATCCTGATCGGCGTGACCAATGCCGCCGGCCTGTGCTTCGACGGCACCCGGCTTTCCATGCCCGAGCGGATCACCGATCTCTTCCTGCTGGTCGGCCTGTGCCTGTGCGTGACCAGCCTGTCGATCTTTGCGCGACGGCGTTTGCCATCGGCTCTGATGGTTCTCTTGGCGGGCATGTTGACGTTCAGCGTGTTGCTGTTGCTGCTCGGCGATCGCGACCTGCGATTGCCGCTGGTCGTCCTGGGCGGCACGCGCACGGTGTTCAATTTCGCCGCCGCCTGGCTGCTGATCGGCATCGCACGCACCGAAAGACTGCGCACCGCCTGGGTCATGGGCCTGTTGTTCGCCGGATCGGTGCCGCTGTTCCTGGCGCGAACCGCTTTGCTGCTGGTGTCGTGGAGCGACCCGAGCTGGGGAGCGACCGCGCAGTGGACCGCCGACTGGAGCGTCGGAATCGCGATCATCCTGGTTTCGCTCAGCCATTTCGCGCTGCTGCTGATCGATGCGGAGCGGGTACAGCGCTCGCTGGGCGAGCAGGCCGGGCGGGATCACCTGACCGGGGCGCTCAACCGGTTCGGGATGGGACGGATCGAGTCGGAGCTTCGCGGCATGGTGACGCTGCTGCTGATCGATATCGACCGGTTCAAGGCGCTGAACGATGGACAGGGTCATGCGGCGGGCGACGCGGCGCTGCGGATGCTGGCCGATCTGGCGCAGCGCGAAATGGGAACGGGCGGGACTTTGGTGCGGATCGGGGGCGACGAATTCCTCTGCATCCTGCCCGATCAGGATGAGGCGACGGCGCGCTCGATCGCGACCCGGCTGGCGCATCGTTTCGATCAGGCGATGGTCGCCCTGACCACGGGGCCCGGCCATCCGTCACTCAGCATCGGCCTGTCGCACGGGCGCGTCCATGGCGATCTCGGCGCGTTGATCGAACAGGCCGACGCGGCGATGTACGCGATCAAGCGCGTTCGCCATGCGGGCCGCCCGGCCGCCCATGCGGCGTGACCGGGCCGGTGACGGCGGCGGAGCCTCGCCCTGCCGCCGCCGCGTGGCTTATACCGCCTTGGCCGAGCCCGGCGTGTTGACGCCCATCGACTGGAGGTAACGCTTGATGTTGCGCGCCGCCTGGCGAAGCCGCTGTTCGTTCTCGACCAGCGCGATGCGGACGAAGCCCTCGCCATTCTCGCCGTAACCGACGCCCGGCGCGACCGCGACCTTGGCCTCGGTCAGCAACTGCTTGGAAAACTCCAGGCTCCCCAGATGCGCCAGAGCGGGGGGCAGCGGAGCCCAGGCGAACATCGAGGCCTTGGGGCTGGGAATATCCCACCCCGCCCGGCCGAAGCTCTCGACCAGCACGTCGCGGCGCTTGTGATAGAGTTGGCGGTTCTTCTCGACGATGTCCTGCGGCCCGTTGAGAGCCGCACAGGCCGCCGCCTGGATCGGGGTGAAGGCGCCGTAGTCGAGATAGGACTTCACCCGCGTCATCGCCGCGATCAGCTTCCGGTTGCCCACCGCGAAGCCGATCCGCCAGCCCGCCATCGAATAGGTCTTGGACAGCGAGGTGAACTCGACCGCGACGTCCTTGCCGCCCTTGACCTGGAGGATCGAGGGCGTCGGGTTGCCGTCATAATAAAGCTCGGAATAAGCCAGGTCGCTCAGCACCCACAGCTCATGCTTCTTCGCGAACGCCACGAGTCGCTCGTAGAACGCCAGGTCCACCGTCTCGGCGGTCGGGTTGGACGGATAGTTGACCACCAGCACCGAGGGACGCGGCACGGTGAAGTGCATCGCCCGCTCCAGGCTCTCGAAATAGGCCTCGTCCGGCGTGGTCGGCACCGCGCGGATGGTCGCGCCCGCGATGATGAAGCCGAAGGTGTGGATCGGATAGGAGGGGTTCGGCGCCAGGATCACGTCGCCGGGCGCAGTGATCGCGGTCGCCAGCGACGCCAGCCCTTCCTTCGACCCCATGGTCACGACCACCTCGGTCTCGGGATCGAGATCGACACCGAAGCGGCGGCCATAATAGTTCGCCTGAGCGCGGCGCAGGCCCGGAATCCCCTTGGACTGGGAATAGCCGTGCGCGTCGGGCTTCTGGATCACCTCGATCAGCTTTTCGAGGACGTGGGGCGGCGGAGGCAGGTCGGGATTGCCCATGCCCAGATCGATGATGTCCTCGCCGCCCGCGCGCGCCGCTGCCCGCATCGCGTTGACTTCGGCGATGACATAGGGCGGCAGGCGCTTGATGCGGTAGAACTCTTCGGACATGGGTCCCTCTGTGTAACGATATGGGACCCGGACCTTAGCGTCTTTCGTTTGCCAACGCGACCCGACATGACGGCGCAATATCCTGACGCTAACATGGCCTGAAAAGCACGAGAGGATGTTATGACGGCCCGCCCCGCGACCGCCCCGACCCTGCCCACGCTGGAGGAGTTGCAACACTGGACCTGGGTGATGGGCCGGGCGCAGCAGATGATGATGGAGGCCGCGCTGTCGCCCCCGCCCGAAGGGGTGCCGGTGGTGCCGGGCTTCAACGATCCCGCCACGATGGAGCGGGTCCGCGATTTCTGGTCCGATTCGATGAAGCTGTGGCAGCGCTTCGTCGACCCCGCCGCCGAGCCGAGCGCGCCCCCCAGGCCCGATCGCCGGTTCAAGGCCGAGCAATGGCAATCACCGCTCTTCGACTGGATCCGGCAGAGCTATCAGGTCATCTCCGACCATATGCTGCGCGGCGTCGATGCGCTGGAGGGGGTGGACCCCAAGCAGAAGGAGCAGATCCGCTTCGCCGCGCAGGCCTTTGTCGATGCGATGAGCCCGACCAACTTTCCCGCGACCAACCCGGAGGTGCTCGACAAGATCGTCGAGACGCGCGGCGAGAATCTGCTCAAGGGCCTTCAGAACATGCTCGCCGATCTGGGGCGCGGGCAGCTGACGCACAGCGATTCGCGTGCGTTCGAGGTCGGGCGCAACCTCGCCGCGACGCCCGGCAAGGTGGTGAAGCGGACCGACCTTTACGAGCTGATCCACTACACCCCCACCACCGAACGGGTGGCAGCGGTGCCGATCGTCATCTTTCCGCCCTGGATCAACCGCTTCTACATCCTCGACCTCGCGCCCGAGAAGAGCCTGATCAAATGGCTGGTCGATCAGGGATTCAGCGTCTTCATGGTGTCGTGGAAGTCCGCCGACGCGACGATGAAGGACGTGATCTGGGACGATTATGTCACCGCGCAGGTCGATGCGGTCGACACGGTGCGTGATCTGCTGTCGGTCGAGTCGGTCCACACCGTCGGTTACTGCGTCGCGGGGACGACGCTGGCCGCCACGCTCGCCCTGTTGTCCGCCAAGGGAGACGCCGCCAAGGTCGCCAGCGCCACCTTCTTCACCGCGCAGGTCGATTTCTCGAAGGCGGGCGAGCTGCTCCACTTCGTCGATGACGAACAGCTCAAGATGATCGCCGCGCTGTCGCCCGAGGGATATCTCGACGGGCGCTATCTGGCGATGACCTTCAACCTGTTGCGCGGGCGCGACCTGATCTGGAACTACGTCACCAACAACTATCTGTTGGGGCGCGATTATGTGCCGTTCGACCTGCTCCACTGGAATAGCGACGTCACCAACCTGCCCGCCAAATGGCACCTCAGCTATCTGACCGACCTGTACCGCGACAATCGGTTGATGACGCCGGGCGCGATGGCGGTGGCGGGCGTGCCGCTCGACCTGACGAAGGTCGCCACTCCCGCCTATGTCCAGGCGGGGCGCGAGGATCATATCGCCCCGCCCGAAAGCGTGTGGAAGATCACCGAGGCCTTTGCCGGACCGCTCCGCTTCGTGCTGGCGGGATCGGGCCATATCGCGGGCGTGGTGAATCCGCCTGCTGCGGGCAAATATCAATATTGGACCAACGACACGCCCGCCGCGACGCTGGCCGACTTCGTCGCGGGCGCGAAGGAGACGAAGGGCAGCTGGTGGCCCGACTGGGCGAACTGGCTGCGCGAACGCGATGCCGCCACGGTCGCCGTCACGGGCGCGCGCATACCCGGCCAAGGCGTATTGCCCGCCCTGGACGACGCCCCGGGACGCTATGTCCGACAACGCTGATGGCTGATATGCTGCACTGCACAATGGACTTGATTTGAAGGCCCCGAATCGCTATTGTGCAGCGCAACAAATCGGGAGAGCGCCGTTGGATAAGACCAAGCCGACCGTTACCGCTGGCAAGCCGGCGGCCAAACCGCGTCGCGCGACCAAGCCGGTCGCCGCCAAGACGCTGCCCGGCCTCCCCTCCGATCCCACTCTGGCCGCCAAGCCGCTGGCTGTCGAAGCACCCGCTTCCGCCAGCCCGGGCCTGCCGCTGAGCCAGCCGACCAAGGTCGAGCCGGTGGCCGAAAAGCCCGCCGCGCAGGTGGTGGCGAAGGTCGCGCAGCCCGCCCCGGCGGTGCCCAAGCCCGTAAAGGCCGCCGCACCGAAGCCGCCCGTACCGAAACCGGTGGCCGCAACGCCCGCGCCGCAAGCCGAACCGATCGAGGCGCCCGAGCCCGCTCCGGCCCCAGCGCCGGTGGCCGAGGCCCCGAAAATTTCTTCCCCGACCGCCGCGGTTTCGGCGGACTCAAAGCCCAAGGATATCATCATGGAAGCCACGAGCACCATCGAGAACGCCGCCCAGGATACCGCCGCCAAGACCCAGGCCTTTTTCGGCGACGCCCAGGCCCGCACCCAGGCCACCATGGAGAAGAGCGCCAAGCTGTTCGAAGACATGATCGCCTTCAACAAGGGCAATCTGGAAGCCGTCGTCGAATCGTCGAAGATCGCCGCCAAGGGCGCCGAGACGCTGGGCCAGGGTGCGGCGGACTATGCCAAGCGCTCGTTCGAGACCGCGACCCAGACGCTGCAGACGCTGTCGTCGGTCAAGTCGCCGACCGAATTCCTGAAGCTCCAGTCGGACTTCGCCCGCTCGGCCTTCGACTCGATGGTCGCCGAGACCTCGCGCTCGACCGAGCATCTGATGAAGCTGGCCGGCGAAGTCGCCCAGCCGCTGAGCAACCGCTTCGCGGTCGCCGCCGAGAAGATGAAGACCGTCGCGTAATTCGCTGACGGGGTCCTTCACGGGACAGGAAGGGGGCGGTCACTTCGGTGGCCGCCCTTTTTCGTGGGTTGAGGCGGTTCGGCGGGTGCGTCGGCTGCGGCCTGCCCTCCCCCATCCCGTCCCGCAGGCGGGAGGGGAGCGGCAAGAACAGAGGATTCGATCCATCCGCGAGGCTGATCCTTGGCACGCCCCTCCCG
>NZ_JALNUR010000020.1 GCF_026540895.1 Sphingomonas sp. GM_Shp_1 | reverse complement strand
GTCGCCTCCGACTTCCGCTATCATCTGTGGCCGGTCGTCGCCTGTGCGCTGGGCATGGTGCTGGCCAAGCCGTGGCGGGGTGAGCGGCGGATCGTCGGTGCGACGGTCGGCGCGCTGGGGCTCGTCCTGCTGATCGGCGGGATCGCGCGGGCGACGCTGCCCGTGCCGCCGCAAAGCTATGAGGGGATGCTCGGCTGAACCCGAAAGCGCGAGCGCGGCGTTGACCCGCCCGAAAGGAGCCGCGCATGGCCGAGGATCACGAGCAGGTGTACGCCGATTTCAAGGAGGCCGTGAACATGGCCCCCGCCGAGCTGGAGAAATTCCTGGATACCGATGAATCCCGGCAGGTCGGCCAGAAGAAGGGCGGATCGGACGAAAGCGTCGGCCATGAATCCGGCGGCAAGATCATCGCGATCAAGCGCAAGAAGAAGGCCGATCTGACCGACGATGATTATGCCCATATGAAGAAGGTCGTCGGCTATGTGCACCGGCATATGAAGCAGGGTGGGCCGGACAAGGATGTCGAGCATTCGCCGTGGCGGTACTCGCTGATGAACTGGGGGCATGATCCGTTGAAGGATTGAGGATCGCCGGAGCTCCGTTCGGCCTGAGCGACGTCGAAGGCAATGCCCGTCCTCACAATCACCCCGGTAAAGGCCGAGGGCTAGGCCGGATCGACATTCAGACATGCCTTCTTTTCCCTCGCCCCTCATAGAGGGGAGAGGGTTGCGAAGACTTGGTCTTTGCGAAAGCAAAGGTTTGGTCGGAGCTGGGTGAGGGGTACTGCGCTCGCACGAGCGAGCGCGCGAGCCTTTGGCTCGCTCGACCCCTCACCCAAGCTGCGCTAGCCAGCACGCTGGCAAGCTCCGCTAACCCTCTCCCCTGTCCAGGGGAGAGGGAAGAAGCATGAATGTCGATTGGCCCTTGTTGCCATGGACTTGGTAGTCACTGGACCCCGGCCTTCGCCGGGGCGGCGGTTGGTGTCGGGACGACCGGATTCCCTTGGCCTTCGACTTCGCTCAGGCTGAACGGGGTTCGGGAAGCGGGTTGAACGGGGGGCGGGGTGCTGGCTTGCGTTGGCGGGAAAACGAGAAAGGGCCCGGTCTTTCGACCGAGCCCCTCTGAACCCCCCGATCGGAAAATCAGGCCGCGACGTCGTACGGCTTGATCTCGCCTGCCAGGTACAGGTTGCGGGCCTTGGCGCGGCTAAGCTTGCCAGAGCTGGTGCGGGGCAGGGTGCGCGGCGGGATCAGTTCGATCACGCAGTTCATCCCCGTCACCGCGCGCACGCGCTCGCGGATCTCGTCGCGCAGGCGCAGCCGTTCCTCATCGTCCGAGCTGCGGCACTGGACCAGCACGGCGGGGGTTTCCTCGCCGCCCGGCGTGGTGATGGCGAAGGCGGCGATGTCGCCCGCCTTGAAGCCCGGCAGCTGCTCGACCGCCCATTCGATGTCCTGCGGCCAGTGGTTGCGGCCGTTGACGATGATCATGTCCTTGGCGCGGCCGACGATGTAGATATAGCCCTTGGACATATAGCCCATGTCGCCGGTGTCGAGCCAGCCATCGACCAGGCAGGCGTCGGTCGCGGCCTGGTCGCGAAAATAGCCGACCATCACCGACGGGCCCTTGCACCACACCTTGCCGATGGCGCCATCGGGCAGGGGGGTGCCGTCCTCCTCGCGGATCTCGATCGTCATGTCGCGCGCGGGCTTGCCGCAATTGACGATCGCGCGGAAACGCTGGGGGCGGTCGGTGCCGCGTGCGCCGCCCGACAACTGCGTTTCCTCGACCAGTTCGACGCGAATGCCTTCGCCCGGCGGCATGATCGACACCGCCAGCGTCGCTTCGGCCAAGCCATAAGACGGCAGGAAGGCCGTCGCCTGGAAGCCCGCATCGGCAAAGGCGTCGACGAAGGACTGCATCACGTCGGGGCGGATCATGTCCGCGCCGTTGCCCGCCAGCCGCCAGCGCGACAGGTCGAAGCGGTCCGACGCCTTGGTCTGTGACGAGATGCGGCGCGCGCAGATGTCATAGCCGAAGGTCGGCGAATAGCTGACCGAGGTGCCCGGATTGCGGCTGATCATGTCGAGCCAGGCGAGCGGGCGGCGCGCGAAATCTTCGGTCTTCAGGTAATCGGTCGAGACCTGGTTGGCGATCGGCGACAGGAAGCAGCCGACCAGACCCATGTCGTGATACCAGGGCAGCCAGGAGATGCAGCGGTCGCTTTCCTGGATCTTCATGCCATGGCTGTGCGCGGCCAGATTGTTGAGCAGCGCATGGTGGGTGATCGCCACGCCATGCGGGAAACGGGTCGAGCCGCTGGAATATTGCAGATAGGCGATCGCCTGCGGATCGGCCTTGGGCAGTTCCGTCTCGGGCGCGGCGCGGGTGGCGAAGTTGTCCCAGTCGACGCCCTCGCAGCCCGCCGCTTCCGCCGCCGCGCCCGCCATCTGGGCGAGTTCGGGCGGATAGATCAGCATCTTGGGGTCGCAGCTGGCAAGCTGGACGCGAAGCTGTTCGATATAGCTGTCGCGCCCGCCGAACGAGGTCGGCAGCGGCAGCGGCACGGGCCACGCGCCCGCATAGACGACGCCGAAGAACAGCGCGGCGAATTCCGGTCCCGTCTCGGCGACCAGCGCGATCCGGTCCTCGGGCGCGATGCCGCTGGCGATCAGGCGGCGGGCGCAGGCTAGCGCGTCCTCGCGCAGTTCGGCGAACGGATAGGCGCGGGCCAGGACCCCACGCGCATCGTGGAAGTTCAGGCCACGCGCGCCCGAGGCGGCATAGTCCAGCGCCTCGCCCAGCGTGTCGAAGTCGGCGAAGCGGCGGGGGCGCGCATCCTCGGTCGGCGTCGCGATGATGGCGCGCGCGTCGTCCTGATGGTGCTCGATCGTCATGGCCTTGCCTTCGTTCCTTATGCTTTTGCGTCCCCGCATCGCACGTGGCGAGGACGAATGAATCTTTTCCGCCGCGGATAGCGGCTTCCCGCGTTCTAAATCCGGTGTCACTGTGGCACAAACAAGGCGTGTCCGCCGATCGTCGCCCGCCAAAGCCCCTTGATCCCAAATCCCTGGAGCACCTCGCGCTGCGCTATGTCGAGCGATTTGCGACGACCGAGGGCAAGCTGGTCGATTATCTGGTGCGAAAGCTGCGCGAACGGGGCTGGGCGGGGGCGGATTCGCCCGCCCCGCGCGAGTTGGCGGCGCGGATGGTGTCGCTCGGCTATATCGACGATCGCGCCTATGCCGAGGCGAAGGCGGCGTCGCTGGCGCGGCGCGGGCTGGGCGCGCGGCGGGTGCGACAGGCGTTGCAGGCGGCGCGCGTGGGGGCGGAGGATCACGAAGCGATCGCCCCCCAACTGGCCGAGGCCGCGCGCGACGCAGCGCTCGCCTTTGCCCGGCGCAAGCGAATCGGCCCCTTCGGCCAGGGCGAGGCGGATCGGGCGACGCGGGAGAAGCAATTCGCCGCGATGATGCGGGCGGGGCATGGCAGTGCGCTGTCCCGCCGGATCGTCGCGGCAGCCCCCGGCGAGGTCATCGACGACGATTGTTATTGATCCACAACAAGATGGCATCTTTCTGAGGTCCGAAAGACGCGGTTCCGTCCCGGTCCGGACCAGCAAAAGTGGCGGCATCGCATTGCAGGCGCGAACAATGGTGCTAGCAATAGCATCAAGGGTGCGATGATGCTGGATGAAACGCCAATCAACGGGGGCGGCATCGACGGCGAGACGGCGGATACGGCCGTAGGGCTGGCGGGAGTCGTCAAATGGTTCGACGTGACACGGGGCTTCGGCTTCGTCGTGGCGGACGATCCGCTGTACGGGGACGTGCTGGTCCATTTTTCCGTGTTGCAGCCGCATGGCCGCCGCAGCCTGCCCGAAGGCGCGCGGGTCGAGGTGCTGGCGGTGCGCGGCGGGCGTGGCTATCAGGCGCGCCAGGTGCTCTCGATCGACCTGACCCATGCCGTGCCCGAGCCGGCGAAGCGCCCGCGCGCGACCGACCGGGTCGACCCCGTCGCGCTGGTGGCGGAGGCGGGGGAGCCCGAACCGGTCGCGGTCAAATGGTTCAACCGGCTGAAGGGCTATGGCTTCCTGCTGCGCGACCGTGACGGGGCGGATATCTTCGTGCATATGGAAACGCTGCGGCGCGGCGGCATCGTCGATGTCGAGCCGGGCCAGTCGCTGGCCGCGCGCATCGTCGAGGGGCCCAAGGGGCCGCTGGCGGTCGTCGTGACGGAAAGACATCGCGAATGACACGGATGAAGCGGGCTGGCGGTGCGGCGGCCTTGGCGCTGATGCTGGTGGGTGCGGGGCTCTGCGGCTGTTCCAAGGACGACTCCTCCTCGGCTGCGGCGGCGCAGAAGGCCGCGACCGTGCCGGTCACCGTGACCACCGCGCAGGGCAAGCATGTCTTTCAGGTCGAACCGGCCCGCACCACCGCCGAACAGGCGCAGGGGCTGATGTACCGCACCGATTTGAAGCCCGATGGCGGCATGTTGTTCGCCCCCTATCCGCCCGAGGGCGGGGGCCCGCGCGTCGCGGAATTCTGGATGAAGAACACGCCGACCTCGCTCGACATCCTGTTCATCCGCGCGGACGGCACGATCGCGCGCATCGCCGAGAACACGCCGCCGTTCAGCGAGGGCAAGATCCCCTCGGGCGAGCCGGTGGCGGCCGTGCTGGAACTGGTCGGCGGCCGCGCGGCGGAACTGGGAATTTCCGAGGGCGATTCGGTCTCCTGGCCGCGCTGACGCGGGCCACGGACGCTTGGGAAATAAGACGGAACCTTCGCCCCAAACCGCTCCCCTCCCGCAGGCGGGAGGGGATGGGGGAGGGCCCGGCCCCAGGCGATCCCGCCCGTGGCATTGCCTTGTCACTTCCCGTTGCAGCGGATCGTAGCAAAAGGCGGCCCCGCCGCCCCCCTCTGCGCACCACCCCGGCGAAGGCCGGGGTCCAGTTGCCGAGCGATGGGAACAAGTTATCTAGGACCGATCGACATTCATCCATTCCTCCCCTTGCAGGGGAGGAATGATGACTCTTCCGCTTGAATGTCCGTCCAGCTCAGGAACTCAACCGAAGACGCCAATCCTTTTTTGCGCGCAGAGGCGCGGAGGACGCAGAGACATCATACACGCCCGGTAGTGTGCCTTATGATCGTCGGATGGCGAAAGCGGACTGCCGTCGCCTTAGCCTCAACCTCTCCGCGTTCTCCGCGCCTCCGCGCGAACACATTCTTCGTGTCTTCGCGTCTTCGCGTGAAAATGAATGTCGATTGGCCCTAATGCCGCGCCGTCCGGGTCCTGGCCTTCGCCGAGATGGAGCGACAGGCCTTGCAACGATCCCCTTCCCCGAAGGAAGGCAGACTGCCTTCGCCCCACACGTCCCGCCGACCACACACGAACGCGGTTGAAGGGCGGCGACAGGCGGGCTACACGGCGCGTCATGGGCATCAACCTCAATCCCTTCACCTGGTGGAACGGCGCCACCATCGGCACCTGGTTCGGTCTGCGCGGCAAGGCGCAGGTGGGCGAGGATGCGCACGGCAACGTCTATTACGAGGGCGGTCGCGACACCGCCGGTCGTCCGCGCCGCTGGGTGATCTATAACGGGCCGAACGATGCCAGCCGGGTCCCGGCGGAATGGTTCAGCTGGCTGCATCATCAGGTCGAGGACGTGCCCGATCGCTCGCTGCCGCCGCGTCGCGCGTGGCAGAAGCCCGCTTTGCCCAACATGACCGGCACCGCCTTGGCCTATCGCCCGTCGGGCGCGCTGGAAAAGGGCGGCCAGCGTCAGGCCGCGACCGGCGACTATGAAGCTTGGACGCCCGAGGGGTGAAGACGGCTCGCTGGCTGGCCGGTGCTGTGCTGGCCGCCGCACTGGGTGTCGGGGGCTGGTTCGGATACCAGTCGCTGACCCATAAGGGCTCTCCCACCGGAGACGATTCGGCGGTCAGCCAGATCCTGCCCGATCGCCCCGGCGGCGGTTCGGGAATCGAATCGGTCGACGCCGGACAGGCGACCCTCCCCACCGGCGGCACGCCGATGGCGCAGCGTGTCGCGGTGGTCGGCCTGCTCAACAAGCGCAACGGCGTGTCCCGCGACCTGACGCTGAAGCCCGGTCAGGCGATCCGGGTCGGCGATGTCGTCGTCCGCCTGCGCGCCTGCGAAAAGACCGCCTCCTGGGAGCCCGAGCAACTGACCGGCGCCTTCGTCCAGCTCGACGTGCGCGGTGCGGATCAGCGGTGGCAGCGTGTCTTTTCGGGCTGGCTGTACAAGGAACGCCCCGCGCTCAACGTCGTGCAGCACCCGGTCTATGACGTCTGGGCCAAGAGCTGCACGATGTCCTGGCCCGAAACCGGCCCCGATACGGTCCCGGCGGCGACGCCCAGCACGGCTCCCAAACGGTCGAGCGCGGCGAAGTCGCCCGGCACGGACACGCCGGAAGCGGATGCACCCGGCGCGACGACCCCGGCCAATGCATCGGACAATAGCGCGACATAATCGTCGCGCCCGATCTCGACCGCGCCCATGGTCGACAGATGCGGTGTCTGGAACTGGCAATCGAGCAGGCTGTACCCGCCGGCCCGCAGCCGCGCGATCAGCCAGACCAGCGCGACCTTGGACGCATCGGTCCGGCGGCTGACCATCGATTCGCCGAAAAAGGCGCGCCCCAGGCTGAGGCCATAGAGCCCGCCGACCAGCTCGTCGCCGTCCCAGCATTCGATCGAATGGGCGAACCCCATGTCGAACAGGTCGATGAACACCCGTTCGATGGCATAGTTGATCCAGGTCTCGGGCCGGTCCTCCACGCTTTCGGCGCAGAGCCGGATGATCGATTCGAACGCGGTGTCCGCGGTCACCCGGAAACGATCCTTCGCCACCGTCTTGCGCAGCGAGCGCGACAGGTGAAAACCGTCGAGCGGCAGGATGGCCCGCTTGCGCGGCTCGACCCAATAGACATGCTCGGTATCGCGGGTGTCGGCCATCGGGAACACCCCCACGGCATAGGCGCCCAGCACCAGATGGGGGGTCAGTCGCTCGGTGGCGCCGGATCCCGCGCGGCGGCTCATGCCCCGGCCAGTCGCCGTTCGATCGCCTGCCACAATTGGGCATAGGCCTTGGCCGCGGCGCTGCGAGGGGCGAAGCTGGCGACGGGGGCGCGGTGCTGTCCCATCGCCTCGACCAGGCTGGCCATCGGGATGACCGGCCAGTCGGGGTGGGCAGCCAGCGCGTCGGCGTGGAGCCGGCGGCGGCGGTCCGCCATGACATGCACCGGCATCAACGGCACCCGGCCCCGGACATGCCCGTCCACCACCTCCAGCGCGCGGGTGGCGAGGGCCGAGGGGACGACCGGCACGACGATCAGGTCGGCCGCGTGCAGCACCTGCTCGGTCGTCTCGGTCAGCCCCGGCGGACAGTCGAGTAGCACCCGGTCATAGCCGTCGAGCCGCTCGATCAGCTTGCCCAGCCGCTTCTTCTTGTCGATCCGGTGGAACAGCAGGTCCAGGCCACGCAGCGACTCGTCCGCACCGATCAGCGAGAGGCGAGGGATGGCGGTCGGGCGGATCAGCCGGTCGACATCGACATCGCGGGAGAAGATCGCCTGCGCCCGGTCCCCTGGGGCGGCCCCGCCCAGCAGCCAGGTCGAGGCGGCTTGCGGGTCGAGATCCCATAACAGCGTCCGCCTGGCCGACAGCATGGCCGCGCACCAGGCCAGATTGACGGCCATGCTGGTCTTACCCACGCCGCCCTTCAGGCTGTAGATCGCGATCGCGGCCACGGTTCGTCCCGACCTCCCTGATGACACGCCATGAAAAAGGCCGACGGAGATATCCCCGCCGGCCGGCTTTCGATCAAGGCCCAATCGTCGGCGAACCGACGACTAAGTCAGATATGGCAGGTCTGCGCCGCCTTGTTGGGCGTCGTCAGGGTGATCGCCTTTTCGTCACCCGTCATCTTCCAGCCGCCTTCCGCGGTCAGCGGCTCACCGGCAGCAGGCGCCTTCAGCACGACGGGCGTGTCGCCTTCCTTCAGGCGGACATTGGCCTGCTTGTCGCCCTGGAAGAAGGTGACGAAGACGAGGCTGTTGTCCTTGCAGCGGAAGCTCTTTTCCGCCTTGATCGCGGGCGGCAGTTCGACCGGCGCGCGGTTGGCGAGGACATTGGCCATGGGGTCGGGGTTGGTGTCGACCACCTCGGGCTGGCTGGGCTTGGAATTGCACGCTGCGAGTGCGAGCAGCGGTGCGGCGACGAAAACGGGGAGGAGGCTTTTCATAGCGATGTGTTGCTTCGCAAATGCAGCAACCCGGCGTCAAGCGCCACGTGCGCTTACCCTGTCGAATGACCGACATTTCGCGTCGCTATGGCTCGCGCTTGCCCGTGCCCAAGCAAGGCTTTGCTTGCCGTGTCGCGGGGCAGGGGCCATCTAGCGGCTATGGACGTGACTCCCGACACCCTGGCCCTGATCGGCAACACCCCGCTCGTTCGCCTGAAGGGCCCCAGCGAAGCCACCGGCTGCGACATTTACGGCAAATGCGAATTCGCCAATCCGGGCGCCAGCGTGAAGGATCGCGCGGCGCTGTTCATCGTCGAGGATGCCGAGGCGCGGGGACAGCTTCGCCCCGGCGGCACGATCGTCGAGGGGACGGCGGGCAATACCGGGATCGGGCTGGCGCTGGTCGCCAATGCCAAGGGCTATCGCACGATCATCGTCATGCCCGAGACGCAAAGCCGCGAGAAGATGGACACGCTGCGCGCGCTGGGAGCGGAACTGGTGCTGGTGCCCGCCGCGCCCTATTCCAGCCCCTGTCACTTCGTCCACACCTCGCGCCGGATCGCCGAGGAGACGGACAATGCGGTCTGGGCCAACCAGTTCGACAATATCGCCAACCGCCGCGCGCATATCGTGGGTACCGCCGAAGAGATTTGGAACCAGATGGGCGGGCGGATCGACGGCTTCACCTGTGCGGCGGGCACGGGCGGCACGCTGGCGGGCGTCGGCCTGGGGCTGAAGGCGCATGACGAATCGATCACCATCGCGCTCAGCGACCCGCATGGTGCCGCACTTTACGATTACTATGCGCATGGCGAGTTGAAGTCGGAAGGGTCGTCGGTCGCCGAAGGGATCGGCCAGGGGCGGATCACCGCCAATCTGGAAGGCGCGCCGGTCGATACCCAGTTTCGTATCTCGGATGCCGAGGGCTGGTATTGGGTGCAGCGGCTGCTGACCGAGGAGGGACTGTGCCTGGGCCTGTCATCGGGGATCAACGTGGCCGGAGCGGTCGCCCTGGCGCGGGCCCTGGGGCCCGATAAGCGTATCGCAACCATTTTGTGCGATACGGGGTTTCGCTACCTCTCCACGCTTCACAATCCGGCGTGGCGGGCCGAAAAGGGTCTGTAGGCGATGGTCGCCTCGGCCCAAAGGTCGACAGAAGGCCTGACGCAGGTTACAATATCGCATTCATGAAATCACCCGACCATCATCATATCATGCAGCGCGTGAAAGTCGGTATGATCGGCCTGGCTTCGGTTATCCTGCTGATCGCGATCGCCAGCACGATCCTCGGCTCGCTCAATCGTGACGAGCCGCCGGTCGCCGCCGCCGGCGCGGCCCAGTCCAACATGGTGGCCGACATGGCCATGACCAACAGCACCGCCACGCCCAGCAACGAGCCGCTGGCCGAACTGGGCATCGCCCCCGCGCCGGTCAACGCCCAGGCCCCCGCCGACCCCGCACGCTGACGCGGGGCGATCAGATACGCCGCTCTTTTCCCTCGCCCCTCGCAGAGGGGAGAGGGTTGCGCAGACTTGGTCTTTGCGAAAGCAAAGGCTTAGTCGGAGCTGGGTGAGGGGTGCTGCGCTCGCACGAGCGAGCGCGCGAGCCTGTGGCTCGCTCAACCCCTCACCCAAGCTGCGCTAGCCAGCAGGCTGGCAAGCTTCGCTAACCCTCTCCCCTATCCAGGGAAGAGGGAAGAAGGAGCTGCGCGAATGTTGATCGGCCCTAAAATGTAGAGGCCGCCCAAAGCGCGATAGGGGCGGCGGGACTCACTGAGAATCGGGAAAGTCGGCGATGCGCGGCGGCTCTTTCGGCCGTATGTCTGGCCCGATTCCTGACCGAACGCTGCTCCTCCATGCTCCATTCATGGTTAATGCACGTCATGATGTATATTTTCTTCGTGCCCCTCGAAATAGCCGGGGAAAATCGGGGAAAGCCCGCCTCCGAGGTTTAATTTCGTCACTCTGCCGATACTTCGCCGATGGTGTGATCCCGCCCGTCGCCCAGCCGTTCGTCGCATATTCCGTGTTTTAGGAGTGGTTTCCCCGGTTATCCCCAAAAATCCCGTTGCCTCCCGCCTGCGCTATAGGTAAACCCATTTCCAACAGAGGGGCAGGCTCACTGTTATCCAGAAATGGTCGGGATGCGGCGCGGGTCGGGTTCCGAAACGGTGGGGCATGCGCGCCATGGGCGAGGTTGGCGTGTCCGAAAGGGGTTTGTATCAGGGAAGTGGCATCGGCCTTGTCGACGACAAGGGCCGCGTCGCCATCCCCAATGCACTCCGCTCCACGCTGGCTCAGAATGCGCCGCGCCCCGACGGAAAGGATGGCGGGACCATCATCATCGCGGTCCACGAAACCGAGCGTTGTCTGATCGCTTATGATCCGGGTTATGTCGCCGTGCTGAAGAAGGAACTCGACGCGCGGACCGAAATGTCGCGCGGGCCCGATGGCCGGATCGATTACAATATCAAGCGCGACCTCGCCAATGGCGAGGCGGTGCCGTTCGACGGGTCGGGTCGGTTCATCATGCCGGGCTTTCCCCGCTTCCATGCCGGGATCGCGGGCCATGCCTTTTTCTGGGGCACGTTCGACTATATCGAAATCTGGGACCCCAAGACGCTGGTCGACACGCCGGGTCTGCCCCCGAAGATGATCTCGGCCGCGCGTTTCCATTGCCAGGAAAAGGGGATCGCGCTGTGAGCGTGATGCCCGACGCCCCCCATATCCCGGTCCTGCTCGACGAAGTGCTCGACGCGCTCGCCATCGCCCCCGGCGAGACGCATGTCGACGGCACGTTCGGCGCGGGCGGCTATACCCGTGCGATGCTGGGGCAGGGGGCGAAGGTCATCGCCTTCGACCGCGATCCCGACGCCATCGCCAACGGCCAGGCGCTGGTCGCCGCCGAACCGGGGCTGACCCTGATCCACCGCGAATTCTCAGGGCTGGACCAGGAACTGGGCGCGCCGGTCGACGGCGTCGTGCTCGACATCGGCGTATCCTCGATGCAGCTCGATCAGGCGGAGCGTGGTTTCTCGTTCCAGGGCGACGGTCCGCTCGACATGCGCATGGCGCAGGACGGCGAATCGGCGGCGGACTTCCTCAACACCGCCGACGAGGGCGCGATCGCCGACGTCCTCTATCATTATGGCGAGGAGCCGCGTTCGCGCCGGGTAGCGCAGGCGATCGTCGCCGCGCGTCCGCTGACCCGCACCGGCGAGCTGGCCGCCGTGGTGCGTCGCGCGCTGGGCTATCGTCCGCATGACAAGAAGGACCCGGCGACGCGGGCCTTCCAGGCGATTCGCATCCATGTGAACCGCGAGCTGGACGAACTGGCCGACGGTCTGGCGGCGGCGGAGCGGGCGTTGAAGCCCGGTGGGCGACTGGCGGTGGTGACCTTCCACAGTCTGGAAGATCGCATGGTCAAGCGCTTCTTCCGCGAACGCGCCGGGCAAATGCCGGGCGGCTCGCGACACCTGCCCGAACAGGCGGCGGCGCGCGCGCCCAGCTTCACGAATGTCGGCAAGGCGATCCGCGCGGGCGAGGTCGAGCTGGCCCGCAATCCGCGCGCGCGATCGGCGACGCTGCGGTTCGCGACACGAACGGAATCACCCGCCTGGTCGGCGGGACACGGGACGGGTTTGGGACGGGCGCCGGGGGGCGAGTTGGGTCAGGAGTTGGGCGTATGACGGCGGCGTATCGGTTGAAGGGGATCGGTTGGTTCGGGAGCTGCGTCGCGGTCGTCCTGGGCTTTTACCTGGTGTCCTTGCAGGTGGCGGCCGAGCGCAAGAAGCTCGACGACGTCAATGCGCGCATCCGCACCGCTGAGCGCGACATTCGCGCGCTGGAAACCGAGTTCGACACCCGCGCCAATCTGGTCCAGCTGGAAAAGTGGAACGGCGACACGCTGGCGCTGACCGCGCCGGTGGCGGGGCAGTTCGTGGGTGACGAGGCGCAGCTCGCCTCGCTGGACGTGACGCGCGGGCCTGCTACCGGTGCCGTCCAGACCGCCGCGCTGCTCGTTCCCGCCCAGTCGGTTCCGGTCACCCAGCCGGTCGTGACCACCGCCGCCGTCGCCAAGGTGCGTCCGCAGGCCGTGGCGATGCTCGACCGCCAGCTTCTGTCCGACACGACGCTGGGCGACATCCTGAAGGGGGCCAAGAGCGAATCGCGGCGGCGGCGTTGAGCGTACTCGTCGCCCGTCCCGCCGGAACCCAACGTACCGCCGGCCAGCGCCATGCGCTGGTCGCGACGACGCATATGCGCCTGATGATGCTGATGATGCTGTTCGGCGCGGCGGTGTTCGTCGTGATCGGGCGGCTGATGATGCTGGCGGTGTTCGCGGGGCCCGCCGATGCGGCGGCGCGTACCGCGACGCTGGCCGCGCGGGGCGACATCGTCGATCGCAACGGCGCGCCGCTGGCCCGCACGATCGATAGCTGGACCATTGCGGTCCACCCGAAGAAGCTGATCGGCGATCCGATGGAGATCGCCGCGCGCCTCGCCGCGCTGATGCCCGATCGCGGCGATCAGGCCTGGTTCTACAACCAGCTGACCCGCAAGGCGAATTTCGTCTATCTGCAACGCCGTGCCAGCCCCGGGCTGGTCGAGCAGGTCAACGCCATCGGCGAGCCGGGCCTGGTCTTCGACCGCGAGACGCAGCGTCTCTATCCGCAATCCACGCTGGCGGCGCATGCGCTGGGCTTCCTGTCGACCGATGGGCACGGGATGAGCGGCATGGAGCGCGTGCTCGACGAGCGGCTGCTCAGCCCGGCCCATGCGGGCAAGCCCGTCGCGCTGTCGATCGACACCCGCGCCCAGGCCGCGCTGGAGAGCGAACTGGGCCGCGCGATGAACACCTTCGCGGCACGCGGCGGTGGCGGCATCATCCTGGACGTGCACACCGGCGAGGTGATCGCGATGGTTTCGCTGCCCACCTTCAATCCCAATCGCGTGGGCATGGCGGGTACCGAGGAACTGCGCAACATCACGACGCAGAGCGTGTTCGAGCTGGGGTCGACCTTCAAGCCGATCACCATGGCGACGGCGATGGAGAATGGCGTCGTCACCTCGATGGCGCGGCGTTTCGATGCGACCCATCCACTGAAGGTCGGCGGCTATACCATCCATGACGAGCAGGGTGATCCGAAGCGCTGGCTGAACATGGCCGAGACGCTGATCTATTCGTCCAACATCGCCACCGCGCGCATCGCCGACGAGATCGGGCCGCAGCGGATGCAGGCGATGTTCAAGAAGCTGGGCTTCGACACCAAGCCCGATATCGAACTGCGCGAGAAGGGCCGTCCGCTGCTGCCCACCTATTGGGCGCGGACGACGACGATGACGACCGCTTATGGGCATGGCATCGCGGTGACGCCGTTGCACCTGGCGTCGGCCTATGCCGCACTGGTCAATGGCGGCATCTGGCGGCCCGCGACGCTGATGAAGGTCGAGCCGGGGCATGCGGCCGCCGGGCGCCGGGTGCTGAGCGAGGCGACCAGCGCGCGGATGCGGCAGATGTTGCGCCTGATCGTGATGCGCGGCACGGGGCGCAAGGGCGATGCGCCGGGCTACCGCGTCGGGGGCAAGACGGGCACGGCCGAGGCGGCGGTGGCGGGCGGCTATGATCGGTCGCGCAACGTCGCTACCTTCGCGGCGGCGTTCCCGATGGACGCGCCGCGCTATGTGGTCCTGGCGATGCTCGACTCGCCAAAGGGTACGAAGGAGACGTTCGGGTGGAAGACCGCAGCCTGGAACGCCGCCCCCGTGGTCGGGCGGACGATCACGCGGGTCGGCGCGATGCTGGGCGTCGTGCCGGACGCGACCAAGGACGTGGATGTGTCCGACATCCTGCCGACCCTGTGGCAGGACCCCAAGGCGCCGCCGGTGGATGGACGATGAGGGTGGCGGCATGAAGCTGAACCAGTTGACCGGGCAAGATATGGGCGAGGGCGGTGACGCCCTCGTTTCCGGTTTCGCGATCGACCATCGCAAGGTCGCGCCGGGTACGATTTTCGGTGCGTTTCAGGGCGCGCGGGTGAATGGCGAGGACTTCATCGCCGATGCGGTGCGCAGCGGCGCGGTGGCGGTTGTCGCGCGGCCCGGCGTGAGGGTCGAGGGCGCGGTCCATATCGCCTCGGACGAACCGCGCGCGGCCTTCGCCCGGCTGGCGGCGGCGTTCTTCGCGCCCTTCCCGGCGACCGCGGTGGCGGTGACCGGCACCAACGGCAAGACCTCGACCGTCGAGATGACGCGGCAGCTCTGGCGGATGGCGGGGCATCACGCCGCCTCGATCGGAACGCTCGGCGTCACAACCGCCGACGAGCGAACCTATACCGGTCTGACCACGCCCGATGTCGTGACGTTCTTGTCCAATGTCGCCGGGCTGGCGCGCGAGGGTGTGACCCATCTGGCGTTCGAGGCATCGAGCCACGGCCTGACCCAGTATCGCACCGAGGGGCTGGAAGTGTCGGCGGCGGCTTTCACCAATTTGTCGCGCGATCATCTGGACTATCACGGCGATATGGGCGCCTATCTGGCGGCCAAGATGCGGCTTTTCTCCGAGGTGCTGTCGCCCACCGGCACGGCGGTCGTCTGGGCCGACGATGTCGAGAGCGGGCGGGTGATCGACCTGGCGCGCGCGCGGGGCAACAGGCTGGTGACGGTGGGCACGCGCGGATCGACGCTGAAACTGGTCGAGCGGCATCCGACCCTGTTGGGGCAGGGGCTGGTGATCGAGGACGAGCATGGCATCATCCACAAGGTGCAACTGCCGCTGATCGGTGCCTATCAGGCGGCCAATGCACTGGTCTCGGCCGGGCTGGTGCTGGCGACGGGCGGTGAGGTGGCGGCGACCATCGCGAACCTCGCCCGGTTGCAGCCGGTGCGCGGGCGGCTGGAGCGCGCGGCGATCGCGCGGAGCGGCGCGCCCGTCTATGTCGATTATGCGCATACCCCCGATGCGCTCGAAGCGGCGATCGCGGCGCTCAAGCCCCATGCGGGCGGGCGGCTGATCGTGGTGTTCGGTGCGGGCGGCGACCGCGATTCGGGCAAGCGCGAAGTGATGGGCCAGGTCGCCTCGATGCATGCCGACCGGGTGATCGTGACCGACGACAATCCCCGCAACGAAGACCCCGCCGCGATCCGCGCGCAGGTGATGCGCGGGGCGACCGGCGCGATCGAGATCGGCGACCGCCGCGCCGCCATCGCCGCCGCCATCGCCGAGGCGGGCGAGCAGGATATCGTCTTGATCGCGGGCAAGGGGCATGAGCAGGGCCAGATCGTCGGCGACCTCGTCCTGCCCTTCGACGATGTCACGGTCGCGCGGGAGTGCGCGGCATGAGCGGAAAGGCCACGACCAAGACGCCCCCGGTGCAGAAGACGGAAGCCGAACAGCCGGAAACGCCCGTTCGCGCGCGTCCCAAGCTGTCGCTTCATTATGGTGCCAAGTCGGGCGGGGAGCGCCCATGATCCTGTGGACCGCGCAGGAGATCGCCGCCGCGACCGGCGGCACCGCGTCTGCCGACTTCGCCGTGTCGGGCGTCGCCTTCGACAGCCGCGAGGTCGGACCCGGCGACCTGTTCGTCGCGATGCGGGGCGATGCGACCGACGGGCACCGCTTCCTCGACCAGGCCTTTGCGCAAGGGGCGGCGGGGGCGCTGGTCAGCGACGATACCGACCATCCCCATGTTCGCGTTGCCGACAGCTTCCATGCGCTGGAGGATCTGGCGCGTGCGTCGCGGGCGCGGACCGATGCGACGATCATCGGCGTCACCGGATCGGTCGGCAAGACCAGCGCCAAGGAAGCGCTGTTCGCCGCCCTGGACCGTGGCTGGCGGGGCGGGGTGCATCGCTCGGTCAAGAGCTACAACAACCATACCGGCGTGCCGCTCAGCCTTGCGCGGATGCCGCGCGACGTGCGGGCGGGCGTGTTCGAGATGGGGATGAACCATGCGGGCGAGCTGTCCGCGCTGACCGCGATGGTCCGCCCGCACATCGCGATCGTCACCGCCATCGCGCCCGCGCATACCGAATTCTTCCCCGACGAGTCCGCCATCGCCGACGCCAAAGGTGAGATATTCCAGGGGCTTCAGCCCGGCGGCACCGCCATCGTCCCCTATGACAGCCCGCATCGCGACCGCCTGATCGCGGCGGCGCGGCCCCATGCGGATCGCATCGTGACCTTCGGCTTCGATCCCGCCGCCGATGTCCGTGCGGTCGAGGCGATGCGCGGGCCGATGGGGGGCAGCTTCGTGACCGCGCGACTGGGCGACCGGGAACTGAACTTCACCCTGTCCCAGCCGGGGCAGCATTGGGTGTCCAATGCCCTTGCCGTACTGGCGGCGGTCGATGCGGCGGGCGGCGACCTGGGGCTGGCCGGACTGGCCTTGGCCGAACTGGGTGGGCTTGCCGGTCGCGGCGCGCGGTTCCGGGCGAGCAACGGCGCGCTGATCATCGACGAAAGCTACAACGCCAATCCCGCCTCGATGCGCGCCACGCTGGCGGTGCTGGCGGAGGAGCCGGGACGGCATGTCGCGGTGCTGGGCGAGATGCGCGAATTGGGCGAGGATTCCGCCGATTATCATGCCGGGCTCGCCGAACCGATCCTGGCGGCGCGCGTCGAACGGGCGTTGCTGGTCGGTGAATCGATGGCCCCGCTGGCGGCTGCGCTTGAGGGGCGGGTGGATTTCGTCCATGTGACCGATGCTAAGGCCGCGCATGAGGCGCTGGCTTCGATCATGACGCCCGACGATGTGGTGCTGATCAAGGGATCGAACGGAGTGGGGCTGTCGCGCGTGGTGACGGCCCTTCGTGACGAGCGGCGAACGGGCGGGGCGCAAGGCTAATGCTGTACTGGATCGCGGAGCATCTCGGTTTTCCGGGGCTTCTCAACCTCATCCGTTACCAGTCGTTCCGGACCGGGGCGACGGTGGCGACCGCCTTGTTCATCGGCCTGATCATCGGGCCGCGCTTCATCGGCTGGCTGCGCGTCCGCCAGGGCAAGGGGCAACCGATCCGCGCCGACGGGCCGCAGACCCACCTCGCCAAGCGCGGTACGCCCACCATGGGCGGGCTGATGATCCTGACCAGTATGACGCTGTCGATCCTGATCTGGATGAACGTGTTCAACCCGTTCGTCTGGGCGTGCCTGTTCGTGACGCTTGGCTTCGGCGCGATCGGGTTCCTCGACGATTATGACAAGGTACGGAAAGCCTCGACCGCCGGTATCTCGGGGCGGACCCGGCTGTTGCTGGAATTCGCGATCGCCGGGATCGCGGCATGGATCGTCATGGGGCAGAACGGGCCGCATCTCTACCTGCCCTTCACCTCGCGCATGTATATCGATCTCGGCTATTTCTACCCGCTGTTCGCCGCCTTCACGATCGTCGCGTTCGGCAATGCGGTGAACCTGACCGACGGGCTGGACGGGCTGGCGACGATGCCGGTGATCATCGCCAGCGTCGCGTTCATGGTCATCGTCTACCTGGCGGGCAATGTGAAGTTCGCCGATTATCTCGGCATCCCGCATGTGCCGGGCGCGGGTGAGCTGGCCATCTTTTGCGGCGCAGTGGTCGGGGCGGGCTTGGCGTTCCTGTGGTTCAACGCGCCCCCGGCGGCGGTGTTCATGGGCGATACCGGCAGCCTGGCGCTGGGCGGCGCGCTCGGCACCATCGCGGTCGTCGCACATCACGAGATCGTGCTGGGCATCATCGGCGGCCTGTTCGTGGTCGAGGCGATGTCGGTGATCATCCAGGTCTTCTTCTACAAGCGGACCGGCAAGCGCGTGTTCCGCATGGCGCCGATCCACCATCATTTCGAACAGCTCGGCTGGTCGGAGCCGACGGTGGTGATCCGCTTCTGGATCATCGCCTTCGTGCTGGCGCTGGCGGGCCTGTCGACGTTGAAGCTGCGATGATCACGTCGCGCGACTGGGCGGGGAAACGTTACGCGGTGCTGGGGCTCGCACGCTCCGGCGCCGCGAGTGTTTCGGCGTTGCTCGCAGGCGGGGCGAGCGTGGTGGCGTGGGATAGCGAGCCCGACAAGCGTGAGGCTATCCTCCCCGGCACGGGGAGGGGGACCAGCGAAGCTGGTGGAGGGGGCGTGCCACTGGGCGAGTCCTTTGCCGAAGCCCCCCTCCACCACCAGCCTGCGGCTGGCGGTCCCCCTCCCCGTGCCGGGGAGGATTTGAAGATCGCACCGCTCGATGACCTGTCCGGCTTCGACGCACTGGTCGTGTCGCCGGGCGTACCACTCAACACCCACCCCCTCGCCGCTGCGGCGCGCGCGGCGGGGGTGCCGGTGATCGGCGACATCGAACTCTTCGCCCAGGCGCGGCACGACCTGCCGCCGCACAAGGTCGTCGGCATCACCGGCACCAACGGCAAGTCGACCACCACCGCGCTGGTCCACCACATCCTGAAGACGGCGGGCGTGCCGACCCTGATGGGGGGCAATATCGGCCTGCCGATCCTGGGACAGGAGCCTCTGCCCGAGGGCGGGGTCTATGTGCTGGAGCTGTCCAGCTATCAGATCGACCTGACGCAGAGCCTCGACTGCGACGTGGCGGTGCTGCTCAACATCACACCCGATCACCTCGACCGCTATGACGGCTTCGCAGGCTATGCGGCGTCCAAGGCGCGGCTGTTCGCGATGCAGTCGGCAGGGCATGTGGCGGTGGTCGGCACGGGTGACGAAGCTTCGGCCAATATCGCCCAAGGTCTGGCCGGACGCGCGGAGGATCTCGTGACGATCGCCCCCGACGCCCCGCTCGACCAGAGCCGTTGGCCCGCGCTGCAAGGCCCGCATAACGCCCAGAACGCGCAGGCCGCCATCGCCGTAGCCCGCGCGTTGGGGATCGGCGAGGACGCAATTGAGGCAGGTCTCGCCAGCTATGCCAGCCTGCCGCACCGGATGCAGCATGTCGCGACCCGGAACGGCGTGGCCTTCGTCAACGATTCCAAGGCGACCAACCCCGAATCCACCTCGCCCGCGCTCGCCGCATTCCCGCGCGTGCACTGGATCGTCGGCGGCAAGCGCAAGGGCGACGATCTCGACGCCTGCGCGGCCCATCTGGACCACGTCGTCGCGGCCTATACGATCGGTGAGGCGGCCCCGCTCTTCTACGATCTGTTGAAGGGCAAGGTGCCCGTGGTGGAGCAATCCGGCACGCTGGAGGCGGCGGTCGCCCATGCGGCGGCGGCGGCGCGGTCGGGGGACACGGTGCTGCTGTCGCCCGCCTGTGCCAGCTTCGACCAGTTTCGTGATTATGAAGCGCGGGGCGATGCCTTTCGCGCGGCGGTGGAGGCTCTGGCGTGAACGATCGCACTGCAAAGCCCGTCCCGCGTCCCGGCCTGATCGGTTCGATCAAGGGCCGGGGCGGGCGGGGCGACCGTTCGCCGCTGGGCACTTGGTTCTGGGATATCGACCGGGTGCTGCTGTTGCTCACCCTGTTCCTGATCGCGATCGGCCTGATCGCGGTCGCCGCCGCCAGCCCGGCCACCGCCATGCGCTATTCGGGCGAGCACAAGAAGTTCGCGCCGCTTTATTATTTTTGGCGTCAGGTGATGTGGGTGGGCGTGTCTTTGCCCGTGCTGTTCGTTGTCTCGATGCTGCCGGTCGTCACCGCGCGGCGTATGGCGGTGCTGGGGACGGCGATCCTGATCGCGATCCTGGCCGTGACGCCCTTTATCGGGGTGGAGATCAACGGTGCGCGGCGCTGGATCGGCTTCGGCATCGCGCAGTTCCAGCCGTCCGAATTCCTGAAACCGATGTTCATCGTCACCACCGCCTGGCTGTTGTCGCTGAAGGCCAAGGAGCGCGACCTGCCCGCGACCCTCATCACCATGGGGATGACCGGCCTGGTCGCCGGGCTGCTGATGATGCAGCCGGATTTCGGGCAGACGATCGTCTTCTGTCTGGTCTGGGCGGCGCTGCTGATGATCTCTGGCACGCCGATGCGGGTGATGCTGGGGCTGGCCGCGATGGTGCCGGTGGGGCTGACCGCCGCGTACATGTTCTATGGCACCGCGCGGAACCGCATCAATGCGTTCCTCTTTCCCGATGTCGAGGGTGAGGGCGCGGCGGACCATTTCCAGGTCAACGCCGCGCACAACACGCTGACCGCCGGTGGCTGGACCGGCACCGGGCCGGGCGGGGGATCGGCCAAGTTCGGGCTGCCGGAGGCGCATACCGACTATATCTTCTCGGTGATCGGCGAGGAGTTCGGGCTGATCGCCTGTTCGATCATCGCGCTGGTGTTCCTGGCGATCGTGGTGCGCGTCTTCGTGAAGCTGCTTGACGAACAGGACGAGTTCAAGCTCTACGCCGCCTCCGGGCTGGCGGTGCAGTTCGGCGCGCAGGCGCTGATCTCGATGGCGGTGAACACGGGGCTCGCGCCTTCCAAGGGCATGACCCTGCCGTTCATCAGCTATGGCGGCTCGTCGATGATCGCGCTGTCGATCGGGATGGGGTTGTTGCTGGCGTTCACCCGGCGCAATCCGTTCCTGACGCGCAGCCCCTATGTAGTCAGGTGGAGCGGGCAATGAGCCGTCACTTCGTCCTCGCCGCCGGAGGAACCGGCGGCCATATGGTTCCCGCCGCGGCGCTGGCGGCCGAGCTGACCCGGCGCGGCCACCGGGTCGCGCTGGTGTCGGATGCGCGCGGGGTGCGCTTTCCGGGGCTGTTCGAGGATATCCAGACCCATGTCCTGCCCGCCGGGCGTTTCGCGGGCGGACCGATCGGCTGGGGCAGGGCGTTGCGCGAGATGTGGCGCGGCCGGGCGATGGCGCGCGAGCTGTACAGCACCTTCCGCCCGGCGGCGGTGATCGGTTTCGGCGGTTATCCCGCCATGCCCGCTTTGCTGGCGGCCTTCGCGGAAGGCATCCCGACCGCGATCCACGAGCAGAATGCGGTGCTGGGCCGGGTCAACCGGCTGGTCGCGGGCAAGGTGGATGCGATCGCGCTGTCCTATCAGGATACGCAGCGGCTGAGCGCCAAACATGCCGACAAGACCCGGCTGGTTGGCAATCCGGTGCGCGACCAGGTGCTGGCGCTTCGCACGCGCCCCTATCCGCTGCTGGAGGAGGACGGCATCTTCCGCGTTCTCGTCACCGGCGGCAGCCAGGGCGCGAGCATCCTGTCCAAGGTCGTGCCCGACGGCCTCGCCATGCTGCCCGTCACCTTCCGGCGGCGGTTGCAGGTGACGCATCAGGCGCGGATCGAGGATATCGACGAGGTTCGCGCCAAATATGCCGAGCATGAGATCCCGGCCGAACTCGCCACCTATCTGCCCGATCTGCCCGAGCAACTGGCCTGGGCGCATCTCGTGATCGCGCGGGCCGGGGCCTCGACACTGGCGGAGCTGACGGTCGCGGGTCGCCCTGCGATCCTGGTGCCGCTGCCCAGCGCAACCGACGATCACCAGACGGTGAACGCGCGCGAGATGACCCAGGCCGGTGGCGCGCGGACCATCGCGCAGAAGGATTTCACGCCCGTCGAACTCGCCAAGCAGATGCAGAAGCTGGGCCTCGACCCGGCGGCATTGGAGAATGCGGCGGGTCGGGCGCGCGGCTGCGGGCGGCCCGAGGCGGCGAGCGACCTCGCCGATCTGGTCGAAAGCCTCGGCTCGCCGCGTCTGGTCCTGCCGGTCGGCAAGTCGCACACTACTCAGAATTTGGCGGGAGCAGGCGCATGAAGGGCGTCGCCACGGATATCGGCACGATCCACTTCGTCGGCATCGGCGGCATCGGCATGTCGGGCATTGCCGAGGTGATGAAGAATCTCGGCTATCGGGTGCAGGGCTCCGACGTGGCCGAGGGCTATGTCGTGCAGGGTCTGCGGGACAAGGGTATTCCGGTCGCCATCGGCCATGCCGCCGACAATCTGGGCGATGCGGCGGTGGTCGTCACCTCGACCGCGATCACCCGCTCCAACCCCGAAGTCGAAGCCGCGCTGGAACGCCGCATCCCCGTGGTGCGCCGCGCCGAGATGCTGGCTGAGCTGATGCGGCTCAAGTCCACCGTCGCGGTGGCGGGCACGCATGGCAAGACCACGACCACCTCGATGGTTGCGGCTTTGCTGGATGCGGGCGGGGTCGACCCGACCGTCATCAATGGCGGCATCATCAACAGCTATGGCTCCAACGCGCGGCTCGGCGCCTCCGACTGGATGGTCGTCGAGGCGGATGAGAGCGACGGCAGTTTCCTGCGGCTGGATGGCACGATCGCGGTCGTGACGAATATCGATCCCGAGCATCTCGACCATTACGGCTCGTTCGACCGGGTGAAGGACGCGTTTGTCGAGTTCGTCGAGAATGTGCCCTTCTACGGGGCGGCCTTGCTCTGCCTCGACCATCCGGAAGTGCAGAACATCCTGCCGCGTGTGCGTGACCGGCGGGTGGTGACCTATGGCTTCTCTGCGCAGGCCGATGTGCGTGGCGTTAACGTCACGCCGATCCCCGGCGGTAATCGGTTCGAAGCGATCATCCGCAACCGCGACGGCTCCAGCCGCTCGATCGAGGGGATCGAGCTGCCCATGCCCGGCCGCCACAATGTCCAGAACGCGCTCGCCGCGATCGGCGTCGCGCTGGAGCTGGGGATCGAGGACGCAACCATCCAGCAGGGCTTCGGCCAGTTCGGCGGGGTCAAGCGGCGCTTCACCAAGGTCGGCGAGATCGCGGTGGACGGCGGTACGGCAACCGTCATCGACGATTACGGCCACCACCCGGTCGAGATCCGCGCGGTGCTGGCCGCCGCGCGTGAGGGCGCGCGAGGCCGTGTGATCGCGGTGGTGCAGCCGCACCGCTTCACCCGGCTCGGCAATCTGATGGAGGAGTTCCAGACCGCCTTCAACGATGCCGACCGTGTGCTGGTGACGCCGGTCTATGCGGCGGGCGAACAGCCGATCGAGGGCGTCGACGCCGACGCACTGGTCGAGGGGCTGAAGCGGCGCGGGCATCGCTCGACCGCGACCGTGGCGGATGCGGATGCGCTGGCCGATGAACTGGCGGGCTCGATCCGCGCGGACGACATGATCGTCTGCCTGGGCGCGGGTGATATCACGAAATGGGCGGCGGGTCTGGCGAGCGCCATCGAGGCGCGCCGATGACCCTGCCCGACACCGCCGGCCGACTGACTCCGGGCGCGCCGCTGGCGCCGCTGGTGTGGTTCAAGGCGGGCGGACCGGCCGAATATCTGCTGGAGCCGAAAAGCGTCGACGACCTGTCGGCATTCCTGCGCGATCTGGCATCGGACGTGCCGGTCATGGCGCTGGGGCTCGGCTCCAACCTGATCGTGCGCGACGGTGGCGTACCGGGCGTGGTCGTGAGGCTGGGCAAGCCCTTCGCCTATGCGCGGGCAGGGGAGGGGTATCTGATCACCTGTGGCGGGGGTGCGTCGGGTATCCTCGTTTCGTCCAATGCGCGCGATGCGGGCATCGGGGGTCTGGAGTTCCTGCGCTCGATCCCCGGCACGGTCGGCGGCTTCGTGCGGATGAACGGCGGGGCCTATGGTCGCGAAGTGGCGGACGTGCTGGTATGCGCCACGGTCATCCGCCGCGACGGCACGGTCGAGACGCTGGGCGTCGCCGATTTGGAATACACCTATCGTCACTCCAACCTGAGCGACGGGACGGTGGTGGTCGAGGCGGTCTTCCGGGGCCATGCCGCCGAGCCGGCGGCGATCCAGGCCGAGATGGACCGCATCGCCGCCGCGCGCGAGGCGTCGCAGCCGCTGCGTTCCAAGACCGGCGGTTCGACCTTCAAGAACCCCGAGGGGCACAAGGCCTGGGCGCTGGTCGATGCGGCGGGCTGTCGCGGCTTGACTCGCGGCGATGCGCAGGTGTCGGAAAAGCATTGCAATTTCCTGCTCAACCTCGGCAACGCCACGGCCGCCGAGATCGAGGCGCTGGGCGAGGAAGTGCGGGACAAGGTGAAGGCGCAGTCGGGCGTGACGCTCGAATGGGAAATTCAACGAGTGGGAATCGCGAAGTGACCAATGCTATCCATATCGCGGTTCTGATGGGCGGCTGGTCGGCGGAGCGGCCGGTGTCCCTCATGTCGGGCGCGGGCGTCGCGGATGCGCTGGAGCGCAAGGGGCACCGCGTCACCCGGATCGACATGGATCGCGATGTCGCCGCCAGGCTGGTCGAGGCCCAGCCCGATATCGTCTTCAACGCGCTGCACGGCTCGCCCGGCGAGGACGGGACGGTGCAGGGGATGCTCGACCTGATGGGGATTCCGTACACTCATTCGGGGCTGGCGACCTCGGTCATCGCGATCGACAAAGTCCTTACTAAGCAGGCGCTTGTGCCGCACGGCATCCCCATGCCCGGCGGCCGGATCGTGAAGTCGGAGGAGTTGTTCGCGGGCGACCCCCTGCCGCGCCCCTATGTGCTGAAGCCCGTCAACGAGGGCTCCTCGGTCGGCGTCGCGATCGTCACCGACACCAGCAACCATGGCAGCCCGATCGGTCGCGACGTGGCCGGTCCCTGGGCCGAGTTCGAGGAACTACTCGCCGAGCCCTATATCCGGGGCCGCGAACTGACCACCGCCGTGCTGGGCAACCGTGCGCTGGGCGTGACCGAATTGAAGCCCAAGAATGGCTGGTATGATTTCGACGCGAAATACACCGATGGCCTGACCGAGCATGTCTGCCCCGCGCAGATTCCCGACGACATCGCCGAGGCGTGCAAGTCGCTGGCGCTGGAGGCGCACCGCATCCTGGGCTGTCGCGGCGCCTCGCGCTCCGACTTCCGTTGGGATGACGAGCGCGGCGTCGACGGCCTGTTCCTGCTGGAGGTCAACACCCAGCCGGGCATGACCCCGCTCAGTCTCGTGCCCGAACAGGGGCGTCATGTCGGCATGGATTACGACACGCTGGTCCAGGCGATCGTCGATGAGGCGGTTGCTTGGTATAAGGATCGCGCGGGATGAGCCGGACGATCAAGCGCGGGCCGTCCCCCCGCCGCCCGGTGCCGCGCCGCCGCCAACCGGTGAAACGCGCGACGCTGTCCGAGCGATTGCTGGCGAAGCTGCCGGTCAGTGAGGAGACGGTCAAGAAGGCGGTCACCTGGGCGATATTGGGCGGCGCCGGCGCCGCGGTGCTGGCGGTCGCGACCTATGTCGGCGTACCCGGCATGATCGGCACCGCCGTCGCCGAACAGGCGGGCCATGCCGGTTTCCGTGTCCAGCAGATCGAGGTGACTGGCCTGAAGCGCATGGACCGGATGACCGTCTATGCCGTCGCGCTCGACCAACAGAGCCGGGCGATGCCGCTGGTCAATCTGGAAGATGTCCGCGCCAAGCTGTTGCGTTATGGCTGGATCAAGGACGCGCATGTCTCGCGCCGTCTGCCCGACACGCTGCTCGTCGATATCGAGGAGCGGACCCCGGCGGCGGTGTGGCAGGACAATGGCCAGCTGACCCTGATCGACGCGGGCGGCGTGCTGCTGGAGCCGGTGCAGCCCGAGGCGATGCCCGACCTGCCGCTGATCATCGGGCCAGGCGCGAACTTGCAGGAGCCGGGCTATCAGGCGCTGCTCGCCGCGGCGCCCGCATTGAAGCCGCGCGTCAAGGCCGCGACCTGGATCGGCAACCGCCGCTGGGACCTGACCTTCGACAGCGGCGAGACGCTGGCCTTGCCGGAGGATGGGGCAGGGGCGGCGTTGATGAAGTTCGCCGCGATGGACGGATCGCGCCCGCTCTTGGGGCGTGGCTGGCTGCGCTTCGACATGCGCGATCCCGCGAAGCTGGTTGCGCGCAAGCCCGGATTGAATCAGAATCACGCTCTGGCCGAACCGGCACAGGCGGGCGCCGCGGCAACGGGCGAGCCCGCGACGGACGGTGGCGCGGAGGGGCCGCGCAACGACGGGGAATCACAGGGGTAGCAAGACCATGGCAAAAATTGCACCCGAAGGGCTGATCACCGCCCTGGACATCGGATCGTCCAAGGTCTCGGCGCTGATCGCGCGCAAGGGCGATGGCGGCGAGCTGATCGTGCTGGGCACCGGCCAGCGCGAGAGCCGGGGCGTCAAGCGCGGCTATATCGCCGACATGGGCGCGACCGAGGCGGCGGTGCGTGAGGCGGTCGAACAGGCCGAACGCATCGCGGGGCTGAATATCGAGAATGTCTGGGTCGGCTTCTCGGCCGGTGGCCTGGTGTCCGACGTGGCCGAGGTCGAGTTCGAGCTGGGCGGCCATCAGGTCGAGCAGGGCGATATCGACGCGCTGCTGGCGGCCGGGCGCAACTCGATCGACCCGCAGGGGCGTATGGTTCTGCACGCGCAGCCCGCGCTCTATACGCTGGACGGGCTGACGGGGGTAAAGAAGCCGCTCGGGCTCCATGCCGATCGGCTGGGCGTGCATATCCATGTCGTCGCCGCCGATGGCTCGCCGGTCCGCAACCTGGACCTGTGCGTCCGCTCGGCGCATCTGGAGGTCAAGTCGATCATCGCGGCTCCCGTGGCGACGGGCCTGGCCTGCCTGTCCGACGAGGAGCGCGAACTGGGAGTGGCGCTGGTCGAGATGGGGGCGGGGATCACCAATGTCTCGCTGTTCGCGGGCGGGATGCTGGTGGGGCTGTGCTCGCTGCCGATGGGCGCGGCGGACATCACCGATGACGTGGCGTCGGCCTTCGGCACGCGGCGACAAATGGCCGAGCGGATGAAGTGCTTCCACGGCTCAGCCAATGCTTCTCCTCGCGACAATCACGACATGATCCAGGTGACGCCGATCTCTGCCGAAGATGGCGGCGACACGATGCAGATCACCAAGGCGCAACTGATCGGCGTGATCCGCCAGCGGTTGGAGCATCAGATGGGTGAGATCCGCAAGGCGCTCCAGCATCTGAAGTTCGAGGGGCCGGTGGGGCGTCAGGTAGTGCTGACCGGCGGCGGCGCGGAGCTGAAAGGGATCGCCGACTATGCGCAGCAGGCGCTGGGGCGGTCGGTCCGCATCGGGCGACCGCGCGGGCTGTCCGGTCTGCCCGATGCGCATGGCGGCCCGGCTTTCGCGACGCTGGCGGGGCTGGCATTCTATGCCGCGACCGATCCGATCGACCTGCGCAGCATCGCGCCGACCAACCAGACGGTCCACCGGCCCAGCGGCATGGGGCTGTTTCGGCGGCTGATTCAGGCGGCGAAGGCGAATTATTAAGCGAAAGCGTCGTATCTTCGACGGTTTTGGGTTGGCACCAGGGCTTTGACTGGTGCACTAACAGTCAATCAGGGGCCCGGTCTTAGCGTATCGACCGGGAACGGCGGAGTAGAATTGGGATGAGCATCGAATTCATCGCACCCGAGGTCGACGAATTGACGCCGCGTATCGCGGTGATCGGCGTCGGCGGTGCCGGCGGCAACGCGATCGCGAACATGATGCGCGCCGAGGTGCAGGGCGTGGATTTCCTCGTCGCCAATACCGACGCGCAGGCGCTGAAACAGTCGATCGCGCCGCAGCGTATCCAGCTGGGTGCCAAGATCACGCAAGGCCTGGGCGCGGGTAGCCGCCCGGAAATCGGGCGTGCGGCGGCCGAGGAGACGATCGAGGATCTGTCGCGCCTGCTCGAAGGAAGCCATATGTGCTTCATCGCGGCGGGCATGGGCGGCGGCACCGGCACGGGTGCGGCCCCGGTCATTGCCAAGGCGGCGCGTGACATGGGCATCCTGACCGTCGGCGTGGTGACCAAGCCCTTCGCCTTCGAGGGCAATCGTCGCGCCAAGTCGGCGGACGGCGGCATCGAAGAGCTTCAGAAGTACGTCGATACCCTCATCGTCATCCCCAACCAGAATCTGTTCCTGATCGCCAATGCCAACACCACCTTCAAGGAAGCGTTCGCGATGGCGGACGAGGTGTTGCAGCAGGGCGTTCGCGGCATCACCGACCTGATGGTCATGCCGGGCCTCATCAACCTCGACTTCGCCGACGTCCGCTCGGTGATGCAGGAGATGGGCAAGGCGATGATGGGCACCGGTGAAGCCACCGGCGACAATCGCGCGATCGAGGCGGCGCAGAAGGCGATTGCCAACCCGCTGCTCGACGGCGTGTCGATGCAGGGGGCCAAGGGCGTCATCATCTCGATCACCGGCGGCGACGACATGCGCCTGCTGGAGGTCGACGAGGCGGCGAACCATATCCGCGAGCTGGTCGATCCCGACGCCAACATCATCTGGGGTTCGGCGTTCAATCCCGAACTGGAAGGCCGCATCCGCGTGTCGGTGGTCGCCACCGGCATCGATGCCGATGTGAAGCCGGGTGCCGCCGCCCCGACCGAAACCCAGCGCAGCAGCTTCAGCATGGGCGGCATGGCGCGCAAGGCGGACGAGACGCCGAGCTATCGTCCCAGCGAACCGGCGGCGGTAACGCCCCCGGCTCCGACGCCCGCCGCCCCGGTCGAGCAGGCTGCCGCGCCGGTCGCTGCCCCGGCGCCGTCCGCACCGCTGGTCGCGCCGATCGCTTCGTCGCTGGCCGCCACCGCGCCCAAGCCCGCCCCCGCGCCAGCCCCGAGCGAGGATGACGAACTGGTGCTGGGCGCCGACACGATCGTTCCCGCCGCTCCCGCGCAGGCCCCTGCGGCCCCGGTCCAGGCTCCGGCCGAACCCGCGCCGGGCAGCGAAGAGGCGCGTCGTCGCTGGCTGGCTCCGGGCAGCGAAGCGGGCGAGGCTCCGGCACAGCCCGCCCCGCGCGTAAAGCTGGGTGGCACGCTGTTCGAGCGTATGTCGAACGCTGCACGCGGCGCGCAGCGGGATGACAATTCGCAGGGCGGCTCGGACTCGTCGCTCGACATTCCGCGTTTCCTGCATCGGCAGAACAACCAGTAACGTCCTACCCGGCCCCTGCGAGGGGGCAGGGACGACAGCCAGGGGCCCGCGCGACCGGATCGTGCGGGCCCTTCGTTTGTTATGGAACGGTCCAATAAGCTGTCCTCTCAAACGACGTGATCCGTCGTATACGACACCATCCCAATCCTCCCCTGGAAGGGGAGGTGGCAGGCCGAAGGCCTGACGGAGGGGTGTCCCGGTAGGAGGAACGGGCATTCCGATGATCGGGGGGCGGGCTTCGCAAAATCCTGAAGCAGATCGACATTCATTCTCACGCGAAGACGCGAAGAATATGTTCGCGCGGAGGCGCGGAGGACGCAGAGATGTCGTGCTCGCGGCTACTGCGGTCCATTCTTACCAACTGAGGATTGACGAGGCGCGCTGCCGTGCGCGCATGATTTCTCTGCGTCCTTCGCGCCTCCGCGCGCAAAAAGACTTGGCGTCTTCGCTTGGGTTTCCAGCGCGACGAATGTCGATCCAACCTGACCCGGTCGCGACAGTTTGCGCGGGAAGGGCACGGAGGTCGATCGAACCAGACAGCAGCCTCCTCGAAACGGACCATGATCCCGACGAACGTCAGCCTGGACACCAGACCGCCCGCCACCCGGTCCGCCTGTTGGTCGACCGCCCGGAGCGCTCGGGCGCGTGGGGTATGCGATGGGCATTGCCGCGCGCGGGAAAACGCGCTTTATGGGTGATGGTCCCATGACGTTCGCAATCTTTCCCCGCGCCTCGCTCGCGCTCGCGCTGGCCATCGCCGCCGCGCCCGTGCCCCTCCTCGCGCAGGAGGTGGTTCAGCCACTCCCCGGCACCACCGATGCCGACAAGCTGGGGGACGTGATGCGCCGCGTCGCGCAGAACCCCCGCAACGTCGATGCGCTGGTCGAGGCGGCGCAATTGTCGATCCATCTCGACGATCTGTCCGGCGCGGCGTCCCTGCTGGCGCGCGCCGAGAAGGTCGATGCCCGCGATCCCCGCGTGAAGGCGGGCATGGCCTCGATCCTGGTGCGTTCGGAACGACCGGGCGAGGCGCTGCGCTATTTCGCCCAGGCGGAGGCGGCGGGGCTTCCGGCCGCGAAGTTCGCCGCCGACCGTGGCCTTGCCTATGACCTGATCGGCGATCAGGGGCGGGCGCAGCGGGATTATCGGCTGGCGCTGGCCAATGGGGCGAATGACGAGGTGATTCGCCGCTACGCCCTGTCGCTGGGCATTTCGGGGCAGCGCGAACAGGCGTTGGAACAGCTCGATCCGTTGCTGCGCAAGACCGACCGCGCGGCATGGCGCGCGCGTGCCTTCATCCTGGCGATGGGCGGCGACCTGCCCGAAGCGACGCGGATCGCCAGCACGATGATGCCCCCGCAACTGGCGCAGGGACTGCAACCCTTTTTCCAGCGCCTGCCGAGCCTGCCCGCCGTCGATCGCGCCTTCGCCGTGCATTTCGGCGAGACCCGCGCCACGCCGGAGCGGCTGGCCGATGCAAAGCTGGCCCCCAATCTGCCCGCGCTGACCCCCGAACCCGTCGCGCTGGCATCGGCCCGGACGGCGGCACCGGTAACGGTCGCTGCCCCCGTGACGACGCGCGAGGAGCGGCGGCGGGGCGGGCGATCGTCGCGCGGTAATCGTGGCGTCGCGATGGCGGCGGCGACCCCGCAGCCGACGACCCCCGTCACCGCCACTCCGACGCCGACGCCGCCCGTGACGGCGGCCCCGACGCAGGTGGCGGCGCTTCCGGCTCCGGCGACGGTCAATCCCACTCCAGCGCCGACTTCGGAACCCCGCGCGGTCGCGGCGACCCCGCCAAGGCAGATGGTCCAGCCCTTGCCCGGCTTCGTCAGCACCTTGCCCACCACGCCACCGCCCAGCGGGACCGCAGCCAATCGCCCGCCCGTCACCGTCGCGTCGAACACGCCGCCGCGTGCCGTGATCCAGCCGCTGCCCGCTGCGCAGCCGACGGTGGCGCCCTCGAACGGTGGCTCGACCGCGATGGTCCAGCCCTTGCCCGCGACGGTCGAAACCCCCGCGCCCGAGCCCGTGGCCGTCCGCGAGCCGACCCCGACGCCGGTGGCCGTTGCGGCGGCGGAGCCGGAAAAGACCGTCACGTCCGCCCCGCGCCCGACGCGTACCACGACTCGCCGCCCGTCTCTCGCCGCGGCGCATGCGGTCCGCGAGGATTCGGTCCTGGCGCGGATCGTTGCCAATCTCTCCATCCCGGCGTCCGAACTCGGCGTGGAAGGGCCCGAGCGTCCCGCCGCCGTCGCCGCAAATGTGCCGATGAACAGCGGCTCGCAGCGGGTCCTGGCGGAGGCGCGGGCCAAGGCCGAACGGGACGAGGCGGCGCGCGAAAAGGCCGCCGAAACCATCGATCCGGCCCCCCGCACGCCGACCGCCGCCGAGCGCAGGGCCGTTGCCGCCAAGGCCGCGGCCGCCAAAAAGGCGCTGGCCGCCAAAAAGGCCGAAGCCGCCAAGAAGGCGCTCGCCGACAAGGCCGAGGCGGAGGAGAAGAAGCGCGCTCGTGCCAATCCCGAGCGGATCTGGGTGCAGGTCGCGGGCGGCGCGAACGAGGATGACTTGCCCAAGGCCTGGGCCGCGACCAAGGCCAAGGCACCGACCGTCTTCGCCGGGCGACAGGGGTACAAGACCCCGCTTCGCGCCACCCACCGCGTGCTGACGGGACCGTTCAAGACGGACGAGGAAGCCCGCGCCTTCGTCAACCAATTGGCGAAAAAGGGTGTGTCGGCCTTCCCGGTGACCAGCGAGGCGGGGCAGGCGGTCACCCGGCTCGACGCGAAATAAGTATCGCCATGACCCGCTTCGCCCCTTGGGCCTCCTATCCCGACCAAAGCCGGGGGCGTCGCCATGGCGAGGCCCCGGGGCTGGAACGCGGGCCGCGCGATGCCTTTCAGCGCGACCGCGACCGGATCATCCATTCGATCAGTTTCCGACGCCTGCGCCACAAGACGCAGGTGTTCATGGCTCCCGATGGCGATCATTTCCGCGTCCGCCTGACCCACAGCCTGGAGGTGGCGCAGATCGGTCGGACCATCGCCCGCACCCTGGGGCTGAACGAAGACCTGACCGAGGCGCTGTGCCTGGCGCACGATATCGGCCATCCGCCCTTCGGCCATGCGGGCGAGGACGCGCTGAAGGCCGCCCTGGCCGATCATGGCGGCTTCGACCATAACAGCCATACGCTGCGCACCCTGACCGAGATCGAGCGGCCCTATCCGCGCTGGGACGGACTGAACCTCAGTTGGGAGACGCTGGAGGGGCTGGCCAAGCATAACGGCCCGGTGCGCCATCCCGGCTGGGCGCTGCGTGAGGCGGATGCGGGCTTTCCGCTCGATCTGGAAAGCCATGCCTCGCTGGAGGCGCAGGTCGCGGCGCTGGCCGACGATATCGCCTATGACAATCACGATATCGACGACGGCTTGCGCGCGGGGCTGTTGACGCTCGACCAGTTGCTGGCGGTGCCTCTGGTCGCGCGGGGGTGGGACGCGGCGCGCG
Organism: Sphingomonas sp. GM_Shp_1; assembly: GCF_026540895.1. Lineage (GTDB taxonomy): Bacteria > Pseudomonadota > Alphaproteobacteria > Sphingomonadales > Sphingomonadaceae > Sphingomonas. The sequence continues at coordinate 40,199 of NZ_JALNUR010000020.1, read as the reverse complement.
CGCAATTCCCCGATGTCGCGCCCAAAAGGCTGGCGAGCGAACTCATCCGGTCGCAGATCGGGGTGATGGTCAATGATCTGGTCGCCGAAACGCGCGCCCGCATTGCCGAGAGCGGGGTGGGGGACGTGGCGGACGTTCGCGCGGCGGGCCGGGCGCTGGTCGGCTTTTCCGACGCGATGCGGGTCGAGGAGCGCGATCTGAAGCGCTTCATGTACGCCAATCTCTATCATCACCCGCGCCAGTTGGCGGCGGCGGATGCGGCGCATGGCATCGTGAAGGGGCTGTTCGCGGCCTATCGCGCCGACCCGTCCCAACTCCCCGAGGAATGGCGGGAGCGCTTGCCAGAGGAAGAGCCCGCGCGCAGTCGGCATATCGCGGACTTCATTGCGGGCATGACCGATCGCTATGCCGTGCGATGCTATCAGCAGGTGGTGGGCGACATCGACCTGCCTGAGGGATTCTGACGCCGGGATCGCGGGCGTATCGGGGAGTGGTTGAGGGGGGATGGGGTGAGAGGAATTCTTGTCCTGGGCATCGTGGCAGCGGCGCTGGCGATGCTCTTCGCCTATGCCGGGGGTGCCCGACCGGCGAAAAGCGGCAAGCGCACCCCCGTCAGCATCGGCGCTGGACCGTTGAGCCGCGACGATTTCTGGGCGTTGGTCGATCACTCCGCCACCTGGGGTGCGGATGCGGACGAGCAACTGGCGGACCTTCGCGCCTCGCTCAATCGGTTGACCCCCGCCCAGATCGTCGCGTTTCAGGGATATTTCGACGAGGCGATGATCGGGGCCTATCGCTGGGACCTATGGGGTGCCGCCTATGTCGCCAAGGGCGGCGCGTCGGATGACGGGTTCGAATATTTCCGAAGCTGGCTGATCGCACAGGGGCACGACGCCTATGCCCGGGTGCTTGCCGATCCCGATGGATTGGCCGAGCTGGCGATCCCGGACGCGGATGACGATCTGGAGTTCGAATCCTTCGCCTATGTCGCGGGGGAGGTCTGGTCGGCGAAGACCGGGCAGGCGGTCGCGCGGATGCCGGGGGCGGAGGGCCGGTCGTACCCGAGCCAGCCGGTCGGCGAGCCGTTTCGCGAGGATTCGGCGGAACTCGCCAAGCGCTACCCTCGGCTTTGGAAGCGTTTCGGAAGCTGGTTCTAAGGCGGATCGACATTCATTTTCGCGCGAAGACGCGAAGAATGTGTTCGCGCGGAGGCGCAGAGGACGCAGAGATGTCGTGCCCCAGGCGATGGCAGTCCATTTTCTTTGCCATCCGACGAACAGTGAGGCGCGGTGCCGCGCCTGCCTGATTTCTCTGCGTCCTTCGCGCCTCTGCGCGCAAAAAAGAGCTGGCGTCTTCGCTTGAAGCTTCACCCTGACGAATGCTGATCCCCCTTGGATCGGAACCCTGTCGGGCACACCCAGCCTTCCTTCCTGATCGAGGCGAGAGGGAAGCAAGGAGCCCAAAACGAAAACGGCCCGCGCATCCCATCGGATACGCGGGCCGTCCCCCCAAGAAAGGGAAGTCGGATCAGCGAGCGCTGGTCTCGACGCCCGAGCCGAGTGCGCCACGGGCTTCGTCGGTGGTGAACGAAACCTGGGTGTTGCCGGTCGTGCCGGTCACGCGGTGGCCCTTGACGACGAAGCGGAACGGCTCGTTGCCCGGATACCGGCGGCCTTCGATCACGGCCTGGCCGTTCGCGTTGGTGCGGGTGTAGACATAGGTGCTGCCTTCATGGACGAACGACTTCTCGCCCTCGGCGGCGACGGCACCGATGGTGGGGATGGCGGCTGCGGCGATGGCGGCCAGGGTCAGGATGGTCTTGCGCATGATCGAAACTCCCGCTTGTTGGCGTTGAGCCGGATCAGGTCCTCTCGCGCGTTTTCGCGCTTAAACTTTCGTATACCGAAATATTGCGTTGCAGCATGGAACGGCAACTGCAAAGGATTTCCGATCGAATGCATTGAGCGCAATCGTCCGACCAGGCCATCAAGGCATGATTTGAAGCGGGGCTTCGATTTCGCTAGAGCGCAACGCTTTGCTACCCCGATCGGACGATGTGATGACCCTCTACACCCGCTTTGCCGCGCATATCGATGCGGCGCTGGACACGCTGGTCGCCGCCGGCACGCTGCCCGGCGGGCTGGATCGCCGCAACGTCACGGTGGAGCCGCCGCGCGACGCGAGCCATGGCGACCTCGCCACAAACGCCGCGATGGTGCTCGCCAAGCCTGCCGGAACCAACCCCCGCGCGCTGGCGGAGGCCATTGCGGCCGAGCTGGGCAAGCTGGACGAGGTAGAGAGCGTCTCGGTCGCGGGGCCGGGCTTCCTCAACATGCGGCTGACCGATGCGGCGTGGCGCGACGAGCTGGCCGCGATCCCGCAGGCCGGGGCCGATTATGGCCGCTCGACGCGCGGGGAGGGCGTGACCGTCAATATCGAGTATGTCTCGGCGAATCCGACCGGGCCGATGCATATGGGGCATTGCCGGGGCGCGGTGGTGGGCGACGCGCTCGCCACCCTGCTGGAGTTTGCGGGGCACAAGGTCATCCGCGAATATTATGTCAACGATGCGGGCGGCCAGGTCGACGTCCTCGCCCGCTCGGCGCATCTGCGCTACCGCGAGGCACTGGGCGAGACGATCGAGATCCCCGAGGGCTTGTATCCGGGCGAATATCTGAAGCCGGTGGGCGAGGCGCTCGCCGCCGAATTCGGCGACCGGTATGTGAGCGCGCCCGAGAGCGAATGGCTGGTCCTGTTCCGCACCCGCGCGGTGGCGGCGATGATGGCGATGATCCGCGACGATCTGGCGCTGCTCGGCATCCATCACGACCTCTTCTCCTCGGAGGCCGAGTTGCAGGCGGCGGGCAAGCCCGAGGCCGCCGAGGCCGAATTGCGGTCGCGTGGGTTGGTCTATGACGGTGTGCTGGAGGCTCCCAAGGGGGAGACGCCCGAGGATTGGGAGCCGGTCGAACTGCCGCTGTTCCGCTCCAGCCAGTTCGGCGACGATCAGGACCGCCCGATCAAGAAGTCGAACGGCGCCTGGACCTATTTCGGCGCCGACCTGGCCTATCACTATCAGAAGGCGCAGACCGCCCATCAGTTGATCGACATCTGGGGCGCCGACCATGCGGGCACCGTCAAGCGCATCGTCGCCGCCGTCGAGGCGCTGACCGGCGGCAAGACCAAGTTCGACGTGAAGCTCGTTCAGATGGTCCGCCTGCTGCGCGGTGGCGAGCCGGTGAAGATGTCGAAGCGCGCAGGGAATTTCGTGACGCTCGCCGATGTCGTGCGCGAGGTCGGCAAGGACGTGGTGCGCTTCACCATGCTGACCCGGCGCTCGGACGCGCAGATGGACTTCGATTTCGCCAAGGTGGTCGAGGCGTCGAAGGACAATCCGGTCTTCTACGTGCAATATGCCCATGCCCGTATCGCCTCGCTGAAGCGGCGCGCGGCGGAGGCTGGGATCAGCCTGGACAATGGCGGCGGCGCGGCCGACCTGTCCCTGCTTGATACGGAAGACCTGGCGCTGGTGAAGCTGGCGGCGCAATTCCCGCGCATCGTCGAGACCGCGGCGGCGGCGCGCGAACCGCATCGAATCGCCTTTTACCTCTATGATTTGGCGGCGGCTTTCCATGCGGCGTGGAATGTCGGCAACGACCGACCCGACCGCCGCTTCCTGATCGCCGAGAATGCCGAGGTCACACGCGCGCGTCTTTTCCTCAGCGACGGGATCGGGCAAATCATTCGTAACGGTTTGGCGCTCATGGGTGTCGAAGCGGTTTCGGAGATGAAGTGATGGCGAACGAGATGAACCTGCGCGGCGACGACCGGGAAGAGGATCGCCTTCCCTGGCTGGAAACCGTCGAGCCGGACGAGCCCGAGGGCGTCGGCATCGGCAAGGTGGTGGCGCTGGTCATATTGGGCCTGGCCTTCCTCGCGGCGGTCGGCTTCGGCCTGTACAAATGGCAGGCGCATAGCGCGGCGGCGGACGGCGGCGGCGCGCTGATCGCCGCGCCGGAGGGCGATTACAAGGTGCGTCCGGCCGATCCGGGCGGGCTGAAGGTGAAGGGCGAGGGCAACACCGCCATCGCGACCAGCGCGGGCAAGCCCGGCGGCAACGGTGCGATCGATCTGCGCGCCGTGCCCGAGGCACCGATGAACGGCACCCGCGTCGTCCAGAAGCCCGCCGAGCCCAATGGCGGTCGCAATGCCGTGGCGCAGGTGCCCGAATCGGGCGGCAAGCTGGTCGCCCCCGCACCGGTCACCGCCGCCCGCGCCCCCGCCGCGGCACCGACCGCCAACGGCGCGATGGTGCAACTCGGCGCCTATCCCAGCGAGTCCTCGGCCAACGCGGCCTGGGACCGTTTCTCGAAGCGCTTCTCCTATGTCGCGGCGCTGGGCAAGGTGGTCCAGCCCGTCGCGTCGAACGGCAAGACGCTGTACCGTCTGCGAGTGAATGCCGGTTCGGCCAACCAGGCCGCCGATATCTGCGGTCGCCTGCGCGTCGCGGGCGAAAGCTGCTTCGTCGCCAGCTGATCGATCACGCCCTCCGCCCGCCATGCCGGGCGGGGGGCCGGAGCCTGTTGCCATGATCCCCGTTATCTTCGGCCTGTCGGGCCCGGTGCTGACCCCCGACGAGCGCGCCTTCTTCGCCTCGGTCGAACCGGCGGGCTATATCCTGTTCAAGCGCAACATCGTCGACCGCGCACAGGTCCGCGCGCTGACCGACGATCTGCGCGCCCTGGCGGGGCGGGACGATCTGGCGATCCTGATCGATCAGGAAGGGGGCCGCGTCGCCCGGATGGGGCCGCCCGAATGGCCCGCTTTCCCGGCGGGGCCGGCCTTCGCCAGACTCTATGACACTGCGCCCATGTCGGCGATCCAGGCGATGCGCGCCAATGGTCAGGCGCTGGGCCTGATGCTGCGTGAGGTCGGGATCACCGTCGATTGCGCCCCCTTGCTCGACGTCGCGCAAGCTGACACGACCGAGGCGATCGCCTGCCGCGCTTATGGGGCCGAGCCTATGCAGGTCGCCGCGCTGGGCCGGGCGATGCTGGAGGGGCTGGCGGCGGCGGGCGTGGTCGGCGTGGTCAAGCACATGCCCGGCCATGGCCGCGCGCTGGTCGATTCCCACCATCTGCTTCCCACCGTCACCGCCAGCGAGGCCGAACTGGAGGCCGATCTGGAGCCCTTCCGCACCCTGAACGCCGCGCCGATGGGCATGACCAGCCATATCGTCTTTCCGGCATGGGATGCCGAGCGCCCCGCGACCCTGTCGCCGGTCATCATCGAGCAGGTCATCCGCCAGCGGATCGGTTTCGACGGACTGCTGATGACCGACGATATCGACATGAAGGCGCTGTCCGGCACCGCGGGCGAAAAGGCGGCCGGAGCCTTGGCGGCGGGGTGCGATCTGGTTCTCGACTGCTGGGCGCGGATGGACGAGATGGTCGAGATTGCGGGCCGGGTGCCCCCGATCACCGAACAGGCCCGCGCCCGGCTGGACCGCGCGATGGCAAGCGTCGGACCGGGCGAGGGTGATTTCGACGAACTGATCGCCCGCCGCGACGCGCTCTTGGCTCTCGCCAACTAGGGCCAATCGACGTTCATGCTACTCCTTCTTCCCTCTCCCCTGGACAGGGGAGAGGGGTAGCGGAGGTTGCCAGCCTGCTGGCTAGCGCAGCTTGGGTGAGGGGTCGAGCGAGCCGCAGGCTCGCGCGCTCTTCGAGCGCACCACCCCTCACCCAGCTCCGACTAAGCCTTTGCTGCGCAAAGACCAAGTCTGCGCAACCCTCTCCCCTCTATGAGGGGCGAGGGAAAGAGGGGCATATCGGAATGTAGATCCGGCTGCACAATCATTCTTCCTCCCCTGCAAGGGGAGAGGAACCATGCGGAGCATGGTGGAGGGGTGTAGCCAGCTATGAGCTTGGCCGACCTCACCAACGCGGAACCCGTCCGTCAGGCCTTCGGCCTGCCACCTGCCCTTTCGGGGGAGGAATAGCGTGAATGTCTATCACCCTGTGTCCTCCCTAAGCCGAGCTTGGGGAGGAATGATCGACCATGGCTCGCCAATAGGGTCGCCCCAAGCTAAGGTTCCGTTCGATGACGGGGGAACAGCTGACGCTCGATCTGGACGGGTGGGAAGGGCCTCTGGACCTGTTGCTGTCGCTTGCGCGGTCGCAAAAGGTCGATTTGCGGCAGATTTCCATCCTCGCCCTGGTCGAGCAGTTCCTGCGCTTCGTCGATCGGGCGGGGCGGATGCAGCTGGAACTGGCCGCCGATTATCTCGTGATGGCGGCATGGCTGGCCTATCTCAAATCCGCGCTGCTGCTGCCGCGCCAGCCCGAGGAGGAGCCCGATCCGGAGGAGATGGCGCTGCGCCTGCAACTCCGGCTCGAACGGCTGGCGGCGATGCGCGAGGCGGGGGCGCGGTTGATGGCGCGCGATCGGCTGGGCCGCGACGTCTTCCCGCGCGGCGCGCCAGAAGGCCTGGCGGTGCAGCGCAAGGCGATGTGGCAGGCCGAACTCTATGACCTGATCGCCGCCTATGGCCGCATCAACGCCCGCACCCGCCCGGTGATGCATGTCGTCGCCGACCGGCAGGTGATGACGCTGGAGGCCGCGCTGGAGCGGGTCTCGATGCTGGTCGGCAGCCGCATCGACTGGTCGGCGATCGAGACCTTCCTGCCCGACGGCAGCGCGCGGTTGCGGCGGTCGGCCCTGGCCTCCAGCTTCCTCGCCGTTCTGGAACTGGCGCGGCAGGGCAAGGTCGAGTTGCGCCAGGCCGGACCCTTCGCCCCGCTGCTGATCCGGCAACCGGCATGAGCCCGATCGACCCGGTCGTCCGCGCGGTGGAGGCGGTGCTGTTCGCCTCGCCCGAGCCGATGAGCATCGATTCGATCCGCGCCTATGTCGGCACGGGCAAGGGCGGCGACATCCGATCCGCGCTGGATCTGCTGGAAGAACAGTATCGCGGGCGGGGGATCATATTGGTCCGTCGCGGCGACCGCTGGCATTTCCAGACCGCGCCCGATCTGGCGCATCTTCTCCGTCGCGACCGCGAGGAGGCGCGGCGACTGTCCCGTGCCGGGATCGAGACGCTGGCGATCATCGCCTATCACGAACCCGTCAGCCGTGCGGAGATCGAGGCGATTCGCGGCGTCGCCATTTCCAAGGGGACGCTCGACGTTTTGATGGAGGCGGGCTGGGTCCGCCCCGCCGGGCGGCGCGAGGTGCCGGGGCGGCCGCTCCTCTACGCGACGACCCCCGCCTTCCTCCAGCATTTCGGACTGACCAGCCGGCGCGACCTGCCCGGGATCGAGGATCTGCGCGCCGCCGGGCTACTCGATCCGGTCGATCTGGCGCTGGAGCGGATGGGCGAGGAGGACAGGGCCACCGATGCGCGCGACGATGACGGCCGGGACGATTGATCGCTTTCCTTTGCGTCATGGCCGCGTCACAATGCTCCGCCACGGCACCACCTCATCCTCATCGTGCCGTTCGCATCGCTCGACCATTGCCGCTGGCGATGCCAAGGCCTAGATAGATGATAGATTCCTAGGAGACGTGCCATGGGCAGCTTCAGCCCGATTCACCTTCTCGTCCTCGCGATCGTCGCGATCCTTCTGCTCGGCGGTGGCCGCTTCTCCAACCTGATGGGCGACGTCGCCAAGGGTGTGAAGAACTTCAAGAAGGGCATGGCCGAGGAAGACGAGAAGCCCGCCAAGCCGTCGGCGCGGATCGAGGCGCAGAAGTCCGCCGAGCCCGCCTTCGACCGCGATGGCGAGCGCGTGCGCGACGATCGCTGATCCGGTTCGCCTTCTAACACCGGATTTCCATGTTCAACATCGACTCGAGCGAGTTCCTGCTGGTCGCCATCGTGGCGCTGGTCGTGATCGGTCCCAAGGATTTGCCCAAGGCGATGCGTGTCGTCGGCTATTGGGTGGGCAAGGCGCGTGGCGTGTCGCGCCAGTTCCGGCAGGGCTTCGACAATATGGTGCGCGAAGCCGAGCTGGAGGAAATGGAGAAACGCTGGGCGGCGGAAAATGAACGCATCATGCGCGAACATGCCGCCGACGCGCCGCCCGCTCCTGCGCTCGACGCCCCCCATGCCGCTTCGGAACCCGCCGCCCATGCGGCGGGCGGGGAGCAGGCGGGGCATCAGGATCAGGACCATAGCGACCAGCCGGTCATGGTCGAAAAGCCGGTCGTCGCTCCCGCACCCGCCGAGCCCGCGCCTCATACCCCGCGTCCCAATGAGGGGGCGGCGTCGTGAGCGAGGATCATGACGAGATCGATGCCAGCCGCGCGCCCCTGCTTGAGCATCTGATCGAGCTGCGCCGCCGTCTGCTCTATTGCATCATCGCGATCGCGCTGGGCTTCGGCGTGTCGATGTATTTTTCGGAATCGATCTTCGGCTTCCTGGCCAAGCCGCTATTGGCGGCGGGGCAGGGCAAGCTGGTCTATACCGAGATTTTCGAGGCGTTCTTCGTCCAGGTGAAGGTCGCCTTCTTCGCCTCGGTCATGATCGCCTTTCCGGTGATCGCGAACCAACTCTGGCAGTTCGTGGCGCCGGGGCTGTACCGCAAGGAAAAGCGGGCGCTGCTGCCCTTCCTGCTGGCGACGCCGGTGCTGTTCCTGATGGGGGCGGCGATGGCCTATTATATCGCCATCCCGATGGCGCTGCACTTCCTGCTGGGCTTTGACGGCGTGGTCGGCGGCGTGCGGCGAGAGGCCTTGCCCGCGATCGGCAATTACCTGTCCTTCATCATGCAGTTCCTGTTCGCTTTCGGCCTGGCGTTCCTGCTGCCGGTGTTGCTGATGCTGCTGGAGCGGGCGGGGATCGTGACGCGCAAGCAACTGATCGGTGCGCGGCGCTATGCCATCGTCGCGGCGACGGCGGTCGCAGCGGTGCTGACGCCGCCCGACTTGATGTCGCAGGTGCTGCTCGCGGTGCCGCTGATCATCCTGTACGAGCTGGCGATCATCGGTATCTGGTTCACCGAGCGATCGCGGTCGAAACAGGCGGCGGTCGAGGATGCCGACGCGACGGCGTGATGACCTTGAGGTTTATGGAGAGGGTCTCGACGGAAGTCGGGGCCCTTTTTGTTTGTGGTGAGGGTGGGGCGTGGCCTTCGACTTCGCTCAGGCTGAACGGTTGTTGGGGATCATTGGCCCCCTCGCTCCGTTCAGCCTGAGCGAAGTCGAAGGCCAAGGGAAGCGCTCACCGCATAACGAAAAAGGGCCCCGACGCTGTCCGTCGAGGCCCTTTTGCCTGTCAGCCGGGTGAGGGGCTTACTTGGCGTCGTCCGCCGTCTTGGCGACCGTATTGCCGGCCGAGCTGACGTCGCGACCCACGCCTTCGACGGTGTTGCAGGCGCTGACCAGCAGCGCACCGGCGACGATCGCCAGACCCATGAGCTTACGCATTCTCTGTCTCCTCTACGAAATCCGTCTCGGCCCAATGCCTCAACACGGCATTCGTTCCGGTGCTGTCACGGATGATCGGGGAAGGCGGTGAAAAAGATTAAGGCCTGGAAGCGTCACCGGGGGGGGGGAGGGTGGACGCTTCCAGGCCTATGTCTTGGACAGCGAGAGCGGGGGGGCATAAGTTCGCTATCCGAAGAGCAGAACCCACCGCCGGGCCGTCGGTTCCCGGCTTTTTTCGCAATTGCGAATCTTTTTCCGAAAGTCAGTCGCGCCCGACGATCGGCACGGCAATCTCATAGGCGCCGGTCAGGGGATCATGGTGAAGCGGGGCGCGAAGCTGTCGTGCCAGCCCCTCCATCACCCGGCCATAACGCTTGCCGATCAGGTGGCGAAGCTCGTCGGTTTCAACCAGCGCGCGCGATACGACCCGGACGACGGCGCGGCCCTCCTGCTCGGTGGGCTTGATCGCGACGCGGATTTGCGCCGCGGGGTCGCAGTTCATCGCCAGTTCGATCGTCTCGGTCACGAGGAACGCGACGGCAACCGCCACGTCCTGGTTGACCAAGAGCGGCGCGACGTCGAGCGAGATGCCGATCCCGGCGGCGTTCTCCGGCGCGGTGGCGCGGATATTGGCGGCCAGCTCGCCGATCATCGTGCGCAGGTTCAGCCCGCGATTTTCCTCCAGCTCGGCGAAATGATGGCGGTGGACCACCGCCAAGGCATCGACCCGCCGCTGGATCGAGGAATAGGCCGCCATCGCCTCGGGACCCGTCGCGCCGCGCGCGTGGAAGTTGATGAGGCTGGAGATCACCTGAAGGTTGTTCTTGACCCGGTGATGCACCTCACGGGTCAATTTGGTCTGGCGCACCAGTCCTTCGGCAAGCCCCGCCTCGTGCGTGGCGACGGTCTGGGTGATCGCCTCGAACGTGTCGGCCAGGTCGCGGATTTCCTGGGCGGGGGCCGCCTCGACCCGGCTGATGTCCAGGACTTCGCCAGGCTGATAGGCAGCGACGATACCGCGCAACTGGCGGAGCGGCCGGATGAGCAGCCGGTCGACGACGAACCATCCGATCAGCACCGCCGCCAGCCACATCAGCAGCGGCAGCGCGAGCGCGACGATCAGCGACGAGGTGATCGGCGCACTCGGCGCGGAGGTGCGCAGGACCAGACCCGCAATGCCCAGCTCGGTGCGGATCGACTTCATCCGCTCCAGCGCCCCGCGCTTCGGCATGTCCTCCAGCGCCAGCGATTCACCGTCCAGCTCCAGTGCCGAGGCGATCGGACTGCCATGGCTGTTCTGATCGATCAGCGATTGAAGGAAGGGCAGCGGGAAGAAGGCGCGGGCCTGGGCCCGCCCATCCTGATGCGCGACCGACAGGACCAGTCCCTTGCCCGGCAGGATATCGGCCCCGATCGGCGATCCGCCGACCGGCATGGGTAGCGCGGCGGGCAGGGGATCGCCGCACAGCGTCCGCCCCGAACGATCGGTGATCAGGAACCGCGCGCCGGTGAGCGACTGCTGGGCGAAGACGCCCTGCGCGCGTGCGCAACTCGGGGTGTCGAGCGGGTCCTGGCCCATGGCGCGGACCGCGACGCGCAGCGCGGTCATGTCGCCCATCAACTCGGTGGCGATGGCGCGCGCATCCTCGTTAGCGGCGATGCGCAGCCGGCCGCTGGCCTCGCTATCGGCGAGCCGCGTCGTCTGGAGCGTGGCGAAGACCGCGATGGCGGCCAGGATCAACAGGGTGCCGCCGAGAACGAAAACGAGTTTCGCGCCCGTCGTCAAACGCGGCGGGGCGGGGCGGAGGCGTTCGGGAACCTCTGTGTCTTGGGTTGGTGCACTGGCCATGCGGCCGGTCGTCAACCCAGCTTGCTGAGAAGGTCAAGCATCTCGTCAGGAATCTTTTCGTCGACGGTCTTTTGATACGCCTGGCGAAGTGCCGAGCCCGCATCCTTCTCGCCACCCTTTTGAGGAGCGGATGACGGCGTCTTCTTCGTCTTGTTGCCCAAACTCAAAATATCCCCCTGCAACGACCCACAAAGCGGGGCAACCGACGTGTCGACGCACCATGGCGCCGCCGGTCGGCGTTACGCCAGAGCCATAGTTGATGTGGCGATGAAACCAAATTCGATCTTGTTGGTTCCCGATGCGATACGAAAAATCCGAAGGCGGGTTCCGTCAGAGGCGATTTCGGGAAACGGCATTGAAAACCGGCGCGGGGGCCAGCACATGAGTCACCGCGAATACCTCAGGGAGTGATTATTACCCATGTCGCTTGGACAGCAGCTTGCGCCCCATCTTCCCTTTCTGCGGCGCTATGGCCGGGCCCTGACGGGCAGCCAGATGCACGGCGACAAATATGTTCGCGCCACGCTGGAAGCGATCGTCGCGGCCCCCGACCAGTTTCCGCGCGACGTCGATCCGCGGCTGGGCCTGTACCGCATGTTCCAGGGCATCTGGTCCTCGGCCAATTATGACGAGCTCGATCGCGAAGGCGTCGATGCCGACGGCAATGAGGGGGTGGCCCGCGCGCGTCTCGCCCGCATGACGCCGCTGTCGCGCCAGGCGCTGCTCCTGACCGCGATGGAAGGCTTCACGCCCGAGGACGCGGCCTATCTGATCGATGTCGAGCCGAGCGAGGTCGAGAATCTCGTCTCCGAGGCGCTGGCCGAGATCGAGAAGCAGACGCGTGCCCGTGTCCTGATCATCGAGGACGAGCCGATCATCGCGATGGATATCGAGACGATCGTGCGCGATCTGGGCCATGAAGTGACCGGCGTCGCCGTAACCCGTGACGAGGCCGTGGCGCTGGCCATGGAGGATCGTCCCGGTCTGGTGCTGGCGGATATCCAGTTGGCCGACGACAGCTCGGGCATCGATGCGGTCAAGGACATCCTGGCCGAGTTCGAGGTACCGGTGATCTTCATCACCGCCTTCCCCGAGCGTCTGCTGACTGGCGAGCGGCCCGAACCGACCTTCCTGATCACCAAGCCCTTCCAGCGGTCTACCGTGAAGGCGGCGATCAGCCAGGCGCTGTTCTTCGACCAGACCACCATTCCCGCCGAGTAAGGGGCCGAACAGGAAAGCGTTTCGGTTACGGACCCAAAACGGTCGACGGACGTTGAGGCAGACATGGCTGATCCCAGTGAACCCATTCATGTCGCCAAAGAGGATGCTCGGGCAGGATCGACGCCGCATGTCACGCGGTACGTCCTGCCCATATCGCTGGTCCTCGTGATCGTGATCTTCGCCTTCCTGGTGTTGCGCTGACACGAGGCCCGTCGATTAGGGCTCTGGCACGACTGGCTATTTTTGGGCCGGTACCTTATATTTTGAAGTGGTCGTGTTGTCGGCCGTTTCCGATGATCGGATTTTCATGACGCAGCCTTTGACGCGGGACGAATTGGAAGACGACGCACCCGATGCGCCCGTCGAACACGTCGCGCTGGATGATTCCGAGTTCAAGACGGAACTGGCCCGCGTAATTCCCCATCTTCGCGCCTTTGGCCGCTCGCTGTCGGGCAGCCGCGACCTGGCCGACGATCTGGTGCAGGAGACGCTGCTGAAGGCATGGGCCGCGCGCAAGCGGTTCCAGGCGGGTACGAACATGCGTGCCTGGACCTTCATCATCCTGCGCAACCTGTATCTGTCGCAGATGCGCCGCGCGCGCTTCAAGGGCGAGTGGGACGATCTGGTCGCCGACCGCATCTTGGCGGCTCCGGCCAGCCAGGATCGCCATGTCGAGCTGGGCGATATGCAACGCGCGCTGATGCACCTGCCCCAGCCGCAACGCGAGGCGCTTATCCTCGTCGGGGCGGGCGGATTCGCGTACGAAGAGGCGGCGGAAATCTGCAACGTCGCGGTCGGGACGATCAAGAGCCGCGTCGCGCGTGGTCGCGTCGCGCTGGAGGCGATCCTGACCGAAGGCTCGTTGCCGTCGCGTCGCCTGCACGAAACCGACAGCAGCAAGACTGCGCTCGACACGATCATGGGCGATGTCGACCAATTGAGCGGCGGGCGGTAATTCCGCGTCCGATGATTTCGCGGCCGCTTCGATCCATGGGTCGGGGCGGTCGTTTTGTGTCTGGTTCCAGCGGTGAGTGATCCGTCGCTGGGTTGGGAAGGAGTGGCGGAACGGTTCGCCGCCCTTCGATCCGGTATCGGCGTCGATGTCGTGCTTCGCTGGGCCGGGCATGTCCGCCCCGGTGGCGCGATCGTGGATATCGGATGCGGGACCGGCTTTCCGATAGGGCGGGCGCTGAGCGATGCGGGCTTTCGTATGTTCGGCATCGATCCATCGCCGACATTGCTGGCGGCCTATCGCCGCAATGTGCCAGGCGCGCTCGCGGCGGAAGAGGGTGTCGAGGTCAGTCGCTTTTTCGATCGCCGATTCGATGGCGCGGTCATGGTCGGACTGCTCTTCCTGCTTACCGAAGAGCGACAGCGCCAGGTGCTGACCCGCATCGCCGACATTCTGCACCCCGGCGGGCAGCTGCTGTTCAGCGCACCGGAACAGCCATGTCAGTGGACCGACAGCCTGACCGGTCGGGTTTCCCGGTCACTCGGCCTTTCGGAATATCGCCGCATTCTGACGGAAATCGGCTGCCCATTGGTCGAGCGCTATAGCGATGAGGGTGGCAATCATTATTGCCACGCCCGGCGATCGGACTATCGCGCCTGATCGGACCGGGTGCCGGACACGCCACGAACGCGGTCGAGGCGCGCCAGGAGCCGGACCCAGGGATCGGGCAGCCGGGACGGCTCCGAAAAGGCGGCGCGCAACGTCATGCCGATATCGTCCACGCGGCGCGGCGCGGGCACGATCCGGATATCGCTGGTCCAGGGGTCTGTACTCGTCATACGATCATAACGAACTTGGTCTTGACAAGTTCAAAACATTATGAACCGATTCTCGTCATCGCATGGAAAGCCTTGGTCCATGTGCCGCGTCGGGATAGACGGGATGCATGAACGCGTTCCCGGCCAGCGGCCCGATCATGAGCCTGCCCGATGCGGTCGCCCGCGCGCGGCGGCATTCCTCCTTCCTGGCGATGCTGCTCGACCGGGAGCCGGAGATCGAGGCCGAGGCACTGGACGGCGTCCTGGCCGAGCCGCGCGCGTCAGACCCCGATCTGCCGGTCGGAACCGCCCTGCGGCGGCAGCGGCGCGCGCTCGCTTTGACCGTCGCACTGGGTGATCTGGCGGGGGCCTATGACCTGACCGAAGTTACGGGGCGGCTGACCGATTTCGCCGACCATGCGCTCGACCGTGCGATCCGGGCGGCGATCGAGGAGCGGACGCCGGGCGCCGAGCCCGTCGGTTTCGCCGCCATCGCATTGGGCAAGCAAGGCAGCCGCGAACTCAACTATTCGTCCGACATCGATCCCATCCTGCTGTTCGACCCGAAGGTCCTGCCACATCGCCCGCGTGAGGAGCCGGAGGATGCGGCGGTCCGGATCGCCAAGCGGGTGGTCGAACTGCTCCAGGCGCGTGACGGCGAGGGCTATGTGCTGCGCGTCGACCTGCGGCTGCGCCCCTCGCCGGAGGCGACACCGATCGCGATTCCCGTGGAGGGCGCGATCGCCTATTATGAAAGCCAGGCGCTGACCTGGGAGCGGGCGGCCTTCATCCGCGCCCGTGCGGCGGCGGGGGACATGGCGCTGGGGCAGCGTTTCCTCGATGCGATCCGCCCGTTCGTCTGGCGGCGCGCGCTCGATTTCGGGGCGGTGGGCGAGATCCGCGACCTGACTCGCCGGATCCGCGATCACCATGCGCAGGGACAGGCGATGGGGCCCGGCTATGACCTAAAACGCGGGCGCGGCGGGATACGCGAGATCGAATTCTTCGCGCAGATCCATCAGTTGATCCATGGCGGTCGCGACCCCGCCCTTCGCGCGCCCGCCACCCGCGACGCACTGGCGCGGCTGGCGGAGGCGGGGCGGATCGACGCGGGCGAGGCGAAGGCGCTGTCCGACGCCTATGTCCTGCTGCGAACCATCGAGCACCGGGTGCAGATGATCGACGATCGCCAGACCCATCAACTGCCGCTGGGCGAGGGATTGGGCCGGGTGGCGCAACTGCACGGGCTGGCCGATGGCGAGGCGCTGGTCGCGATGCTCGCCCCAGTGACGGCCCAGGTCGGGCGGCTTTACGACGCCCTCGACGCCGATGAGCGACCGCGCCTGCCGCATGATCCGGTGCTGCTCAACGAGCGACTGGCGGCGGCGGGGTTGCGCGATGTCGAGGCGGCGGCGCGGCGGATCGCGGCGTGGCGCGGCGGCGACTATGCCGCCTTGCGCAGCCCGGCGGCGCGTGAGGCGCTGGACGCGGTGTTGCCGACCCTGGTCGAGGCCCTCGGGGAGGCGCCCGATCCCGATGCGGCGCTGCTCAAGCTCGATTCGCTGTTCGAGCGGATGACGAGCGCGATCAACATCTTCCGCCTGCTGGAGGCGCGACCCGGCCTCGCCAGCCTGACCGTTGCGATCCTCAGCCATGCGGCACCGCTCTCCGCCGAACTGGCGCGGCGTCCGGCGCTGCTCGACGGGCTGATCGACGCCTCCGCCTTCGAGCCGCTGCCCGGCGTCGAGCATCTGGAACGCGCCATGCGTGGGGGCGAGGCGGGGCAGGATTATCAGGACCGGCTCGATCATGTCCGCCGGGTGGTCGGCGAATTGCGGTTCGCCTTGGGCGCGCAGATCGTGGCGGGGCGGGCCGATCCGCTGGAGGTCGCGGGCGGCTATGCGCGCGTTGCCGAGGCGGCTGTGGGGGTGCTGGCGCAGGCGACGGTCGACGAATTCGTGACCGCGCATGGCCGGGTGCCCGGTAGCGAACTCGTGATCCTGGCATTGGGCCGGATGGGCGGCGCGGCGCTGACCCATGCCTCCGACCTCGATCTCGTCTATCTCTTCACCGGCGATTTCGCCGCCGAGTCCGATGGGCCCAAGCCGCTGGGGGCGACGCTTTACTATAACCGGTTGGCGCAGCGGGTGACGGCGGCGTTGTCGGTCCCGACCCAGGCGGGGCCGCTCTATCCGGTCGATACGCGGCTGCGCCCCTCGGGCACGCAGGGGCCGCTGGTCGTCTCGGTCGAGAGTTTCGCGCGCTATCAACGCGAGGATGCCTGGACCTGGGAGCATATGGCGCTGACCCGCGCCCGGCCGATCTATGGATCGGCGGAGGCGCGGAACGCCGTCGCCTCCGTCATCGCCGATGTGCTGAACGGCAACCGTCCCCCGCGTGACGTGGCGGCGGAGGCGGGGGAGATGCGGGCCGAGATGGCACGGCACAAGCCGCCGCAAGGGCCGCTCGACGTCAAGCTGCTGCCCGGTGGGCTGGTCGACCTGGAGTTCGCGGTGCACCGGACGCAACTGACCCGGCGGACCGGCTTCGACCCCGATCTGGGCCGCGCGATCGCCGCTTTGGTGGGGCAGGGGCTGCTGCCTCCCGGCATGGCGACGGCGCATGACGTGCTGACCCGCGCGCTCGTCGCCTTCCGCCTGCTGGTCCCCGATGGGCAGGAGCCGCCCGAGCCGACCCGCCCGCTGATCGCGCGCGCCATGGGGCTGGCCGACTGGGACATGGTGGTTGCCACGCTGGAGGCGACGCGGCAGGAGGTCGGCCAAGTCTGGCAAGAAGGAGTGGGCGATGGAACAGGGTGATCCGATTCCGGCGGTAACGGTCGCGACGGCGACGGGCGAGCCGCTGGCGCTGGGCGAATTGGCCGGGCCGTTGGTCGTCTATTTCTATCCCAAGGACGATACCTCGGGCTGCACGCGCGAGGCGCAGGATTTCACCGCTTTGGCCGGAGATTTCTCGGCTGCGGGTGTGCGGGTGATCGGCATTTCCAAGGACAGCCCGGCCAAGCACCGCAAGTTCACCGAAAAGCACGCGCTGACCGTCGAACTGGCGAGCGACGAGGACGGCGCGGCGTGCGAGGCGTTCGGCGTCTGGGGCGAGAAGAAGCTCTACGGCAAGACCTATATGGGCATCGAGCGCGCGACCTTCCTGTTCGGTCGTGACGGCACCCTCGTGCAAAGCTGGCGCAAGGTGAAGGTGCCCGGCCATGCCGAGGCGGTGCTGGAGGCGGCGCGCGCGCTTTGACGACGATCGCGGAACGGTGCGCGGCGGTGCTGCGCGAAAGCGAGCCGCTGGCCAAGGTGCGGCTGGCACGGCGTGTGGCGCGCGAGTGGCGGCGGGGGGCGCTGGCGCATCGCTTCGACACCGCCATGCCCGATGCGCCGGGGCGGCCCGACCGGCCCGAATTGCTGCCCCCCAACCGGATGCCCAAGCGCGGGCGTGGGGGATCGGAAAAGGGGCGGATCGCGCTGCTCCATGCGCTGGCGCATATCGAGTTTTCGGCGATCGACCTGGCGTTCGACGCGGCGGGGCGGTTCGGCGGGCAATTCCCGCGCAGCTTCGTCGACGACTGGATTTCGGTCGGCGCGGACGAGGCGATGCACTTTGCGGTGCTGCACCGGCGATTGCGGGCTTTGGGTTCGGGCTATGGCGAATTGCCCGCCCATGCCGGATTATGGGAGGCGGCCGAGGAAACCGCGCATGACGCGATGGCGCGCCTCGCCATCGTGCCCATGGTGCTGGAGGCACGCGGGCTGGACGTGACGCCGGAGACGGTCGCGCGCTTTCGCGGCGGCGGTGACGAGGCGTCGGCGCGCATCCTCCACCGCATCTACACCGACGAGATTCGCCATGTCGGGTTCGGCGCGAAATGGTTCGGCTATCTGGCGGCCGGGCACGACATCGAGCCTGCGGCGCACTGGCAAATGCTGGTCCGCCGCCATTTTCGCGGGGCGGTTAAGCCGCCGTTCAACGTTTCGGCGCGCGAGTCAGCCGGTTTGACGCGGGATTTCTACGAACCACTTGCGGACATGGAACCCATCACGGCACAAGCTGACCGTCTGTAACGCGGTGGGGCTGCGAAACAGCATTGGATGGACGAAGCCGGCAAGCCCGCAATGGGGGTGTCTGGCGCAAAAGTGTCGGGGTTCGATGACGCAGCTTCAGTTTACGGGTAAATCGATTGCATCGCGCGTCCGATCGGTTCTCGGTGCCGCCGCCGTCATCACACTGACCGGCAACGCCGCGATCGCGGCATCCTCCGCTCCCAGCGCACCCAAGGCGCCGCATCACGCGCCGACCGCCATCGGTGGCGAGTTCATCCCGGCGAACAGCACCGAGGCCTCCGCCGACCTTCGCACCGACCAGCAGTTCCGCACCCTGTTCCAGACATGGAAGAAGATGGACACGCTGCAAAAGGGCGTGATCGCGATCCCCTCGGTCCATCCGGTCGAGAAGCTTCAGTTCACCAGCAATTTCGGCATTCGCTCCGATCCGTTCCGGGGCACCGCCGCGATGCATGCCGGGGTCGATATCCCGGGCCCGGTCGGCACCCCGATCTACGCCACCGCCGACGGCATCGTCGATCATGCGGGCTGGCAGGGCGGTTACGGCAATCTGGTCGAGGTCAATCATGGCAAGGGCATCGCGACCCGCTATGGCCACCTGTCGAAGATCCTGGTCGCCGACGGTGCCCGCGTGACGCGCGGCCAGTTGATCGCGCTGATGGGTTCGACCGGGCGTTCGACCGGCCCGCACCTTCATTATGAGGTCCGCATGGACGGTCACGCCGTCAACCCGATCCCCTTCCTGACCACCGGCGACTATCTGACCGCGTCGCAGGATCATGCGATCCACCAGATCCCCGTCTCCACCGACGGCCCCGCCGCACAGGATTAAAGAGTAAATCCTCCCCTGTAAGGGGAGGGGGACCATGCGCAGCATGGTGGAGGGGTGTCGCCGCTCGCGATCCCTTTCCCAACGGTCGGTGACACCCCTCCGTCAGGCCTGCGGCATGCCACCTCCCCTGCCAGGGGAGGAATAGTCCCTTCATCGGGATTGCCCCACTCGCCCCCCGCGCCTATCTGAACGCCATGGCCACCAGCATTTCCGAAATCGCGCTGACCCCGGCCGCTGCGTCTCGCGTCGCGGCGATCGCCGAGCGGCAGAACAAGCCCGCCATCCTGCGCCTGTCGGTCGAAGGCGGCGGCTGTTCGGGTTTCCAGTATAAGTTCGGCCTGGCCGACGCCCCCGCCGAGGACGATATGGTGAGCGAGACCGACGGCGTCCGTCTGGTCGTCGACAGCATCAGCCTGGACCTCGTGCGCGGCGCGCAGGTGGATTATGTCGAGTCCCTGGGCGGCGCGGCCTTCCGGGTCGAGAACCCCAACGCCGCCTCGGGCTGCGGCTGCGGCACGAGCTTCTCGGTCTGACGTGAAGATCACCACCTACAACGTCAACGGGATCAAGGCCCGTCTGCCCCGCCTGCTCGAATATCTGGCGGAGGCGGATGCCGATATCGTCTGTCTTCAGGAACTGAAGGCCAGCGACGATAGCTTTCCCATAAAGGATATCGAGGCCGCCGGATATGGCGCGGTCTGGCACGGCCAGAAGAGCTGGAACGGCGTCGCCGTCCTCGCGCGCGGCACCCAGCCCGTCGAGCGCCAGCGTGGTCTGGCGGGCGAGAATGAGGACGAGCATAGCCGTTATCTCGAATGCGACGTGAACGGACTGGTCGTCGCCTCGCTCTATCTGCCCAATGGCAATCCGCAACCGGGGCCGAAGTTCGATTACAAGCTGCGCTGGATGGAGCGGCTGGCGACCCGCGCGCGGGAATTGCTGGCGGAGGAAGTCCCGGCGGTGCTGGCGGGGGACTATAACGTCATCCCGAACGACGACGACACCTTCTCGGTCCCCGCCATGGCGAGCGACGCGCTGATGCAGCCGGAGAGCCGGGCCGCCTATCGCCGGTTGCTGGCGCAGGGGTGGACGGACTCGCTGCGCACCCGTGCGCCCAAGGGCGGGGTGTGGACCTTCTGGGACTATCAGGCGGGATCGTGGCAGCGTGATGCGGGCTTTCGCATCGACCATCTGCTGCTCAGCCCGCAGGCCGCCGACCGGCTGGTCGATGCGGGTGTCGACAAGAGCTATCGCGGGCGGGAAAAGGCCAGCGATCATGCGCCCACCTGGGTAAGATTGCGGGACCAGTAATCCTCCCCGGTACGGGGAGGGGGACCATGCGGAGCATGGTGGAGGGGGATCGCCGCAGAGGGCGTCCATTGTGGAAGCCCCCCTCCGTCAGGCCTTTGGCCTGCCACCTCCCCGTGCCGGGGAGGATTTGATATGGCCCCCACGCTCAACTATCCGAGACCACCGATGCGCCGCGCCGCTGCCCTTATCCTTCTCACCCTGACCCTGACCGCCTGCGACCAGCGCGGCAGCGCCGATGCACGGCTGGCCGATGCGGACGCGCAGGAGCGGGCGCGCCAGGAGAAACTGGCGAAGGAGATCGTCGGCCAGACCGAGGATCAGGTGCGCGTGAAGGTGCTGGAGCAGCGTGTCGCTGCGCTGGAGGCGCAGGTCGCGGCGATGCAGGGCGATCGCAAGTTGCTCGACGCGCAACTGGTCGAGCAGCGGCTGAACCAGATCGAGGCGCGGAATGCGGGCGATACGGCGACTTCGCCGATATCGAATGCGCAAGGTGGTGCCGCTTCGCCCGATCGGGCCGCGAAGACCCGGGCGCCGAGCCCGTCCGCGACGCCCGCCGCGCGCAAACCGCTGGTCCTCGACCTGCGATAGCGGCGCGGCGGGGAAGGGCGCCCCGGCCCGGCGGACCGGAGCGCGGTGAAGGCTTACTTCTTCAGGTGCGCCGAGATGAACTTGTTCATCTCGAACATGGTGCACTTGTCCTTGCCGAACACCTTCTTCAGCTTGTCGTCGGCCAGGATTTCCCGCTTGTTTTCCGGGTTCTGCAGGTTGTTGGCCTTGATATAGTCCCACACCTTGCTGATGACCTGGCTGCGCGGCAGCTTCTCGTTGCCGACGATCGCGCCCAGTTCCTCGGACGGCTGGACCGGTGCGTGGATGCCGGTGCCCGTGGTTGCGGTGGCCATGTGTTTCCTTCCCTTAATCCTTCTGCGTCCCGGCCTGGTCGGCGGGTCGCGCGTGAATCACGCCTTCTTAAGCGCGTCCGCCTTGTGCGCTGCCTTTCCGCCGTTGTCACTCTCTACTATGTATTGCGGTGCATCCTTCGACGCGCGCACGGTGTGGCCCTTGATGGTCGTGTCGCTGGTCTGCTTCTTCACGACCTTGCCCTCGGCGGTGCCGCCATGGCTGTTCCATTCGACCTGATCGCCCTTCTTGAACTCGGTCATCATCGCTCTCCCGGGTTGTGATCCGCATCAATCCGCCGGGTCATCCTTGGTTGCATGGTCGCGCGCGACGCGGCATCAGGGCGGCTCCTAAGGAGACAGGAAGTTATGAAGACCCGCGCCGCCGTCGCCTTCGAAGCGAAGAAGCCGCTCGAAATCGTCGAACTCGATCTGGAGGGCCCCAAGGCGGGCGAGGTTCTGGTCGAGATCATGGCGACCGGCATCTGCCACACCGACGCCTATACGCTCGACGGGCTGGACAGCGAGGGGATCTTCCCCAGCGTGCTCGGCCATGAAGGCTGCGGCATCGTGCGCGAAGTGGGCGCGGGCGTGACCAGCGTGGTGCCGGGCGACCATGTCATCCCGCTCTACACCCCCGAATGCCGCCAGTGTAAGTCGTGCCTGTCGGGCAAGACCAACCTGTGCACCGCGATCCGCGCCACGCAAGGGAAAGGGCTGATGCCCGACGGCACGACCCGCTTCAGCTATAAGGGGCAGCCGATCTTCCATTATATGGGCTGCTCGACCTTCTCGAACTTCACCGTGCTGCCCGAGATCGCGGTGGCCAAGATCCGCGAGGACGCGCCGTTCGACACGAGCTGCTATATCGGTTGCGGCGTGACGACGGGCGTCGGCGCGGTGGTCAACACCGCCAAGGTGCAGCCGGGCGAGAATATCGTCGTCTTCGGCCTGGGCGGCATCGGCCTGAACGTCATCCAGGGCGCCAAGCTGGCGGGCGCGGGCCGGATCATCGGCGTCGACATCAACCCGGCGCGCGAGGAATGGGGCCGCCGCTTCGGCATGACCCACTTCCTCAACTCCAAGGGGCTGAGCCGCGAGGAGACCATCGCCAAGATCCTCGAACTGACCGATGGCGGCGCGGATTACAGCTTCGACGCTACCGGCAATACCGAGGTGATGCGCACCGCGCTGGAGGCTTGCCATCGCGGCTGGGGCACTTCGATCATCATCGGTGTGGCCGAGGCGGGCAAGGAGGTCAGCACCCGGCCGTTCCAGTTGGTCACGGGCCGCAACTGGCGGGGCACCGCGTTCGGCGGCGCGCGAGGGCGGACCGACACGCCGAAGATCGTCGACTGGTATATGAACGGCAAGATCGAGATCGACCCGATGATCACCCACCGGCTGACCCTGGAGGAGATCAACAAGGGCTTCGACCTGATGCACGCGGGCGAGAGCATCCGCAGCGTGGTGATCTTCTGATGTTCAGCCATGTCGTACTCGGCGCGAACGATATCGCGGAGGCCAAGCGCTTCTATGACGCGATCCTGGGCGCGATCGGCGTGCCGGAGGGCGTGGTCGATCCGCTCGGGCGGCTGGTCTACAGCCATAAGGGCGGGCGCTTCCTGATCACCCGGCCGCTCAACGGCGAGCCTGCGACCCATGCCAATGGCGGGACGCTGGGCTTTGCGGTAGACTCGCCTGAACAGGCCGATGCCTGGTATGCGGCGGGTCTGGCGCATGGCGGCACCGCGATCGAGGACCCGCCGGGCTATCGCCATCCGCCGGTGGGCAAGGTCTATCTCGCCTATCTTCGCGATCCGGCCGGTAACAAGCTGTGCGCGCGGCATCTGGTGGTGGTGGCCTGATGTACACCCACATCATGGTCGGATCGAACGACATCGCCCGGTCCAAGACCTTCTATGACGCGCTGTTCGGCGCGCTTGGCGGCAAGCCGGGAATGCAGAATGGCGAGCGCGTCATGTACCGGCACAACGGCGCGGTGTTCATCGTCACCAAGCCGATCGACGGACAGCCCGCCACCCATGCCAATGGCGGCACCATCGGCCTGGGCGCCGCCGATCCCGCACAGGTCGACGCGGCCCATGCGGCGGGCCTCGCCCATGGCGGCACCGCCATCGAAGCGCCGGTCGGGGAGCGCGAGACTGGCCTGGGCCCGGCCTATCTGGGCTATCTGCGCGACCCGGACGGCAACAAGCTGTGCCTGGGTTGCCGTCGGCCTGCCGCATGAGCCACGACTATATCCTGACGCTGGCGTGCCAGGACCGGGTCGGCATCGTCGCCGCCGTGTCGGGCGCGCTGGCGGGGATCGACGGGTTCATCCTCGACAGCCAGCAATATGCCGATCTGGAGACGGGGCGCTTTTTCCTGCGCATCGTCTTCACCGGCCAGGGGGAGCGTTTCCCCGCCTCGGTCGAGGAAGTGCGGGCGGCACTGGCCGACCCGGCGGCGCGGTTCGGCTTCGACTGGCATGTCGCGCCTGCCACCGAGCGCCCCCGGATGCTGATCGCGGTGTCGAAAGGCTCGCACTGCCTGAACGACCTGCTCCATCGCTGGCGGACCAACACGCTGCCGGTCGAGATCGTCGGCGTCGTCTCCAACCATGACAGCCTTCGGCCGCTGGTCGAGTGGCATGGCCTGCCCTGGCATTATTTGCCGGTCAGCGACGCCAATCGCGCGGAGCAGGAGGCGGCGATGCTCGACCTGATGGAGAGCAGCCAGGCCGATTACCTCGTCCTCGCCCGTTATATGCAGGTGCTGGGCGAGCGGCTGGTCGCGGCACTGCCGGGGCGGTGCATCAACATCCATCACAGCTTCCTGCCCGGCTTCAAGGGCGCGCAGCCCTATCACCAGGCGCATGCGCGTGGGGTGAAGCTGATCGGCGCGACCGCGCATTTCGTCACCGCCGACCTGGACGAAGGGCCGATCATCGAACAGGCGGTCGAGCGCGTCGATCACCGCGCCAGCGTCGACGACCTGATCCGCATCGGCCGCGATATCGAGGCGCAGGTGCTGGCCCGCGCGGTCGCCTGGGTGGGCGAACGGCGCGTCTTTCTCAATGACAACCGGACGGTGGTGTTCCGATGACGATCGAGACGATTTCGACCTCCAAGGCGCATGGCGGCGTGCAGGGCGTCTATGCGCATGACAGCGCGGCGACGGGCACGCGCATGACTTTCTCGGTCTTCGTGCCGGAGCATAAGGACGGCGAGAAGCTGCCCGTCCTCTGGTATCTGTCGGGCCTGACCTGCACCCATGCCAATGTCACCGACAAGGGCGAGTATCGGGCCGCTTGCGCCGAGCACCGGGTGATCTTCATCGCCCCCGACACCTCGCCACGCGGGGAGGGCGTCGCCAATGACGACGCCTATGACATGGGGCAGGGCGCGGGTTTCTACGTCGACGCCACGCAGGAGCCCTGGGCGAAGCATTTCCAGATGCGCACCTATATCGAGCAGGAACTGCCCGCGCTGATCGCCGAGCATTTTCCGGTCGCCGACATGGGGGCGCAGGGAATCACCGGCCATTCGATGGGCGGCCACGGCGCGCTGACCATCGGCCTGCGCAACCCGGATCGCTTCCGCAGCGTATCGGCCTTTGCCCCCATCGTCGCGCCGTCGCAGGTTCCGTGGGGCGAGAAGGCGCTGGGCGGCTATCTCGGCCCGGACCGGGGGGCATGGCGACAGGCAGATGCCGTCGCCCTGATCGAAGACGGCGCGCGGCTGCCCGACCTGTTGGTCGACCAAGGCGATGCCGACCAGTTCCTGGCCGAGCAACTCCGCCCCGAACTGCTGGCCGAGGTGTGCGAAAGGGCCGGGATCGCCCTGACCCTGCGGATGCAGCCGGGATACGATCACAGCTATAACTTCATCTCGACCTTCATGGCCAACCATGTCGCCTGGGCGGCGGAGCGGCTGCGCCAATAAACCCACCCCACGTTCAGCCTGAGCGAAGTCGAAGGCCACGCTGAAACGCCTGAACCGGACGGTTTCCCTTGGCCTTCGACTTCGCTCAGGCCGAACGGACGTGGAGTAGGGGGATGACAGGACGCATCTTTTGCACCCTCACAAACGATCCGCTATCGCACCGGCTTTGAGGTGAAGGACGAGATATGAGCTGCGCCCATGGCGACCCGGAGGATGGCGACCTGATCGGCGAGGATGGCAAGGTCGTCGTGCCGGACCATGTCGCCGACGCCATCCGCACGCTGATCGCCTGGGCGGGGGACGATCCCACGCGTGAGGGGCTGGTCGATACGCCCCGTCGTGTCGCGCGGGCGTGGCGGGAATATTGCGCCGGTTATGGCGACGACCCCGCCGTCCATCTGTCGCGGGTGTTCGAGGAGGTCGGCGGCTATGACGAGATCGTGCTGCTGAAAGACATTCCCTTCCAGTCGCATTGCGAGCATCACATGGCCCCGATCATCGGCCGTGCGCATATCGCCTACCTTCCGCGCAACCATGTCGTAGGTATCTCGAAGCTCGCCCGCGTCTTGCACGGTTTCGCCCGTCGGTTGCAGGTGCAGGAACGGCTGACCGCCGAGGTCGCCGATTGCATCTGGGACAATCTGAAGCCGCTGGGCGTCGCGGTGGTGATCGAGGCGACCCATGCCTGCATGACCGCGCGTGGGGTGCGCACGCCCGGCGTGTCGATGGTGACCAGCCGGATGATGGGCGTGTTCCGCGACGACGACCGCAGCCGCAAGGAAGTCCTGTCTCTGATGGGCCTGGGCGGATGACGAGCCGCACCGTCCTGGTGACCGGCGCGGCCAAAAGGCTGGGCGCGGAGATCGCGCGTCGGCTGGTGGCGGACGGGCACCGGGTGGTGATCCATTATAACGGTTCGGGCGAGGACGCGACCGCGCTGGCGGCGGAGCTGGGCGCGGTGACCGTGCAGGGCGATCTGGCCGATCTGGATGGCATCGACGCGCTGTTCGCCCGCGCCCGTGCGGCGGCGGGCGGGCCGATCGACGGACTGGTCAACAGCGCCTCCGCCTTCGTCTTCGACCGACCGCCGGAGCCGGACGCGGCCCTGATGGCGAAGCTCTATGCGATCAATGCCGCCGCGCCTGCGCTACTTGCCTCGGCGCTGGCGCGGCAGGACGATGTGAAGGACGGCGCGGTGGTCGATATTCTGGACCAGAAGCTGGCCAATCCCAACCCGGATTTCTTCGCCTATAGCTGCGCCAAGTTCGCGCTGGCGGGGGCGAACACGATGCTGGCCCAGGCGCTGGGCCCCCGCATCGCGGTCAATGCCGTCGCCCCCGGCCTGACCCTGCAAAGTGGCGACCAGAGCGATGCGGAATTCGCGGCGGCCTCGGCCAAGAACCTGCTCGGTCGCCCCATCGGCGCAGGCGCCGTGGCCGAGGCGGTGTCCTTCCTGCTGACCGCCAGCGGCATTCGCGGCCAGACGCTGTACGTCGATTGCGGCCAGCGCTTCTGCCGCCGCGACGGCGACGTGATGTTCGAGGGGCGGGCATGAGCGCGACCTATACCATCCTGCTCGACGAAATGACGGTCGCGATGCGTCTGGGCATCCACCCGCACGAGGCCGAGCCCCAGCCGGTCAGCCTGTCGGTGGCGATGACCGTCACCTATCCCGCCGCGCCCCGCGCCGACCGGATCGAGGAGGTGCTGGACTATGATTTCCTGCACGACGCCATCCTCGCCATGGCGCGTGGGCCCGGCTTCGCGCTTCAGGAAAGTCTGTGCGAGGCGGTGGCCGCGCTGTGCCTCGCCGATGCGCGCGTGGTCGCGGTGAAGGTGCGTTCGACCAAGACCGGCATCTATCCCGACGCCCGGATCGGTTGCGAGATCGAACGGACGCGCTGAGCATGTCACGGATTCGTCACCGAAACGTCATCAATCTGTTGCGAACCGCCGGGGTGCTGGCCTAAGCCCCCGTCGCGAACAGGGCGGGACGAACAGGTGATCAAGTCGAGTTTCCATCGGGCCCGCCATGGCGCGACCGCCGCCGTCGCGCTGGCCCTGATCCCCACGCCCGCCGCCGCGCAGACGGTGCAGGAATTGCAGCGGCAGATCGACGAGCTGAAGGGGCAGATCAAGGCCCTGACCGAGGCGCAGAAGGCGACGACGGCCACGGTCGCGCCGCCGCCCGCCGCCGCGCCCGCCACGCCGCCGGTCATGGCGGCGGCCCCCGCACCCGCCGCACCCCAGCGCGTGGCGAACGTGCCCAAGCCGGTATCCTCGCGTACCCCCTGGTATGAGCGGATGAAGCTGCGCGGCTATACCCAGCTTCGCTACAATGCCGTGCTCGACGCCCAGGACGCGGCGGGGCCCGACGGATCGCGGCTGCGTTCGGTGCATGACAGTTCGATCAACGAGGATGGCGGCTTCCTGCTGCGCCGGGTGCGGATGGTGTTGCAGGGCGATATCACCGACCGGCTGCAACTCTATTTCCAGCATGATTTCGGCACGGCGGTGAACAACCAGTCCAGCACCGAGCGGCGCGAGAATTTCGGGCAGCTGCGCGACGTCTATGTCGACTGGTTCCTCGATCCCGAACGCCGCCTGCGCCTGCGCTTCGGTCAGTCCAAGGTGCCGTTCGGGTGGGAGAATCTGCAATCCTCGTCCAACCGCCTGCCGCTCGACCGGTCGGATGCGATCAACAGCGGGGTGCCGGGCGAGCGGGATATCGGCATCAACGCCTATTATACCCCCGCACCGGTCCAGGCGATCTGGGACCGGCTGACCAAGAACAAGCAGAAGCTGTTCGGCAATTACGGCGCATTCGGCGTCGCGCTCTATAACGGGCAGGGGACCAACCGGACCGAGCGCAATACCGGCCGGATGAAGGTCGCGATGGCGACATGGCCCTTCGCGCTCGACGGGCTGGGGCCGTTGTTCCGGGGACAGGTTCTGGAGGTCGGCGGTTCGGCGATGTTCAACCGCTACCGCGTCGAACTGCGCAGCGGCGGCGTGAGCGCGGAGGACTATCGTGACGACCGGGTCGGCGTCCACGCCATCCTCTATCCGCAGCCCTTCGGCATCCAGACCGAATGGATGACCGGCTGGGGCCCGCAATATGACGGCGCTCTTCGCTCGATCCGCAGCGATCGGCTGGGCGGCGGCTATGTCCAGCTGATGGGCGATCTGGGCAAGACGCCGATCGGGCGCGCCATCCCCTATGTCCGCTGGCAACATTATCGCGGCGGGTGGAAGGCCAATGTCGATGCGCCGCGTCTGGAGACGGACGAGTGGGAATTGGGTAGCGAGATCCAGTTGGTCGAGGCGCTGGAACTGACCATCGCCTATGCCCGAATGGAACGGCGCGAGGCGGATTCACGGCGCGTAGGTCGTGCGACGGGCGACCTGATCCGCACCCAGATTCAGTTCACCTATTGAACGGGCTTGCCTTCCTCCCTTCGCAGCGGAGGAAGGCGATGGGCCTCAATCGCCGCCGCCGGGGCCGGTGAAGTCGATGCGGATGCGCACCCATTCGCCGACCATCACCTTGCCGCCGATACGCGGTGCGCGGACGCGGAATTGCCAGGCGGCCTCGCGCATCGCCCGGCCCAGGCCGGAGCCGACTGGCGATTCCCCCAGCGTCCGGCAATTCTCGACCCGATAGTCGGGGATGGTCTGGCACGCGATCAGCGCCCAGCTTCCCGGCGGCGGGGCGCTGCGCAGATAGCCGTTCAACTCGGCATTGGTGGGGCGGCGGGGATACCATTCGGCATTGTAGAGCCGCTGCCCGCCGGGCCCTTCGCCGGGGCCATAGGCGGATGCGCTGTCCTGGCCGCGATCGTCGCCGTCGCTCGACCCGACACCCTTGCCCGATCCCTTGGGCATGGCGGCGATATCGCCCGCGTCGAACAGCGACTTGTCGCCCCATTGCCAGGGCGTCGGGGCGGATTGATCGGCCTGTTTTTCGGTCGGCGGCTTGGGCGTGACCGGCTGCTTGGGGGTGACGGGGGCCTTCGAGCCCCCGGCCGCCGCCGGTTTGCGGGTGACGGTGCGGGTCTCGGGCACCGGCGCCCCCGCGTCCTGATCCGAAGGCGAGACCGAGAAGCTGTTGAGTGAGGACGACTTCTCCGGCTCGATCAGCTTGGGCGCGAGGTGGAAGAGCAGCCAGGCCAGCAGCAGATGCGCCAGCACCGTCAGCGTGATCGACGCACCCCGCTCGCGCAGCTTTTCGCGGTAGCGCTGCGGGATGAAATCCCACCGGCCCGGCGCGGAGGGTGGGACCGCCGCCATCGTCTTAGCCGAGAAGGGCGGCGGTCGGGCGCATCAGGCCCGGTTGGCGGCGGAGAGCACCGCACGGACGCTGGCCGTGGCGATGTCGGTATCGAGCCCGACACCGAACACGATCCGCCCATCGGCGGTCCGCGCCTCGACATAGGCGGCGGCCTGCGCATCGGCACCGTGGCCGATGGCGTGCTCGTTATAGTCGATGACCTCCAAATTCGGTCCGGTGGTGTCGGCCAGCGCGGCGATCACGCTGGAGATCAGGCCGTTGCCGCGACCTGCGATCGACCGCTCCTCACCATCGACCAGCACGCGCCCGATAAAGGTCCGCTGCCCCGCCGAACCGCTTTCCTCATAGTCGCGCAGCACGAACCGGTCGCCCTCGCGCGGCAGATAGGTCGCCTCGAACCCCGCCCAGATATCGGCGGCGTTGAGTTCGCGGCTGGTCGTGTCGGCCAGCGCCTGGACATGGCGGCTGAAATCGGCCTGGAGCCGCTTGGGCAGCTTCAGCCCCTTGTCCTGCTCGATCACCCAGGCGACACCGCCCTTGCCCGACTGCGAATTGACGCGGATCACCGCCTCGTAACTGCGTCCCAGGTCGGCGGGATCGATGGGGAGATAGGGGACTTCCCACAGATCGTCGTTGCGCGCGGCCTGTGCGGCGAAACCCTTCTTGATCGCGTCCTGGTGACTGCCCGAGAAAGCGGTGAAGACCAGTTCGCCCGCATAGGGGGTGCGCGGATGGACGGGCAGGTTGGTGCAATATTGCACCGTGTTCACCACCTCGTCGATGTCGGACAGGTTCAGGCCCGGATCGACCCCTTGCGTGTACATGTTGAGCGCGACGGTCACGAGATCGCAATTGCCGGTCCGCTCGCCATTGCCGAGCAGACAGCCCTCGACCCGGTCCGCGCCCGCCATCACGCCCAACTCCGCCGCCGCGACGCCGGTGCCCCGGTCGTTATGCGTGTGAAGCGAGATGGCCACCGAATCGCGGTTCGGGATGTTACGGCCGAACCATTCGATCTGGTCGGCATAGACATTGGGCGTCGCGCACTCGACGGTGGCGGGCAGGTTCAGGATCAGCGGATGCTCGGGCGTCGGCTTCAGCACGTCCATGACGGCCGCGCACACCTCGACCGAGAAATCCAGCTCGGCGGTCGAGAAGGTCTCCGGGCTATATTCGAAATGCCAGTCGGTGTTCGGGCGCTTGGCGGCTTCGTCGCGCAGGATCTTGGCGCCCTCGACCGCGATCTCGCGGACCTGGTCGCGGGTCATGCCGAACACGATCTTGCGCCAGGCCGGGCTGACCGCGTTGTAGAGATGGACGATGGCGGTGCGCGCGCCGTCCAGGCTTTCGAAGCTGCGCTCGATCAGGTCGCGGCGCGACTGGGTCAGGACCTGGATCGTCACGTCGTCGGGAATGCGGTCGTCACGGATCAGGCCGGAGATGAAGTCGAACTCGGTCGCGCCCGCCGACGGAAAGCCGACCTCGATCTCCTTCAGCCCGACCTTGACCAGCAGGTCGAACATCCGGGTCTTCTTCTCGGCGTCCATCGGGTCGATCAGCGCCTGGTTGCCGTCGCGCAGGTCGGTCGACAGCCAGCGTGGGGCCTTGGTGATCGTGCGGTTCGGCCATTGCCGGTCGGGCAGGGCGATGGTGGGGAAGGGGCGGTATTTGGTCGAAGGGTCGCGGAGCATGATCGTCGGGTCTTCCAGCATTCTCGGCCGCGTCAGGCCAGGGGCGCGGCGGGATTAGGCTATTCGGGTTCGTTCAGCCCTTAGGGAAGTCGCGCATGGCCACGCCGATCCTCCCCTAAGGGCGGATAAGTCGAAGCGAACGGAGCAGCAGCGCGGCGATCATGATGGAGCGGTTCATGCCGCGTCGTGGCGCGCTTGTCCATATCGAGATTGATGACGGCCACCTGACGGGGCAGGCACAAAAGAACGAGGCCGCCCCCAATGGGAGCGGCCTCGTCGCCCTGGTATGGGTCTTGGGAGTTACTGCGCGGTGAAGGCGGCGTTGATCGTCAGGTCGACGTCATCGCCCACGACCGGAACATAGGCGCCGACGCCGAAGTCCGAACGCTTGATCTTGCCCGTCGCGCGGAAGCCGATGTTCAGCTTCTTCGACATCGGGTTGGTGCCCGCACCAAAGAAGGTGGCGTTCAGCGTGACCGGCTTGGTCTGGTCCTTGATGGTCAGGTTACCGGTGATGACCGCCTTGGTGCCCATGACCTTCACACTCGTCGAGACGAAGCGCGCGGTCGGATAGGTCGCGGCGTCGAAGAAGTCCTTCGACTTCAGGTGATTGGCGAAGGGGGCGGCGGTGACCGAGAGATTGTCGATCTTGAAGGTCACGTCGACCTTGGCCGCCTGGGGCTTGGCGGGGTCGAGGGTCAGCGAGCCTTCGGACGCGCCGAACTGCCCCTCAAGCGTCGAGAAGCCCATATGGTTCAGCGCCCAGGTGACCTGGGTGTGGGCGGGGTCGACGGCATAGGTGCCGGCGACGACGCGCGAGGCCACGGGGGCGCCGGGCGTGCCCTGCGGCGCGGTCTGGGCGATGGCGGGGGCGGCGAGGACGAGCGCCATGGCGGCGGGAAGGACGAAACGCATGGGTATACTCCCTGTTGAACCAGCCCTTTCTGGTCGGTGCGCATAACGCACGTCAAAGGCCAAGGTCGCAACGATGCGTTTCCGGGTTGGAGTTGGGGGGTGGTCTCTGCGAGGCTCCTTGCCCTCCCCCATCCCCTCCCGCTTGCGGGAGGGGCGTGCCTGCGGCTGCGGTCAGCATAATGACCGGCTTTACAACCTGTGGATAGGTGCGGGTAAAGCGTAACGGCTGCCCAATAGCGCTCCCCTCCCGCAAGCGGGAGGGGATGGGGGAGGGCAACGGTGTCTCACCGAGCCCGCCCCGGGCGAAAAGATCAGTTCTTCGCCTTGTCCACCAGCTTGTTCGCCCCGATCCACGGCATCATCGCGCGCAGTTCGGCGCCGACCTGTTCGATCGGGTGGCGCTTGGCGGCGATGCGGCTGGCCTTCAGTTCGGGCTGGCCGGCGCGGTTGTCGAGCACGAAGTCCTTCACGAAGCGGCCCGACTGGATGTCGGCGAGGACGCGCTTCATTTCCTTCTTGGTTTCCTCGGTGATGATGCGCGGGCCGGTCTTGATGTCGCCGTACTCGGCGGTGTTCGAGATCGAGTAGCGCATGTTGGCGATGCCGCCCTCATACATCAGGTCGACGATCAGCTTCAGCTCGTGAAGACACTCGAAATAGGCCATTTCGGGGGCATAGCCCGCCTCGACCAGCGTCTCGAAGCCCGCTTGGACCAGCGCGGTCGCGCCGCCGCACAGCACGGCCTGCTCGCCGAACAGATCGGTTTCGCACTCTTCGCGGAAGTTGGTCTCGATGATGCCCGAACGACCGCCGCCGACGCCGCTGGCATAGGCCAAGGCCACGTCATGCGCGTTGCCGCTGGCGTCCTGATGGATCGCGATCAGGCAGGGCACGCCGCCGCCGCGCACATATTCGCTGCGCACCGTGTGGCCGGGGCCCTTTGGCGCGATCATGATGACGTCGATGTCCGCGGGCGGCTCGATCAGGCCGAAATGCACGTTCAGGCCGTGCGCGAAGGCGAGCGCGGCGCCGGGCTTCATATTGCCCTTGATGTCAGCCTCATAGATCGCGGCCTGATGCTCGTCGGGGGCCAGGATCATGAGGATGTCGGCCCAGGCGGCCGCTTCCTGGTTCGACATGACCTTGAAGCCGGCGCCTTCCGCCTTGGCGGCCGAGGCCGAACCGGGGCGCAGCGCGATCGCGACATTCTTGACGCCCGAATCACGCAGGTTCTGCGCATGGGCATGGCCTTGGCTACCGTAACCCAGGATGGCGATGTTCTTCTCGGAGATCAGGTTCAGATCGGCGTCGCGATCGTAATAGACACGCATTGGTTTCTTCCCTTTCGATACGTCCGTCATGCCAGCGCAGGCTGGCATCTCATGCAGTGAGGCCTGGAGCCTTCCAAGAGACCCCAGCTTTCGCTGGGGTGACGATGGTGGTTGTGATGTGATGGTTGTGAAGATGCTTCAGGCCGCTTCGGCCCCGCGCGAGATGGCGGCGATGCCGGTGCGGGCGACCTCGACCAGGCCGACCTCGCCCATCAGTTCGACGAATTTGTCGATCTTGGCGATGGTGCCGGTGACCTCGAACACGAAGCTGCCGATCGTCGCATCGACTACGCGGGCGCGATAGACTTCGGCCAGGCGCAGCGCCTCGATTCGGCGGTCGCCGGTGCCCGCGACCTTCACCAGCGCCAGTTCGCGCTCGACATGATCGCCCAGCACGGTCAGGTCGGCGACTTTGTGGACGGGGACCAGCCGGTCGAGCTGGGCGATGATCTGCTCCATCACCGGCGGCGAGGCGCTGGTGACGATGGTGATGCGGCTGACCGCCTTGTCGGCGGTGATCTCCGACACGGTCAGGCTCTCGATATTATAGCCGCGCGCGGTGAACAAACCTGCGATCCGGGCGAGGATGCCGGGCTCGTTGTCGACGATCACCGCCAGCGTGTGGCGTTCCACCTGTTCGGTCTTGATGTGCATTCGGCCGTCATCCCGGCGAAGGCCGGGATCTCCCTATTATGTCAACCCATGCTTTGTTGAGGCCCCAGCCTTCGCTGGGGCGACGATCCGGTCAAACCAGCGCCTTGGCCTCGTCGTCCATGGTGCCCGATACCTCATTGGCCTGAAGGATCATGTCGGTATGCGCCGCCCCTGACGGGATCATCGGGAAGCAGTTGGCGAGCTTGGCGACGCGGCAGTCGACGATCACCGGTCCGTCATGGTCCAGCATCGCGGCGATGCCGTCTTCCAACTCGTGCCGGTGCTCGATCAGGATGCCCTTCCAGCCGTAAGCCTCGCCCAGCTTCACGAAGTCGGGCAGCGAGTCCGAATAGCTTTCGGCATAGCGGCTCTCATAGGTCAGTTCCTGCCACTGGCGGACCATGCCCATATATTCGTTGTTCAGGATGAAGATCTTGACCGGCAGGCGATATTGCGTCGCCGTCGCCAGTTCCTGGATGTTCATCTGGATCGAGGCTTCACCGGCGATGTCGATCACCAGCGCACCCGGATTGCCGAGCTGCGCGCCGATCGCGGCGGGCAGGCCGTAACCCATGGTGCCGAGACCGCCGCTGGTCAGCCACTTGTTGGGCTTTTCGAAGCCGAAATGCTGCGCGGCCCACATCTGGTGCTGGCCGACCTCGGTGGTGATGATCGGCTGGCGCGCCTTGGTCGCGTCGTACAGCGCGCGGATCGCCCGCTGCGGCATGATCGCGTCGCCATTCTCCGGGAAGGAGAGGCAGCCGACCGCGCGCCAGCCCGCAATGCGGCGCTGCCACTCGGTGGTGTCGGGCTTGGGATGCTGGCGCGACTTCCAGATGCGCACCGCATCCTCCAGCGCGTGGCCGACATCGGCGATGATGGCCAGGTCGACGCGGACATTCTTGTTCACGCTCGACCGGTCGATATCGACATGCACCTTGCGGCTGTTGGGGCTGAACGCATCCAGCCGCCCGGTCACGCGGTCGTCGAAGCGGCTGCCGAGTGCCACCACCAGATCGGCCTGGTTCATCGCCATATTGGCTTCATAGGTGCCGTGCATGCCCAGCATCCCCAGCCATTGCGGGTCGCTGGCCGGGAAGGCGCCCAGACCCATCAGGGTCGAGGTGACGGGCGCGCCGGTGATGCGGGCCAGTTCGCGCAGCAGTTGCGACGCGGCTGGACCCGAATTGATGATGCCGCCTCCGGTATAGAGG
This sequence comes from Sphingomonas sp. GM_Shp_1, assembly GCF_026540895.1. Lineage (GTDB taxonomy): Bacteria > Pseudomonadota > Alphaproteobacteria > Sphingomonadales > Sphingomonadaceae > Sphingomonas. Next base: position 4,763 of record NZ_JALNUR010000020.1, on the reverse strand, counting down.
ATCGGACGTTCCGCCGCCGCCAGCATGTCGACCAGCTGCTCGATCTGGCTCTGGTCGGCCTTCACCTGCGGGCGATAGGTCTTGTGACGGATCGGGCCCGGCTTCTGATAGCGGGCGGTGGCGACCTGCACGTCCTTGGGGATGTCGATCACGACCGGACCGGGGCGGCCCGAGGTCGCGATGTGGAACGCCTCATGGATCACCTCGCCCAGCCGCGCGGGATCCTTGACCAGATAATTGTGCTTGGAACAGTGGCGCGTGATGCCGACCGTGTCGGCTTCCTGGAACGCATCGGTGCCGATCAGCGCGGTCGGCACCTGGCCGGTGATGACCACCATCGGGATCGAATCGAGCAGCGCGTCGGTGATGCCGGTGACCGCATTGGTCGCGCCCGGCCCGGAGGTGACGAGCACCACGCCGGGCTTGCCGGTCGAGCGGGCATAGCCCTCCGCCGCGTGCGTCGCCGCCTGTTCGTGGCGGACCAGAATGTGGCGGATGCGCCCTCCGTTCTTGGCCGCCCGGAACAGCGCGTCATAGATCGGCAGCACCGCACCACCCGGATAGCCGAAGACGACCTCCACGCCGAGATCGCACAGCGCCTCGACCAGGATATCGGCTCCGCTTTTCTCGGTCATCGTCTTCGTCCTTCTGCGTCCGTGCCCACTGACGGGGCTTGTCGGGAGAGGCGCGGCTACAAGTTTAAAAAGTGCGCGTCAACCGTCAATTGCGCAATAAAGTTTCTATTGTGCTGCGGCGCACATCAGGCGCGGTGTCGGAAATCACGGTCCAGCCGGGGCCGGGCTGATGACGGAACCAAGTAAATTGCCTTTTGGCATAACGCCTTGTCGCGAGTGCTCCCGCCGCCTCGGCTTCCGCGCGGGTCATGGTGCCCGCCAGCAGCGCGGCGGCCTCGGGCACACCGATGGCGCGGCGGATGGGCGCGTCGGCGGGCAGGTCTGATCTTGCGAGCAGCGCGGCGGCCTCGTCCAGTCCTTCGTCCAGCATCTCGCCGAAGCGGGTGTCGATCCGCGCATTCAGCCAGTCGCGGTCGGGAAGCAGGATGACGGCGGACAGGGCGATGCGCTCGCCGATGCCGCCTTCTCTCCGCGCCTGCCATTCATGCAGCGCGCGGCCGGTAGAGCGCACCACCTCCAGTGCGCGTGCGACGCGGGTGGTGTCGGCGGGGTTCAGCCGCGCAGCGGCCTGTGGGTCTTCGCGCGACAGGGCGGCATGGGCGTCCGCCACGGGCAACGCCCGGACCTCGGCGCGGATGGCGGGGTCGATCTCGGGCACGGGCGCGATGCCGTCGAGCAGGGTACGCATATAAAGGCCGGTCCCGCCGACCAGGATGGGCAACGATCCCGCCGCGACGCTATCCTCGATCGCCGCGCGTGCCTCCGCCGCCCAGCGCGCCGCCGAATAGCCGGTGTCCGCCCCATCGACATGGCCGAAAAGCCGGTGCGGCGCCTGCGCTTCCTCTTCGCGCGAGGGACGGGCGGTCAGGATCGACAGGTCGCGATAGACCTGCGCCGAATCGGCATTGATGATCGTGCCGCCGGTCGCCTTCGCCAGATCGAGCGCCAATGCGGACTTGCCGCTGGCGGTCGGCCCTGCGATGAGCGCCACATTCGGGAGAGCCATTGTGTTCATTGCGACCTACATAGCCGATCAGAACTTCGACGCCTCGCTGCTTTCTGACATCGCCCATGAATTCGACACCGAATGCACGGCCGGGCGGCTGGTGTCGGTCGAATGGCTGGACGAGGGCCGTGCCGCCGATCTGGTGTTCGAACCGGCTGCGGAGTTTTCGCTCGGCGATTGCGCAGGCCTGGCCGATGCCATGCGGGAACGCGCCTGCTCTATCGCCGAAGGTGGGTTTGGACGTCGACTGCCCCTCGATGTCATCGTTCAGCCCGCCGCGCACCGCGAGAAGCGGCTGCTCGTCGCCGACATGGACTCCACCATGATCACCGTCGAATGCATCGACGAACTGGCCGATTATGCCGGGATCAAGGAGCAGGTCGCCGAGGTGACGGAGCGCGCGATGCGGGGTGAGCTCGACTTCGCCGCCGCGCTCGACGCCCGTGTGGCGCTGCTGGAAGGGCTGGACGAGAGCGTCATCGAGCGCTGCCTGGCCGAGCGGGTCACGTTGATGGCCGGGGCCCGTGCGCTGGTCCGCACGATGAAGGCGCGCGGCGGTCATGCGATCCTGGTGTCGGGGGGCTTCACCCGCTTCGCCGAGCCGGTCGCCACCGAGATCGGCTTCGACCGCGCCATCGCCAATTATCTGGAGATCGCGCACGGCAAGCTGACCGGCACGGTGCGCAAGCCGATCGTGGGTTCGGATACCAAGGAAAAGACGCTGGTCGAGGCGCTGGCCGATCTGGGGCTCGATCCATCGGCCAGCATGGCGGTGGGCGACGGGGCGAACGATCTGGCGATGATCCGCCGCGCCGGCTTGGGGGTGGCCTATCGCGCCAAGCCGATCGTCGCGGGCGCGGCGGCGGCGCGCGTCGATTATAACGACCTGACCGCGCTGCTCTATGCCCAGGGAATTCCGAGCGCGGAGTGGGTCACGGCGTAATCGAACGTCCCGTTACGGCGCCACCACCATACAGGACTGGCCGGAACGACTGCACGCGGCCTGCGCCTCGCCGCGACCGGCATAGCCCCCGGCCTGCAACCGCGTAACGCCGCCCGCGGTGACATAGAAGGGCTCCGCGCCGCCGAGACGCGCGCGGAGCTTTTGCCACAGCGCGCTGGCGTTTTCCTTGTCGCGGAAGGCGCCGAGCTGGATGCGCCATGCGCCGCCGCTCTTGCGAACTGGAGCCGGTTTGGCCGGAGCCTTCGCGACGCTGCGCGGAGTGGTGGCGCGGGGGGCGGCGGCTTTCGGAGCCTCGGCGGCGCGATCCGGGGCCGCCGCCGCCCCGCCCGGAACGGGGTAGCTCGCCCCCGGCCCGGTGGGACGCGAAGGCGCGACGGGGACCGGCTGAACCACCGGACGCGCGGCGGCGACGGGCGTGCCGGTCGCGCGAGGCGGTTCGCCACCCACCACCACCCGGGTCGGCCCACCGGGAGCCGGGGCGGGCGTCGCGGCCAACCTGGCGCTATAGTCCTGCACCAATTGCGTGCCCCGTTGCCGATCGGCGGGGGTAATATACTGGTCCATCTGCGCGAGCGTCTCGGACGCGGACTGCAAGCCGGCCTGCGACGCCAGCGTCATCAGCGCATAGGCGCGCGGATAGTCGCGGGTCACGCCGTCGCCGTTGAACAGCATCGTGCCCAGCACCAGTTCGGCACGCGGCTCGCCCCGCGCCACCGACTTTTCGAGCCAGGGCAGCGCTTCGGCCCGCTTGCCCGCCTGGAACAGCGCGAGGCCGTAATTGTCGGCCGCCGGGAAATGCCCCTGCATCGCGGCCTTGCGGAACCAGCTTTCGGCCAGCGCGGGGTCGAGCGGTACGCCGCGCCCCAGCTTATAGGCCTGAGCCAGGTTGAACTGCGCATCGGCCTCGCCCGCGACGGCGGGGCCGCGCCATTCCTCGACCGCCTGGCGATAATCGCCGCGCGCCCAGGCATCGACGCCCGCCTTCACATCGGCCAGGGCGGGGGTGGCGGCAAGACAGACGGCGATGGCGGTCAGCCCCGCGCCGATGACCGGGAATTTGCGCATCATCCTTCGTCCTTCCCGCAAAGATGGTTCGCGCCATCCATGCCCCGGCCCCGGTCGCGGGTAAAGCGGTCGGGCGGATTTAACATTTCCTTAGACCGTTCATGGTTAGCGTCCGTCCGAAATGGGCAGGATGGGGCAGGGGCATGCCATCCGCCGGGCATGACGGATGACCAGAATGACGACGATCCGCATTTTCATCACCTGTAGCGTCGGCGCGTTGATCGTCGGCGGCGCCCTGACCGGGTGCGCGGCGACCGGCCCGCGGACCGGACGGTTAAGCGATCGGGCGGGGGACGCACGGGCGATCGCGAAGCTGGCCGACCAGACCCGGCGCGTGCTGGCCCAGCATGACGGGGACGGCGCGGTGGCGCTGGCCGAACGGCTGGTCGCCGCCGAACCGCATCGGGCGGCGTATCGCGCGCTGCTCGGGCAAAGCTATCTCCAGGCCGGGCGCTTCGCCTCCGCGCGACAGGCCTTTACCGATGCGCTGCAACTCGATCCGGCGGATGGCCGCTCGGCGCTGAACCTGTCGCTGGCGATGATCGCGGGCGGCAATGGCGAGGGCGCGCAGGCCTTGCTGGAGCGCCATGCGGCGATGATCCCGGCGGCGGACCTCGGGCTGGCCATGGCGCTGGCCGGGGCTCCGGCGGACGGGGTTCGCATCCTGACCGCTGCCGCGCGCGAACAGGGAGCGACCGTCAAGACGCGACAGAATCTCGCTCTGTCGCTCGCGCTGTCGGGCCAATGGGACATGGCACGGATGGCCGCCTCCGCCGACATGGCGCCCGCTGATGTCGAGGTGCGGATGCAGGAATGGGCCGCGTTTGCCGCCGCCACCAATCCGGGGGATCAGGTCGCCTCGCTGCTGGGTATCCGGCGCGTGTCCGATGGGGGGCAGCCGCTGACCCTGGCGCTCAACGCCGCGCCCTCCGCCGCGGTGGTGCAGGACATGATGCAGGCATTGCCGCAGCCGGTCGAGGCGCAGATCGCTAATGCGCCGGAGGCTCCGGCGGAAACGCCGATCCTGTTCGCCGCCCGGCGCGAAGTGGTGCAGCCGCTGGCCATGCCCGCCGAACCGTCCTCGGCTCGCACC